>NZ_DATMLH010000001.1:0-7754 GCF_035570115.1 Mycobacterium sp.
GTCTAATCAGCCAGGTCACGACCACCTGTAACAACTTCTGAGCGCGTTATGCGGGACGGGGTCGACCTGCAGTTCGCAGGCTTCGACACCCGTCGGGACCGTATAGGTCGCGGTGGTGCCTGGGGGAGTGACGCCTAGGTCGGTGTAGGTGGGGAATGGGTCCCCATTTCATGCCTTACCAGACACGTATCCAGTCGACGAGCATCTGCGCGGGATAGCTGCCCGGTCCGGGATCACCGCCACCGGAACCGGCGACCGCGAGATTGAAAACTGGAAAAACGGTGTAGCCGGGGCGGTTGAAGGGCCAATCCGGGAGCGAATCCGCCGGAACATCGAAATACGGTTGCGCACCGTCGACGTAGTCTTTCCAGAACCGGATGCCGGCCGCATCCCACTGGCATCGCCACGTATGCCAACCGCTGTCCACCGCGATGTTGTCGGTCTTCCATTCACCGCCGTTTGCTTTCGCGTGGACGGTGGTGGCCGAGGGCCAGCTGCCGTTGCCGTACCACTCGACGACGTCGATTTCGCCCTGATCCGGATTGCCCAGCCAGTAGGCCGGCCAGGCACCGGCGGTCAGGCAATTGAGCTTGATCCGGGCTTCCCAGGTGTGGCCGACGCCGCCGCGCCAGAGGCTTTGGACCTTGCCGCTGTAGTACGTCGGGCCGTCTTTGGCGGCACGTAGGACAAGGTTGGAGTTGCCGTCCACGAATACGTTGCGTCGATCGTTGCGGTACTGCCCAATGTTCTCGGGTAGCTCCCAGAACGTCGGATCCTTGATTTGCTCGCGGGCGGTCGCCACCGTCCACTTGGACGGGTCGGGAGCGGAGCCGGCTGACCCGTCGAACTCGTCGTGGAAAAGGTAGGAACCGGGCGGTGCGTCCGGCGGGGACGGATGGGCCCGGGCCCGGGGGATGGGTGCCGCGGCTGCCAGCACGCCGACCCCGGTCATCAACATCATGGTGCGACGATCCATCTCGGGCATAGGCCAAGCACGATAGCAGCCGGCTTCTCGTCCCCCCGTACCCGTGAGGGACAGCTCACAGGTGAGCAAGGAGTCGCTCGGCGAACACGTCGGGGTGTTCCCGATGCATGAAATGCCCGCCAGGGACTTCCTCGATGATGTAATCGCTTTCAAACATCCGGGCCGCACCCCGGTAGTCCGAGGGCGCGACGACTGGATCACCGAGCCCCGCAAAGGCCACTGTCGGCACGGTGATGCGCGCCCGCAGCGATGCACTGGGTATCGGTGAAAGCTTTCGGTAGTAACCGAACGCCGCGTTCACGCTCGCCGGGTTGGCAAAGCTCGCACGGACGGCGTCGAATTCCGTTGGATCGGGCGTCCAATCCGGCGACCATCGCCGATAGATCGCGGGAAGTGCCGCGAAGTCATTGCGCGCGAAGCGGTTCGGCGCTCCTGGCAACTTGTATGCGGCAAAGTGGCGAACACCCCAGAGCTTCTTCGGCGACGGTTTCAGTGCTGCCGGGTGTGGAATGCCGATGGCAAAGAGCTTCTTCACTCGATCGGGCCCGAGCGCCGCCGCGCCGTAGGCGGCCGAAGCTCCCCAATCGTGGCCGATGATGATGGCGTCGCGCGCACCGAGTGCTTCGATCAACGCAAGCGGATCGCGCGCCAAGGTTTCTTGGTCCGGGTCGCGATCTGGGATCCCGGTGGGGTGGTAGCCACGCATGAACGGGCTCACCGCCCGGTATCCGTTGGCGGCGATTCGCGGTCGAAGATCGTCCCAGGTGTGCGCCGTGTCCGGGAACCCGTGCAACATGAGTACGAGAGGACCGGAGCCCTCCTCGAGATAGGCGAAGTTCAGTCCGTTCGCGTCGACGAAATGGATCGCATCAGCCATGGCTAGGGAGCCTTCTGGTAAACGAGCCAGCGCAGCTCGATCGGGGATTCCTCACGCGCGACGTCGAATACGTCAAGCCCGCTGGCCCAGTTGGCGTACCAGGCTGTGGGCGGCCAAGCGCCTGCGGGCAGGTGGTTTTTCTCGTAGTCGTGGGCGGAATCGTCGGCAACCAGCTTGAGAGGCAGCAGGTCGGCCGCGTTCGACATTTCCTCCCAGGTGAAGAACATGGTGTTGCATTGCTGCCCCAATTCCCGGGATGCGTCATCGGGGATGTAACCCTCGCGCGGCACGAAGGCGTTGACAAGGAACCGCCCGCCGGGAGCCAGGCAACGCGCGGCGAGTTCGAACATGCTGCGAAGCTGCTGCGTCGTCCGGAAGTCGGGCACTAGTTCGGAGGCCACAATCAGCTGATAGTCGTCGCGGACGTCGTCGTTGGTCGCGAAGACGTCGCGCTCGATCACCTGTACGTCGAGTGATTCGCGTTCGGCCTCCGAGCGAATGATGTGCGCGAGCTTCGGAGCAATCTCGACCGCGTCCACCGGATGGCCGCGTCGCGCGAGGGCCAGAGCGTTGCGGCCGGTTCCTGCGCCGATATCGAGTATGCGATAGCTGGTGGGATCGGCCGCTTCACCGGCCAGTGCCCACACCCGGGCATCCGGTGTGGTGCCGAACAGCGACCCCTCCCGGGTGGTAACCCAGCCGTCGTAATGACCCGCCATCGTCACCGCTTCGATGTTGACGCGATAGTTCAGGGCCGTGCCGAAGGGAGCGTGAAAGGAGATGACGATGTTCGAACGGGAGGAGGCCTGGTAAGCCTGCGCCAACTGCGTCTTCAGCACCGTCGTCAGCTGAGCAAATTCTTCGGGGGAATACTGCACGCCGACGCTGGCAAATATGTTGTCGCACATCTTGACGTACTCGTCGATCAAGCTGGGAACGGCCGGCACGGTGATTTGCCCCATCGCCACCGATCGGCGATACAACCGCCGTGCCATCGCTTCGCGCAGCGTCGACGGGCTGAAAGGCCCGACGGCCGGATCGTCCACCAGACTCTTGTACACGACCGGGACCAGTTTCCACCAGCGCTCGCGCGGTGAGGCGGCGCCTCGGGTTGGCTAGCATCATCTGTATGTCAGACACCGGGCACTTCATCACCCACGTTTCCGATACCGCCCGGTGGACCGCGCTGCATCGGGCAACCGAATCCGCACGGGCCGATGCGTTGTTCAATGACCCGCTGGCCGAGCGTCTCGCCGGCGAACATGGCCGCGCAATCGTCGCCCGGGTTCCCCGGTCGAATCGCAACGGGTGGTGGCTCATCGCGCGTACCAAGATCATCGATGACATCATTGCCCGATCGATCGCCGAGGGCTGTGACCGGGTGTTGAACCTGGCCGCCGGCCTGGACACCCGACCGTATCGTTTGGACCTTCCACCCGATTTTCCTTGGATTGAAGCGGACCTGCCGGAGCTGCTCGCGGAAAAGACAGAGCTTCTCGCCGACCAGACGCCACGATGCCGGTTGACTCGGGTGGCCGTCGACCTGTCCGATGCGAACGCCCGCGACGGGTTCTTCAACGAGGCGCTAGACGGGGCCACCAAGGCACTGGTCTTGTCCGAGGGACTGCTGATGTATCTCGACTACCGGGACGTCGTCGCGCTTTCGGCGGCGATCAAGCGACCTGAGGTGGCCTGGTGGATGCTCGACTTCGCCTTTCCGGGCCTGCGGAAGATGATGAACAAGAAGATGGCCGGCATGTTGGAAAACGCGCCGTTCAGGTTCGCGCCCGAGAACGGGCTGGCCTACTTCGAAGACCTGGGGTGGCGCACGCTCGAAGTCGAATCGATGTTTGTAGCCGCCCACCGATACCATCGCTTACCGATGTTCCTGCGCCCGATGGCGTGGCTGCCCGAGACGGATCCACGGCGCCCGGGCGGCAGCCGCTGGAGTGCAGTTGCCCTCCTAACCCATTGAGGCCGGCGAATGGCTGAATCAACTAAGCGGCGAGCTCTTTCACGGCGCGACGTCATCAAGTTTGCCCTGTCGCCGGTACTGGTAGGCCTGGCGCCGCTGGCCACGACGCTCGGCGGGCAGCAGGCGTCGGCTGCCGACATCAGGCTGATCGATTTCGCAGAGCGGCGGATCCCGCCCGATCAGATCAAATCGGCCGGCTATGCCGGAGTGGTGAACTACGTGTCCTTGGAGCGGCCGGGCGCCCACTTTGAGGCAAAGCCCATCACCCGCGAGTACGCCGACGCGCTGCGCGCTGCGGGTCTTCACATTGTCAGCAATTTCCAGTACGGCAAACCGGGTTGGCCCGATCCGTCGGATTTCACCCGGGGGTACGACGGGGGCGCGGCCGACGCACACACTGCGCTGGGACTGCACGCCGCAGCCGGGGGTACCGGTTCCGCTCCCATCTTCTTCAGTGTCGATGACGACATCGACCAGAACTCTTGGAATAGCCTTGCTGTCAATTGGTTTCGAGGAATCAATTCGGTATTGGGCGTGCAGCGCTCCGGCATTTACGGGCATTCTCAGGCGTGTGGATGGGCGATCAGGGACGGCGTGATCGGGCATTCCACCACCGCGGGGTTCCGATGGGCATGGCAGACCAGGTCGTGGTCGCACGGGCAGCGCGAGCCCGCGGCGGTGCTGTATCAGGACGTGGTCAATACCCCGTCGAGCCCGGGTCCGCTTCTCGGCGGCATCAACGTGGATGTGGACGATGTCCTTGCGACCGATTTCGGACAGTGGGATCTCGATCGGTGATCCGAGTCACCGGCTCACTGGCGGTGGCATCCTGGTCATGTGGGTTTGCTGTTCCGGTTAGCCGAGTTCCTCATCGTGATCGTGCCGCTGGCGGGCATGATCATCGCCGCAATACGAGCATTCTCGGCGGACAAGCGCCCGGGGAAGAACCCACAGAGCCACGATCGGGCAGGGACGGCCGGCAATCAAGCCGTCCACTGGCGGTCGCTCACCCGCGTCCTGCGAGAGCACGACCGCACCGACACGCGGTGGCTTGAGTACGAACTCGACTTCGCCAGGCTTCTCGACTTCCCGCTGATGACCGACCTGCGCGATCCGCTGACAATCGCCTTTCACAAGGCCAAGCTGCGGGCCGACTTCCTGCGCCCTGCCAAAGCCGAAGATCTCCTCGATGACCGCGACGCAGCGGCCCGGTACCTGGCCGCTGTTGAGGACTATGTGACCGCGTTCAACATCGCCGAGGCGGAGGCGAAACGTCGGCGCCGCAACGACTTCTCACACGACGGACAGCAGCGGATTGCCCGGGCTCAGAGTCTATTGCGCATGGCGTCCGACTCCGCCGCGACTCCGCAAGAACGCCAGAACGCCTATGACCGTGCACACAGAGAACTCGATGGCCTCATCGTGCTGCCGGCCACGACCCAAGCCAGCATCGAACGTGGGATCTCCGGCCAGTTAGACGGGTAGTTCTCGAGCACCGGTACGACGATGTGCTCGACCGCCCCGCGATACCCGTTTGCGGCCTGCCGCCGACCGGTCAGTTAACGCGTCCCCGGCGGGCGGCGTCTTCCAGCAGATCGGCGGCGCTGGCAACGCTTTCGGCCGGTTTGGTCATCTGAGCGGCAACGTTTCGGGCCTGAGACACGCATTTCGGAGCAAGGATCGAGCGTAGGTCTGCGACCAGCGATTCCCGGGTGGTAGCCGAAAAGTGCCGCGCGGAACCGACTTTCAGGAGTTCGACGGCAGATGCCCAGATCGGCTGATCAAGCCCGACGCAAAGGACCAATGTGGGGACTCCGGCCCGCAGGCCTGCGGCCGTGGTGCCGGCTCCGCCATGGTGGACGACCGCGCGGCACGCGGGAAAGACGGCGGCATGATTGACTGCTTCCACGATCTTGACGTGGCCGCCATGCGGGACATGGGTCCAGTCACTCGCGCCCGCGCAAATCAACGCTCGTTCCCCTAACAGCTTGCACGCCGCGCCGATCACGGCGACCGTGTCGGCGGGGGATGCGATCGGCGTGCTGCCAAAGCCGAAGTAGATCGGGGGCGTTCCCGCGGCAATCCAGGACAAAACCTCGTCGTCGGTATCCCTCGGCAACTCGAGCGTCAGCGCCCCGACGAAGGGCCGTCGCACGTCTGCCTGCGCCCACTGGGCTGCCAGTCCGGGAAAGCAGAGTTCGTCGTAAGCCTGAATCTCCAGCGCTACGCGGTCCTCCGCTCGTCCAGTTGCCTCCGGTAAGCCGAGTGCCTGGCGTTGGGCACGTTCAGGCCCCGTCGTCGCGAGTCCACGCGGCCCGCTGGACTCCAAAATCTCGGCCGGGAAGAAGTGCAGCCCGGCCAGCGGAATGCCGTAATACTCAGCGATATTGGCGGCCAGCCTCTGCTCGGTTATGCCCGCCAGGAGCAAGTCTGCCCCGTTAGCCACCGATTTCAACGTCGTGGTCTTGTCCTCCCAGACCTGGACGACATAGTCGGCAGCCTGGGATATCGCTTGGTCCGGATTCTGCATCATCCGTACGAAATCCCCGTCGCGCAGCAGCTTCTCCCAGTGCCGTCCATAGGGGACCTCAGTAAGCCCCGCCGACTCGACGAAGCCACGCATGTCAGACGGGACTGTCACAGCCATGCCCACGTCATGCCCCCGGCGCAGTAGCTCCCGGGCGAGAGCGATGCAGGGCTCGACATCGCCGCGACTTCCGTAGCCTGCGACGGCGAATTTCATCGATGGACCGCAACCTGTTTCGTGTCGTCAGCGCGCCGGGCTCAGCGCCACTTGATGCCGCATCCGATCGACGGTCGCTGATCGGCGTCGACCTGCCGCCCAGCGAGTACGGCGTCGACCGCCGCCCGGACATCAGCGGCCGTCACCGGTAGATCGTTGCCTGGGCGCGAGTTGTCGAGCTGACCGCGGTAGACGAGCCGACGCTCACCGTCAAAGACGAAAGTGTCGGGTGTGCAGGCCGCGGAGAACGCACGCGCGACGTCCTGGGTCTCGTCGTAGAGGTACGGGAACGTCCAGCCGTGGCGACGGGCCTCGGCCGCCATCTGGTCGGGTCCGTCTTGCGGGTAGGTGACCACGTCATTGCTGGAGATGCCGACCATCGCGACACCTTGATCGTTGAGATCTCGACCAAGCGCGGCGAGCCCGGGGCCGACGTGCTTGACATACGGACAGTGGTTACAGATGAAGGTGACGACCAGCGCGGGACCCGCAAGGTCGTCAAGGCTCACTGTGGCGCCGGTGGCCGGCTCCGGCAGCGTGAACGGCGGCGCGGGGGTGCCGAGGGCAAGCATGGTGGATTCAGTGGCCATGCCCGCCAGAGTAGCTTTCCTCGCTGTGTGGACTGACGGCCGCTACTTGCCGCCTCTCACAACACCACGCATCGCCGGGTAGCCGAAAAGCTCCTGCGCAGGGTCGCGTCACAAAGGAGTCCACTGCCCGTTGCCGGCCAGTAATCCCAACCCACAAGTCCTGTCGCTTGAGCTCGGTTGGGAGCCGCGATAACTTGAATATTATCGACGTTGTGTTGATACTCGAGGTCACATCGGGGCGGCGCGGTAGCCCACCGTGCAATTAGTTCACAGACCCGAAACATTCGCAGACCCGAAACATATTTCATAGACCCGAAACATTCTGTACCAGCGATGATTACCGGATCATCAGCCCAAAGGGACTCGGGGCGCGGAGCGGCGTAAAGCGGACCACCACGCAGCATCAATAATGCGTAAAGGCGGTTGACACTGGTCAAGCCGAGAATCACGATCGTTTCGAGCGGCTCGCTAAGTGAGGTCGGCACTGATGAAGGTCGCCGACCTCGAACGCGCGAGAACCACGCTTGTGGGACAGTGTCGTCGGGATTGCGTCGAATGACGCTTACGGTTAGGGCAGCCCGCCC
>NZ_DATMLH010000002.1:0-6759 GCF_035570115.1 Mycobacterium sp.
GTGAGTTCCACGCCCCGGCCGCCGCCAGCAATGACCCGGGCCCGGGGCCACTGCTCAACAACGCGGAATGCACCTCCGGCGGCGCGGCCATCCAGATGGGTGCTGTCATTTCACCCGCCCGCAAAGAAATACGATGACGCCCCCATTGCATCGCGTGCTGCATAGCCGACACCCGCATCGCCGACCCCGACGCCGGCGCGACCAAGTTCTGCCGCGCCTTGGGCCACCGCCGCTGAATGTTCGCCGCCGCGAACGCTGAACCCGGCCGCGTTCTGCAACGACACCGGATCCGCGGCAGGAGGCGCCACAACCGTGATCAGCGGGGCCGCGCCGGCATTGGCAGAGGCCAGACGCGCGGTCAACGCCTCGATCGCTGCACTAGCGCCGGCGAGACCTTCGGGAACGACACGCAACGTCATGACAGCAACTCCTCGGTCATGGGCCGAATGGCCGAGATGAATATGATTTTCATTAAGATTAATACCACACGGCCGCGGCATTAGAAACTCGACGGCCGTGTGTTGCCGCGCGAGGCCGGCCAGCCGCTCTAACGAGGCGATGCCAGCAAGCGATAACCGGGCTCGGCGAAGCGCTCGGCGGCCTTACGCATCGCATCGGTCATCAGGCGGCGCTCGGAGGCATCCCTGTCAAAGACGCGGGGTGATGGGTCCTTTGAGTAGAACCGGGATTCCTCGATCATGCGGTCAATCGCCGCACTATCGGCCTCGAGCCCGAAATGCGGGGCTACGTGCTGCCAAACCGCACCGGGCAATTCGGCATGGTCGATCGACAGACGCCCTGCAGGATCAGTTGCGGCCGCCTCCAGCATGGCGCCGAGCGCGCGAGCCGCGAACTCGACGCGCGCCCTCGCCGGAACCGCCTGCGGATCAAGGCCGAAGAGCCGCGCGGTCCGGGGGGGCACTGCCTGGAGTCCGAGCCAGCCCGGTGGCTTGGCCAGCAGCGAAGCCAAGACGTGCGCCGGGTCGCGCTGGACCCAGGCCCACGGCGTTTCGGGAAAAGCGGCGGCCAGGATTTCTCGGCGGCGGATGTTCCAGCTGGTGCACTTGAGCACCAGGTGGTGTTCGTCACCGTGCCGACATCGGCCCAGCGCCCGCACCAAAAGCCGCACCGATCGGACCAGCATGGCCTCGCTGACCCGGCCGGGGTCGAGCCCGAGGAGCGCGTTGAGGGGCGAAGGCTCGGAAATAACGACGGTCCCCGGAAGGGTGCCCAGCATCCGAGACACCAGAGTGGACCCGCAGCGCGACAGGTGAAAGATCATGCCCGCAGGCTCGAGCGAGGGCTCGTTGTCGAGAATGACAAGGGCTTCTAGCCCGGTCCTGACGAGCGGCCGGGCCCGGGGGCCGGACGCCCAGCGGGCAACGGTCTGGTCGAAGAACGGTTCGACGAAACGTTCTTCGGAAAGATCGGCCCAGTCGACCGTCGGTACGGGTCCGGAAAGGTCGAATCTGATCGGCGTCCAACGCGCGAGCTCGGCGAGTTCCATCAATCGTCGGGCAGCCGGACAAGGAATCCATTCACGATCAGGGTTCGGGCCAATTCCGTCTGCTGCGCCGCAGACAGCCCCGGCAGATCGCAAATCCGAAAGGGGTCGGTACTTTTCGAGAGGAACTGCAGTGCGTCTTTATGGTCGGGAGGGGCATTTATCACTAATTGTGCAAAGTGCAGTGCGACGCCGTCGGAAGTGTCTGCTACCCGCGAATAGAGCGGTTGGTACTTCACCACTCGGCTATGGGCGTCAATCCCAACGGCATCTGAGATCGACTGTCCGACGGGCGGGCCTGGGCCGCGCTTGACGAGGTCATCTTCCAGCGAAGAGAGCCCTTCCGCGATGACGCTCGGCTGTTCGAGGGCTTCGGCGATGTCGCGCACGAGGACGCCCAGACCGACCCGTACGTCCGGGTCGTTGAGGTACCGCGGCGGCAGCTGGGTGTGGACACGATCATCGGAGGAGCTCAGCCAGTTAAGTGCTCGGGTGACAAGCGTGAGCAGCGTGGGTGCGGTGAGGCCGACGGTCAAGTGGACCGATAACTCCGAGGTTGCTTCGGCCGCATGGACTCGGCCGCGTGGCAGGTAAAGCACGTCGCCGACCTCCAGGCGCACGTCGGTGGGCGAGGGGAGCGCGGCCGTGGCCACCGGCTCGCGGCGAAGCATCTGGTGCGGTGCTACATCAGCACCGTCATACACGTGCCAAATTTTGGATCCCCGAATCTGCAGGATCAACACGTCGTGATCGTCGAAATGGGCTACAAAGCCCTGAGATTCGGGCGGCGTGATGTAGGCGTTGGCCTGCGCCGCGAAGTTCAGCTCGACCTCGATGGAGTGCAGTAGCGACGCAATTTCGCGCACATATCGCTGAACACTGCCCAAGAGGATCGTGTAGCCATCGGCGAAGTCCTTGCCGATTCCAGCAGCATCGAAACCGCCACCGGCAAGCCGGTAGACGTATGAATCTTTTTTGTCGTCCTCCCGGACCAGGCTCACCAATGACAGATCCGGCCGAAACAACCCCACCAGCTCATCAACAGAGGCTGAGCCGTCCAGCAGGCTGTCGAAGTATCGAGGGCAGTTTCGGCTCACGTGGTGATGAGTCGCCCCCCAAATCTCACTGAGAAAGGTCTCGACCGTCAGTGGGTGAAGCAGCCAGGCCAATGACAACTCGCGGTCAACGCCCGATAAGCGTTGCTGCATCAGCCGTGCTCTCCGTTTTCTCGCCCTCGCCGGTCTGGTCTGATTTCCCCCGGCCCGGCACCATCAGCATCCTAAGGCAGTCGGACGAGGAATCCGCTGACGATCAGCGATCGGGCCAGCTCGATCTGCTGCCTCTCGCTCAGCTCGGGCATGTCGCCAACCCGGAACGGCTCGGTGCTTCGCGAAACGAACTCCATCGCGGCTTTATGGTTTAGGCCGGCGGCAATCGACAAACTCGCGAATTGCAGCACGACGCCGCCGGGTTCGATCTTCACTGACGAATAGAGCGGTTGGTACTTCCGCACCCGTGTTTCTCCGTCGATTCCCGTGGCGTTTGCGATTGGTCCGACCGGTGGGCATTGGCCGCGCCGGACCAAGCCGTCCGCCAGTAACCCGAGACCGCCAGCCATTGCGCCCGAATCATCAACTGTCCCAACAGCTTCCCGCACCAGGCTGCGCAGCGTCGCGTCCAGATCCGCATCATCCAGATGCCGCACAGGCAGACGGGCGTTCAGACGATCATCACGCCAGCTCTGCGAGTAAAGCGCTCCGATGGCAAGCATGAGCACGGTCGGTACGTGGATGCCGACGGTCAGATGGATGGATTGCTCTGAGGTTGTCTCGGCGGAATGAACGCGGCCGCGTGGCACGTACAGCACGTCGCCACCTTCCAGGCGCACGTCGGTGGGCGGCGGAAGGCCATCGATGGCAACCACCTTGTCCTTCTCGCGCTGGATCTCGCGCGGCGGGCGGTCGGCGCCGAGGTACAAATGCCAGATTTTCGAGCCCTGGACCTGCAGGATCAATACGTCGTGGTCGTCGTAGTGGGGCGCCAGACCCGTCTGACCTGGCGGGGTGATGTAGGTGTTGACCTGTACCGGAAAGTTCAGCTCGACCTCGATCGAACGGGCCAACGTCCCGACCGCCCGCACGTATTTCTCGACGCCGTCCAACACGATCGTGTAGCCGTCGGCGAAGTCGTTCCGGATACCGACAACATCGAGGCTGCCGTCAACGAGCAGGTAGTTGTCGGATCCCTTTTTGTCTCTTCCCTTTACCAACCGCAGCGCCGATGGCTCGCGGCGAAACAACTCCAGCAATTCGTCGACCGTCGACGGCCCAGGCAAGAGACCATCGAAATAGCCTGGGCAGCCTCGCCGGATGTGGTGATGGGTTTGGGACCAGATCTCGTCGAGAAAGTTTTCGACGGAGAGTGGCTGAAGCAACCAGGCCAACGAGAGCTCAACGTCGACGCCCGAAAAGTGTTGCTGCGTCACGCGTGGTCTCCGCCCCTGCCGGCCTGGCCTGGATTCCAGGCTGTCAACGAGCCCCGACCGGGGCTGAGATGAATACGATTTTCATTAATAACTACCACACGATCGTGGACTCGAAAACTTGCAGCCGATCAGCTATCGACAGCTTGCCGGTGGCCCTGCCCGACGTCGTGATGATCCCAGTCCTACTCATGCCCATCTGCAGGCTTGCCCGCGGGATCCCAGGTATTCGGCAGCATCGGCATATTCGGTCCCCCTCCGAAGTCATCACCGGAAAGCGTCGCCAACCCCGCTGCCTGCGTGCTGCCCTTCGACACCGTCCCGGCGAACCCCAACGGGCCCGCACTCCGATCCGACGCCACCGCCTCCCCGCCCGGCGGCGCGACCCAGTCCGGGTCGACCTGGACATTCATATCCATGAACTCATCGCCGTACCCGCGCATACCCGCGCGCTGGCGCCGCCGGCGCCGGCCCCGCACCCCCGCGACCGCCGCGGCCGCAGCGATCTCGGGTGCCTTCGCCGATCCACGCGACGTCGGCTCCTGAGTCTTGGCGCCCAAACTCATCCCCGCACCGACCCCGATGCCGGGCGGCCCAACGGCATACGGGGGGACAAACCCCGTACCACCCGCAGCAGGGGGCGGCGGCGCGGCACCGGCGACGGAGCTTGCCGTGGACGCGGGAGAAGGGCTTGGGGACGTGCCGGGCGCAGTGCCGCCCGCACCTATCGCAACAGGGCTGCTCGTCACCGCCGGCAAACTGTGCGTCTGGGGTGTCGGCGCGGCCGCCACGGCGGGGGCGGTGGCCGCTTCAGGCTGGATTCCAGCCAATCCGGCCAGGCCCGCCAAGCCTCCCGCGGCTCCGGCCGGCACGGCGAAAGGAAGCGCCAGGAGTTGAGGGAAGTACTCGATGGCCTGGAGCGCGTGGCCGAACTCGTCTGACGCCAGTCCGCCAATGTCGGAAAATAGCTGCGTGAATCCCTGAGTCGGGTTCTGGGCGATGAGCTGGACGTCTCTCGATAAGGTCTGCGGAACTTCGAGGAATCGATTGATCCACCAGCTCAGGTTGTAGGGATCGCCGGAGTCGTTGTCGACGATGGGCAGAATCCCCTGGTCGCCACCGCCGCCGAATTCTCCATCGGCAGGCCGCGGGTTCACGATCTGAGGCGCCGGATCGGTCTGCGGCGTTGATACCACCGCGGCGCTCGAGACCGCCTGATAGGTGGACATCGTGGTGGCCGCCTGGATCCACATCCGTACATAGTCGGCCTCGTTGAGCGCGATCGGAATCGTGTTGATACCAAAGAAATTGGTCGCCACCAACACCCCGTGAATCATGTGGTTGGCGCCCAACTCCGGCAGCGTCGGCATCGTGGCCAACGCCGCGGTGTAGGCGGTGGCCGCGGTCTCGTGCTGGACGGCCTCCGACGCGCTCTTGGCGCTGGCCTGCACCAGCCACGCCAAGTAGGGCATGTGCGCAGCCACGTACCGCTCGGCGCTAGGGCCTTGCCACGCGCCCGCCTGCACCTCCGCCAAGACCGCGCTGAGTTCCTCAGCGACCGACGCGTATTCGGTGCTCAACGAATTCCACGCGCTGGCCGCAGCCAGCAGTGACTCGGGTCCTGGGCCGCTGCTGAGCAACGCCGAGTGCACCTCCGGCGGAGACGCCATCCAGACTGGCGCCGTCATCAGCCGCCCACCGGTGAGATCACGTCGGGCATTGAATACGACGCTGTGTCGTAGGCGCAAGACCCCGACCGGGTAGGGGGTATTCGCAGGTCGAAGACCTCGCGTTAGGTGTCAGACGCGCAGCAGCGTGGGCAGCGCCATCGCCGAGTCGAGCGCCAACGCGCAGAACACCACCGCCAGGTAGTTGTTCGACTGCAAGAACAGCCGTAGCGGCTTGACCGGCTCGCCGCGGCGCACACCCGCGTAGAGCTGGTGCGCCATCGCCAAGAACCACGCCCCGGCCGCCAGCGCTACCGCGGTGTATAGCCATCCGGCCGCCAGCGCCAGCGCCAACGTCGCGGCCACCGTCAGCCAGGTGTAAATCAGGATCTGCTTGGTGACCTGGCGCTCGGTCGCGACGGTCGGCAGCATCGGCACGCCGGCGGCTTTGTAGTCCTCCTTGTACCGCATGGCCAATGCCCAGGTATGCGGCGGCGTCCAGAAGAAGATGATCGCGAACATCACCAGCGCCGGCCAACCGATGGTGCCGGTGACGGCCGACCAGGCGATCATCACCGGCATGCAGCCGGCCGCCCCGCCCCAGACCACGTTCTGCGAGGTCCGGCGCTTGAGCAACAGGGTGTAGACGAACACGTAAAACGCGATCGTGGCCACCGCCAGCAGCCCCGACAACAGGTTTGTTGTCCGCCACAACCAGAAGAACGAGGCGACGCTCAGCACCAGCCCGAACACCAGCGCGTGCCTGGTGGGCACCGCAGCCCGCGCCAGCGGTCGTCGAGCGGTCCGCTTCATCATCTTGTCGATGTCCGCGTCGGCCACGCAGTTCAGCGTGTTGGCGCCACCGGCGGCCAGCATCCCGCCGATCAGAGTATTGAGAATCAGCAGCGGGTTCACCGTGCCGCGGTGGGCGAGCAACATCGCCGGAATTGCGGTGACCAGCAACAGCTCAATGACTCGCGGCTTGGTCAACGCCAGATAAGCCAGCAAGGTGGTGCCGACTCGACTCGGCGCAACGCGCTCGCGAATGCTCACGCATTGACTCCTCGGATCACAGCAGCGCGCAGCTTCTACTACAGGCGATGGTA
>NZ_DATMLH010000003.1:0-41093 GCF_035570115.1 Mycobacterium sp.
CGGACGTTGATCCACGTGTCGGGATCCGAGGTGTTGCTGCACGACGCGCGGTTGGCCGCCCGCCGGCTGGCGGCCGCCGGCGTGCCGACCGAAGTCCGGGTCTGGCGCGGCCAGATGCACGACTTCCAACTCGCCGCCCCAATGGTGCCCGAAGCGACGCGCTCACTGCGACAAATCGGCGAGTACATCCGCGAAGCCACCGGCTAGCTGTTCGGGTTAAGGAGCCCCGCGCATAGCCTGGCGCTGGCTGCGCAGCGCGGCGGTTAGGCACCGGTCGGACGGTCACCGGCGCCGGGCGCTTTGCCCGTGGGGCTATTCACACCGGATTAGTCGGTGGGATCGGGCAACACTCGAAGATGGCCGCGTCGGCGCCCGGTGCCGCCGGAGCGCTGCCCGGCCGGAGCAAGCACGCCACCGGAGGGTGGCGCGGTCGGCGCACCGGCATGCTCGCCGCCGAAATCGTGAAATCCGTTGACCGGCGGACCTCCGGCGACGGCATCGCGACCCTCGCGCACCGCCTCGGCCAGCGCGATCAGATCATCCTCGTCGGGGTTGGTGGCCAGCGGTCCGGAGTGGCGGACGAGTTCCCAGCCGCGCGGCGCGGTGATACGACCGGCGTGGCTGACGCATAGGTCCCAGGAGTGCGGGTCGCGCGAGGTGGCCAGCGGGCCAATCACCGCGGTCGAGTCCGAGTAGACAAACGTCAGCGTCGCCACCGCGTAATGCGGACACCCGGGCCGGCAGCAGCGACGCGGAACGTTCACGTTCGAGAGGTTATCGTGCGAAAACGTCCCCAGAGCGCCGGACACGCGCATTCGCCCAAGCCACGATGTCCAACCGTTACCATCGCCGGGTGAGCGATTCGCGCAGCTCTCGCCCCGACCGACACCCTGCGGGCCGAAGAGTCTCGCGCCGCGGCCGCGAGATGCGCGGGCCGCTGTTGCCGCCGACGGTGCCCGGATGGCGCAGCCGCGCCGAGCGCTTCGACATGGCCGTGCTCGAGGCCTATGAGCCCATCGAGCGACGTTGGCAGGAGCGATTGTCGGGGCTCGACGTGGCGGTCGACGAGATCCCACGGATCTCGGCGAAGGATCCCGACAGCGTGCAATGGCCGCCCGAAGTTGTCGCCGACGGGCCGATCGCACTGGCCCGGTTGATCGGGGCCGGCGTCGACGTGCGCGGAAGCGCTACCCGGGCGCGAGTTGTGTTGTTCCGCAAGCCGATCGAGCGGCGAGCGAAGGACACAGTCGAACTTGCCGAATTGCTGCATGAAATCCTGGTGGCCCAAGTGGCTACCTATTTGGACGTCGAACCCTCGGTCATCGACCCGACGATCGACGACGAGTGAGCCGAGCGGACGATCGCAAGCTCGGCGTAGCCGGGCGCGGCGGGTCGCCCGCCGACTTAACCGCGTCAGATAATTCCGCGCTTGAGGCGGCGGCGTTCCCGCTCGGAGAGGCCGCCCCAAATGCCGAACCGCTCGTCGTGAGCTAACGCGTAGTCGAGGCATTCCGACCGGACCTCGCAGCCCAGGCAGATTTTCTTGGCCTCACGGGTGGAGCCGCCCTTTTCGGGAAAGAACGCCTCGGGGTCCGTCTGCGCGCACAACGCGCGGTCCTGCCACTGGTCGGTGGTGACCGGGTCGGGGTCAAATACTTCGACCGCATCGGGAACAGGAACCAAACTCAAATGGGGCCTTGCCGTTGCCCCAAGGATTGTCGAGCCGGTAGTGGTGTGCGGTGTGCCTCCCATTACGCCCCGAAGGTGCTCATAGGACATGCTCCGCCTCCCCTCACTTGTGTCGTTTGATCGTGAATGTCACCACTGTTTTGATGTCGGTCATCTCGATTCGAACAAATGATCGAATCTCGGTCTGCGACACCGAATCCGGCCGGCTAACCGGGAAATGACACTGATGTGATTAGACACGGGTGAGGTGCGCTTTGCAAGCGATTCGGAAGAATTCCATACCATCTCGTGATCATTTTTTTGCGACACTGAAGCCGTTGAGGTTCCGGCGTGTCGATCACACCCCCTTTTTTTGCACCCAGACGGACCCCCGCCGCGAGGGTTCGAGCCGCATCGTCGCCGGGCGTACTGTCGTGCGGTGTGAAGGTCACGGTTCTGGTCGGCGGGGTTGGCGGCGCCCGCTTTCTCCTCGGTGTGCAGCAGCTGCTCGGTCTGGGCCAGTTCACCTCCGCGCCTGCGACCACCGGCGATCACGAACTAACCGCGGTCGTCAACATCGGCGACGACGCCTGGATGCACGGGGTGCGCATCTGTCCGGACCTGGACACCTGCATGTACACCCTGGGCGGCGGCGTCGACCCGCAGCGCGGCTGGGGCCATCGCGATGAAACCTGGCACGCCAAAGAGGAACTCGCCCGCTACGGCGTGCAGCCCGACTGGTTCGAGCTCGGCGACCGTGATCTGGCTACCCATTTGGTGCGTACCCAGATGCTGAGGGCCGGCTACCCGCTCTCGCAAGTCACCGCGGCGCTCTGCGACCGCTGGCAACCCGGAGCCAGGCTGCTACCCGCCAGTGACGACCGCTGCGAAACCCACGTCGTCATCACCGATCCCACCGACGACACTCAGCGTGCGATCCACTTCCAGGAATGGTGGGTGCGCTACCGAGCCCAGGTCCCGACCCACAGCTTCGCATTCATCGGTGCTGAAAAGGCCCACGCTGCGCCTGAAGTCACCGAAGCCATCGCCGACGCCGACATCATCCTGGTGGCGCCGTCAAATCCGGTGGTGAGCGTCGGCGCGATCCTGGCCATCCCCGGCATCCGGGGAGCACTGCGATCAACCAAGGCGCCTATCGTCGGCTACTCGCCAATCATCGGTGGAAAGCCGTTGCGCGGCATGGCAGATGCGTGCCTGACCGTAGTCGGCGTGGCGTCTACCGCAGAGGCGGTGGGACGCCACTATGGCGCGCGAGCCGGCACGGGCATCTTGGACTGCTGGCTGATACACGAGGGCGACCACGCCGAAATCGACGGGGTTGCAGTGCAGTCGGTACCGCTGATAATGACCGATCCGAAGGCGACGGCCGAGATGGTGAGCGCCGGACTGGACCTCGCGGGGGTGGCAGCATGACCCCGCCGGCGACGCCGCCGGCCGGCGGGGAGCACGGCACCGCCTCGGCGGTTGAGATCCTGCCGGTGACCGGGCTTCCCGAATTTCGTCCGGGCGACGACCTGAGCGCGGGGGTGGCGGCGGCCGCGCCCTGGCTGCGCGACGGTGACGTGCTGGTGGTCACCAGCAAGGTGGTGTCCAAATGCGAAGGCCGGCTGGTGGACGCGCCCGACGACCCTGAGGCGCGAGACGTCCTGCGGCGCAAGCTTGTCGCCTCGGAGGCCGTTCGTGTGCTGGCCCGCAAAGGTCGCACGCTGATCACCGAGAACAAACTCGGCGTCGTTCAGGCCGCGTCCGGCGTGGACGGCTCCAACGTCGGCGCCGACGAATTGGCCCTGCTGCCCGTCGATCCCGACGCCAGCGCTGCGGCCCTGCGCGCCGGGCTGCGCGAACGGCTGGGCGTCACCGTCGCCGTCGTGGTCACCGACACGATGGGCCGAGCATGGCGCAACGGCCAAACCGACGCTGCCGTCGGCGCGGCCGGCCTGGCCGTCCTGCACAGCTACGCCGGCGCCGTCGACCGGCACGGCAATGAACTATTGGTCACCGAGATCGCGATTGCCGACGAGATCGCCGCCGCGGCCGATCTGGTCAAGGGCAAGCTGACCGCGATACCGGCGGCCGTCGTGCGCGGACTGCCCGGCGGCATCGTGTCCGACACCGGCGACACAGCCCGCCACCTGGTGCGGTCCGGCACCGACGACCTGTTTTGGCTGGGCACCGCCGAGGCCCTGGAGTTGGGCCGCCGACAGGCGCAGTTGCTGCGCCGCTCGGTGCGCCAGTTTGCCGACGAGCCGGTGCCGCCGCAGCTCATCGAGGCCGCCGTCGCGGAGGCGCTCACCGCGCCGGCCCCCCACCACACCCGGCCGGTGCGCTTCGTCTGGCTGCAGACACCCGCGATTCGCACACGGCTGCTGAACCGCATGCGGGACAAGTGGCGGTCCGACCTTTCCGGTGACGGCAAGCTTGCCGACGCCGTCGAACGGCGCGTGGCGCGCGGCCAGATCCTCTATGAGGCGGCAGAAGTCGTGATCCCGATGCTGGTACCCGAAGGTGCGCACGATTACCCAGACGCCGCGCGCAACGACGCCGAGCACACCATGTTCACCGTCGCGGTGGGGGCGGCCGTGCAGGCGCTGCTGGTGGCCCTGGCCGTGCGCGGGGTGGGCAGCTGCTGGATCGGCTCGACGATCTTCGCCGCCGATCTGGTCCGCCAAGAGCTGGAGCTGCCCGGCGACTGGGAGCCGTTGGGCGCCATCGCGATCGGCTATCCGCCTGAAGCGTCAGCGGACCCGCGCGACCCGGTGCCCGTCACCGACCTGCTGGTGCGCAAGTGAGCATTCAGCAGTCGGCCATCGCCTTGCTCCGCCAGTGGGAGGCGCCGAACCGGGGGCAGGACTCGCTGCGCCACGCCGTGTTGGCGTTTATGGACGCGCGCGACGACGCCTGCCGTCGCGAATGCGTACCGGGACACGTCACCGCGTCGGCGTTGGTGCTCGACGACTCCGGCGGCCAAGTCCTGCTCACTTTGCATCCGCGGCTGGGCCGCTGGGTGCAACTGGGCGGACACTGCGACGACACCGACCGCGACATCGTCGCGGCAGCGCTGCGGGAGGCCACCGAGGAATCCGGCGTGACCGACCTGCGCATCGAACCCGACCTGGTCGCCGTGCACGTCCACCCGGTCACCTGCTCGCTGGGTGTGCCGACCCGTCATCTTGATCTGCAGTTCGTGGCGCATGCTCCGGCCGGCGCCCAGATCGCGATCAGTGACGAGTCGATGGACCTACGTTGGTGGCCGGCCGAGGAGTTGCCCGAAGGGTCCGACGAGGCGCTGGCCTACCTCGTCTCCCGGGCCACTCACACGTCGCTGGAGTAGCGGATTCCGCCGTCGGGAATGGAAATCCCGGGCCACACCCGCGCCCCGCGCAGCAACTCGCAGCGTGCGCCGATGTCGGCGCCGTCGCCGATGACCCCGTCGCGGATCAACGCCCGCGGACCAATCCGCGCGCCGAAGCCGATGATCGAGCGCTCGATCACGCTGCCGGCCTCGATCCGGACGCCATCGAAGATGACCGCGCCGTCCAACCGCGCGCCGGGGCCGATCTCCGCGCCCCGCCCAACGACCGTGCCGCCAATCAGCAGCGCACCGGGAGACACCGCCGCGCCGTCGTGCACCAACTGCTCGCCCCGGTGGCCGTGCAGCGCCGGCGACGGGACGATGCCACGCACCAGATCCGCCGATCCACGCACGAAGTCTTCCGGCGTGCCCATGTCTCGCCAATAGCTGGCGTCGACGTAGCCGTAGACGCGGACGTCCCCGTCGGACAGCAGCGCTGGAAACACCTCCCGTTCCACCGATACCTCGCGCCCCCGCGGTATCCGGTCGATGATCTCGCGAGAGAAGACATAACAGCCAGCATTGATCTGGTCGGTCGGCGGGTCTTCCGTCTTCTCCAGAAACGCGGTTACCCGGCCGTTTTCGGTGGGCACGCAGCCGTATGCGCGCGTGTCGGAGACCCGCACCAGGTGCAACGTGAGATCGGCCTGCTGTTCGCGGTGATAGTCCAGCAGCTGACCCAGATCGGCACCGGAGAGCACGTCGCCGTTGAACACCATCACGGTGTCGTGGCGCAAGCGCGAAGCGACGTTGGCGATGCCGCCGCCGGTGCCGAGCGGATGCTCCTCGATCACATACTCGATCTGCAGACCCAGTTTGGACCCGTCACCGAACTCCGCCTCGAACAGCGCCGGCTGGTAGGACGTGCCCAGGATGACGTGATCGATACCGGCCGCCGCGATCCGCGAGAGCAGATGGGTGAGAAAGGGCAGCCCGGCGGTGGGCAGCATCGGCTTGGGCACCGACAGCGTCAGCGGCCGCAGCCGGGTTCCTTTGCCGCCGACCAAGACAACGGCATCCACGCCGGCCATCGTCATCGCCCTTCTGCCGACGTCCGCCGCGAGCCGCGCACCATCAGCCGTACCCGCACCGCCAACCCCGCCCGGATGGCCCAGCGCAGCGGCGCGCGCCGCCATCCAGCATGCCGGTCCGCGAGATAGAGGTAGGTGCTTTTGTGGTGGGCCACCAGGTTGCGCGCCGACTCGCGTCCGGTGGCGTGGCCCTTGTGGTGCAGCACCTCGGCCGACGGCACATAGACGTTCAGCCAGCCGGCCTTGCCCAACCGGTCGCCCAGGTCGACATCTTCCATGTACATGAAGTAGCGCTCGTCGAAGCCGCTGATCTGCTCGAAGGCCACGCGCCGCACCAGCAGGCACGAGCCCGACAGCCAGCCCACCGGGCGCTCGGTGGGTGCCAGCCGCTCCTGGCGGTAGGCCGTCGACCACGGATTGTGCTTCCACAACGGTCCGGCGACGGCGTGCATGCCGCCACGGATCAGGCTGGGCAGATGGCGCGCCGAGGGGTACAGCGATCCGTCCGGGTCGTGGATCAGCGGACCCAGGGTCGCTGCCCGTGGCCAGCGCGCGGCGGCGTCCAGCAGCGCGTCGATGCTGCCCGGGCCCCACTGCACGTCCGGGTTGGCCACCAGGACCCACTCTCCGACATCTTCTAAGGCATCGTCCAGCTGCGCTATCGCGCGATTCACCGCGCTGCCGTAGCCGAGGTTTGACCCGGTTGAGAACATCCGCACACCCGGGTAGCGCTCGACGGCGGCCTGCGGCGTCCCGTCGGTGGAGCCGTTGTCGGCCATCAGCACGCTCACCGGGCGCTCAGTCGCATGCGACAGCGACGCCAAAAACCGGTCCAGGTGCGGGCCCGGGGAATAGGTCACCGTCACGACTGGCAGGACGTCACTCACGCGTAGAGAGTAACGATCAAAGTCTGAGCGGCGCAGCCAGCGCCTGGGCGAGCGCGTCGCGCCACGGCCGCAGCGGCGACAAGCCGGCCCGCTCCGAGTGCCGACAGGACAGTGCCGAATACGGCGGTCGCGGCGCCGGCCGCGGATTGTGAGCGCTGGACACCGGCACCACCCGCTCGGGATCCGCACCGACGCCCTCAAACACCGCGCGGGCCTGCCCGAAGCGGGAGACCGCCCCCGCGTTGGCGGCATGCACAATTCCGTTTGGCGGCCGCGTGACCGGCCCATCGGCCACCTCGAGCAGCGCGGCGACCAGATCGGCGACGTAGGTCGGCGATCCAGTTTGGTCGTCAACCACCTCGACGAGGCCATCGCCGGCGGCCAGCTTGCGCATAACGGCCACGAAGTCCTTGCCGCTTGCGCCGGTGTAAACCCAGGCGGTGCGCACCACCACGGCCTCCGGCGACGCCGCCAGCACCGCGTGTTCGCCGGACAGTTTCGTCCGCCCGTACACGCTCAGCGGCGCCGTCTCGTCGTCGGACTCGTAGGGGTGCGGCGCTGATCCGCCGAAGTCGCCGCTAAACACGTAGTCGGTGGAGATGTGGATCAACCGCGCGCCGGCGCGGGCGCAGGCTTGGGCGATGCGCTCGGGGCCGGCCGCATTGACGGCGTACGCGCGCTCCTCGTCGCCCTCGGCGCCGTCCACATTGGTGTAGGCAGCGCAGTTGATCACCACATCGCCGGTCTGCACGATCTGCCCGGCGGCCTGCGGATCGGTGATGTCCCATTGCGACGAGGTCAGCGCCAGTACGTTGCGTCCCCGCCGAATCGCCTCGGCCGCCAAACAGCTGCCGGCCTGCCCACCGGCACCGGCAATGACCAAACGGTTGGGCGTTGTCACGACGACCCGCTCTCCCCCGCAAGCGGGAGGTACCCCCACCTCATCGCTTTGTCCCCTCGCCGCTGCGCGGCTGGGGGTGCCCCCACCGCATCGTCGTCGGCCCGGTCACGTCACGAGTCTGGCACGCCGAAGCTCCGCTACCGGCGATACTGCTGTGACGAAAGTAGTCTGGAGTGATGTCTGTGCATCGCGTGGTTCGTGTGATTGCCACAGTCGCGGCCGTGATGGTCGTGCTCTGTACCGGGGTGGCATGGAGCAAGGTCCGCTCCTTCGAGGACGGGATCTTCCACGTCTTCGCGCCGTCGCTGGGTCAGGGCGGCGACGACGGCGCGATCGATATCCTGCTGGTCGGCATGGACAGCCGCGCCGATGCGCACGGCAACCCGTTGAGCGCCCAGGAATTGGCGACGCTGAAGGCCGGCGACGAGGTGGCCTCCAACACCGACACCATCATCCTGGTGCGCATCCCCAACAACGGGAAATCCGCGACCGCGATCTCGATTCCACGCGACACCTACGTTTCCGCCCCCGGGCTGGGCAAGACCAAAATCAACGGCGTCTACGGCCAGACCAAGGAGGAGAAGCGGGTCAGCCTGGTCGAATCCGGCGTCGCGCCCGCCGAGGCCGAGGCGCAGGGAACCGAGGCCGGCCGCGAGGCGCTGATCAAGACGGTGGCCGACCTCACCGGTGTCACCGTCGACCACTACGCAGAGATCGGGCTGCTGGGCTTCGCGTTGATCACCGACGCCCTCGGCGGTGTCAATGTATGCCTCAAAGAGCCAGTATACGAACCACTTTCGGGCGCCGACTTTCCCGCTGGCTGGCAGAAGCTCAACGGCCCACAAGCGCTGAGCTTCGTTCGCCAGCGCCATGACCTGCCCCGCGGGGACCTGGACCGAGTGGTCCGTCAGCAGGTGGTGATGGCGTCGCTGGCCCACCAGGTGATCTCGGGCAAGACGCTGTCGAGCCCGGCAACGATGAACCGGCTGCAGCAGGCTATCCAGCGCTCGGTGGTGTTGTCATCGGGTTGGGACATCATGGATTTCGTGAATCAGCTGCAGAAGCTCGCCGCCGGCAAGATCGCGTTCGCCACCATCCCGGTGCTCGACGAGTCCGGCTGGAGCGACGACGGGATGCACAGCGTGGTGCGGGTAGATCCCCATCAAGTGCAGGACTGGGTCGGGGGCCTGCTGCACAATCAGGCGCAGGGCAAGACCGAGGAGCTGGCTTACACGCCAGACAAGACCACCGCCAGTGTGCTCAACGACACCGATATCAACGGGCTCGCTGCGTCGGTATCACAAGTGCTGAGCTCCAAGGGGTTTGCCGCAGGCACTGTCGGCAACAACGACGCTGCCCACGTGGCGGCCAGCCAGGTTCAGGCCGCCAAGGCCGACGACCTGGGCGCCCAAGCGGTCGCCAAAGATCTCGGCGGACTTCCCGTCATCGCCAATGCATCGGTCCCCCCGGGATCGGTGCGGGTGGTGCTGTCCAACGACTACACCGGCCCGGGCGCGGGCTTGAGCGACGGGCCCACCGCGACGACGGCCGGTTCGCCGAACTCCGGCGCGGCCGACAACAACGCTCCCCCGCCGTCGCCGATCCTGACCGCCGGCTCCGAGCACCCCGAGTGCGTCAACTGACGTGCCGACCCTCAGCGAAGCGATTCTGGACCCGATGCTGCGCGCCGACCCGGTCGGCCCGCGTATCACCTACTACGACGACGCCACCGGCGAGCGCATCGAGCTGTCCGCGGCGACACTGGCCAACTGGGCGGCCAAGACCGGCAACCTGCTACGCGACGAGTTGGCCGCCGGGCCCACCAGCCGGGTGGCGGTATTGCTACCGGCGCACTGGCAGACGGCGGCGGTGTTATTCGGGGTGTGGTGGATCGGCGCCGAGGTGGTACTCGGCGGCTCAGAGGCGGATGTCGCGTTATGCACCATGGCTCGACTCGACGAGGCCGACACCACCGGCGCCGGAGAGGTGGCGGTGCTGTCGCTGGACCCGTTCGGCCGCCCTGAGCCCGATCTGCCGGTCGGCGTCACCGACTACGCGACCGCGGTGCGGGTACATGGCGACCAGATCGTCGCCGAGCGCCATACCGGCCCCGCCCTGGCCGGCCGGTCCGTCGACGAGGTGATGGCCGCCTGCCAAGAGTCCGCGATGTCACGGGGTTTGACGGCAGGCGATCGGGTGCTCTCGACGGCAACCTGGGATAGGCCCGACGACATGATCGACAGTTTGCTCGCGGTGCTGGCAATCGGCGGGTCGCTGGTGCAGGTGGCCAACCCCGATCTGGCCACGCTGCCCCGCAAGATCGAGACCGAGAAGGTCACCCGTACCTTCGATTAGGCGAGCATCACCCGCGCCAAGACAATCCATGTTGATATCGCAATATTTCAATGTTAGCGTCGTCGGAAAGCGGTAAATTCAGGCCGGCAAGCCATTGTGAGGAGGTCGTTTCGCGATGTTGGTGCACGGGCTTTTGGGGAAGGCCGCCGGAACGGTAGTAACCGGTCTGGTCGGGGTCAGCGCCTACGAGGTTGTACGTAAGGCCCTGGCCAAGGCGCCGCTTCATGACGCCGCCGTGACCGCGACGGAGTGGGGACTGCGCGGAACTCGACGCGCCGAGGAAGCAGCCGAGTCAGCCCGGCTGAAGCTGGCCGACGTGGTGGCCGAAGCCCGCGAGCGCATCGGTGAGGAGGCCCAGCCTCCGGCCATCGGCAACCACGACCACGAGCACTGATTGCCCGCCGTGCCTGATCGCCCTGACTTAGTCGTCGTTTCCGACGCCGCGGGGCGGATGCGCGTGCACGTCCCCTGGGTGCGGGCGAATTCACGACGCGCCGTCGCCGTCGAAGAGGCGGTGGATCGGCAGAACGGGGTGCGGGCCGTGCACGCGTATCCCCACACCGGTTCGGTCGTCGTCTGGTATTCGCCGAGGCGCTGCGATCGTGAGGCGGTGCTGGCGGCGATCACCTCAGCCGAACACGTTGCCGCTCAGCTGATCCCGGCTCGCACGCCGCGATCATCCGACGTGCGCAACACCGAGGTGCTGCGCATGGTGATCGGCGGTACGGCGCTGGCCTTACTCGGAGTGCGCCGCTACGTGTTCAAACGACCGCCCCTGCTGGGCCCGAGCGGCCGGCTGGTTGCAACCGGCGCGACGGTGTTCATGGGCTACCCCTTCCTGCGCGGCGCGTTGCGCTCGCTGCGGTCCGGACGCGCGGGCACTGATGCGCTGGTGACCGCTGCGACCGTGGCCAGCTTGGTGCTGCGCGAGAACGTCGTCGCCCTCACCGTGCTATGGCTGCTCAATATCGGTGAGTACCTTCAGGACTTGACATTGCGACGGACCCGTCGGGCCATATCGGACCTGCTGCGCGGCACCGCCGACACGGCATGGATCCGACTGGCCGACGGCCCGCAGGCGGGCACCGAGGTACAGGTCCCGATTGACACCATCCAGATCGGCGACGACGTGGTGGTCCACGATCACGTGGCGATACCCGTCGACGGTGACGTGGTCGACGGCGAGGCCATCGTCGACCAGTCCGCAATCACCGGCGAAACACTGCCGGTCAGCATTGTTGCCGGGTCGACGGTGCACGCCGGTTCGGTCGTGCTGCGCGGACGGCTGGTAGTCCGCGCTAGCGCCGTCGGCAACGAAACCACCATCGGCCGCATCATCAGCCGCGTCGAAGAGGCACAACACGATCGGGCACCGATACAGACCGTCGGCGAAAACTTCTCCCGTCGCTTCGTTCCCATCTCGTTCATCGTGTCCGCGATCACCCTGGCGATCACCGGAGACGTCCGGCGCGCGATGACCATGCTGCTCATCGCGTGCCCGTGCGCGGTGGGCTTGGCGACGCCGACGGCGATCAGCGCCGCGATCGGCAACGGCGCGCGCCGCGGCATTCTGATCAAGGGCGGGTCGCACCTCGAGCAGGCAAGCCGGGTGGACGCGATCGTCTTCGACAAGACCGGCACGCTCACCGTCGGACGCCCAGTGGTGACGAATATCATTGCACTACACAAGGATTGGCAGCCTGAGCAGGTGCTCGCCTATGCGGCCAGCTCAGAGCTGCACTCCCGTCACCCGTTGGCCGAGGCCGTGATCCGCTCGACGGAGGAACGCCGCATCATCATTCCGCCGCACGAGGAATGCGAGGTGCTGGTCGGCCTTGGCATGCGGACGTGGGCCGACGGGCGGACGCTGCTGCTGGGCAGCCCGTCGCTGCTGCGCTCGGAAAACGTCAAGGTGTCGAAGAAGGCAGGTGATTGGGTCGACAAGCTGCGCCGTCAGGCCGAGACCCCGTTGCTGCTCGCGGTGGACGGCACACTGGTCGGGCTGATCAGCCTGCGCGACGAAGTCCGGCCCGAAGCGCCAGATGTGCTGAAGAAGCTGCGCAGCAACGGAATCCGCCGTGTCGTGATGCTCACCGGAGATCACCCCGACATCGCAACGGTGGTCGCCGGCGAGCTGGGCATCGACGAGTGGCGCGCCGAAGTACTGCCCGAGGACAAACTCGAAGTGGTACGCCAACTTCAGGACGAGGGCTACATCGTCGGCATGGTCGGCGACGGCATCAACGACGCCCCGGCGTTGGCAGCCGCCAACATCGGCATCGCTATGGGCCTGGCCGGTACCGACGTCGCGGTCGAGACCGCCGACGTCGCGTTGGCCAACGACGATCTGAATCGCCTGCTCGACGTCGGCGACTTGGGCGCCCGCGCGGTCGAAGTCATCCGCCAGAACTATGGCATGTCGATCGCGGTCAACGCCGCCGGGCTGCTCATCGGTGCCGGCGGCGCATTGTCGCCGGTGCTTGCCGCGATCCTGCACAACGCGTCGTCGGTGGCCGTCGTCGCCAATAGTTCCCGGCTGATTCGGTACCGCTTGGACTAAGCAACGGTCGGGTCGGCGTACTGAGGCCACTGGCAGGCTAAGGGTTGACCAACCGCTGGAGAAGCATCCGCCCGGCCGACCTCGGCCTCGTAGGATGTGCGCAACTGGCGAAAGGATACCCACGTGTCATCGACCCCGCTCGACCCCGTTGCCAGCGAACGGCTGTCGCATGCCGACAAAGTCTTCACGTCGGACCTGTCGATCAGCGAATTCGCGATCCTGCACGGGTCCGGTTTCGAACCACTCGATCTGGTGATGGGTGTCTCGGTTTACCACGTGGGCTACCAATTCGCCGGCATCCGGCAACAATCCGAGCTCCCCGTGCTCACCGAGGCGACTTACCGCGCGCGCTGGAACGCCATGGCCCGAATGCAGGCCGAAGCCGACGCGCTGGGCGCCGACGGTGTGGTCGGTGTCCGCCTGGAATGGCGCCAGCACGGCGCCGAAGCCGAGCACTTGGAGTTCATCGCGGTCGGAACCGCGGTGCGCTACACCCCTAAACCAGGGGCCTTCCGGCGCGGTAACGGGCAGGCTTTTTCCAGTCATCTGTCGGGGCAGGACATGGCGACGCTGCTTCGATCAGGCTACGCGCCGGTGGCGTTCGTCATGGGCAATTGCGTCTTTCACATTGCCGCGCAAGGCTTTCTGCAGACCATGCGACAGATGGGCCGCAACGTCGAGATGCCGCAGTGGACGAAGGGAAACTACGAAGCGCGCGAGTTGGCGATGTCGCGTATGCAAAGCGAAGGCGAGCGCGACGGCGCATCAGGAGTCGTCGGCGTGCATTTCGCCATCCAAAACTACGCCTGGGGCTACCACACGGTGGAGTTCTACGCGGCCGGGACGGCAGTGCGTCGCAGCGGCACGGCCGAAACGATCGTGCCGTCGTTCGTTCTCGCCATGAACGACTGATGGCGGCTTTCGACGCCGAGCGAGTGAGCCGCACCGTCACCGGCGCGCTGGCTGGACCGGGTGGAATCGCGTTGGTGATCAACGTCTTTGCCGGGCTGCCGGGCGTTGCGCATACCGCCGCCCGTCGGGGAGTGTTCCGGTCGCAACCCGCACGACTGCAGATCGGCGACTGGCGCTACGAGCTGACTCCCGACGACCGGTTGAGGGCGGCACACGTGGTCGGTGGCATCGTGATCGCCGAGGATGTGCTGCTGGCCGACGCGGTGGGGCCCCACCTCGCCCGCTCCCTCGGCCAGATTGTCGCCCGCTACGGTCCGGCGGTCATCCCGAACATCGATGCAGCGGTGGACGCGTTGAGCGCAAGCGCGGGGTGAGGTGAGGCCGGCGGTGCATCGTCGCCGGTGCTCGCCGCGATCCTGCACAACGCGTCGTCGGTGGCGGTGGTCGCTAACAGTTCGCGCCCGATTCGGTACCGATTGGAATGAGCGAAGTGCGACAATGTCGCATGTAAGGCGATGACGATGTAGGAAGCCGGTGGAAATCCGGCGCGGTCCCGCCACTGTCATCGGGGAGCGACCCTCAACCGCCACGGCTGCGAGCTGGAAGGCGAGGGGAGCAGCGATCCGAGAGCCAGGACACTCGCGTCGTCGCATCCTGCGAACCGGGGCGGTCGACCCCGAGAGAGCTGTTAGACGTCGATGTCACGTCGTCCTTGTAACCGAGCGCCCGAGGCGAAAGCCGTGGCGCTGTTCGCCGAACTCTCGGACATCGGTCCTTACTTCGCGGTGGGCACCGGGCCCGTTGATAACGGCTGGCGGCCGGTAGCGCACCTCTACACCGACGCCGCACTGCTCGAAGGGATCGTCGGCCGCCTACAGGCTCGCATGAACACCGCAGAGCAGCGAGTCGCTGCGTCGACATTGTTCCTCGGCTTCGCCGCGCGGCTGTGGTCGATCGGCCTCGGCGCGGTGGCTGGCTACCGGCTGCTGCCCGACTTGGCGCCCGAGCGCTTGCTCTTCCGCGAGGCCGGCGGGCAAATCCGGCTGCATATCGAACGTCCCGTCGCCTGGCAGGGCGACGACCTGGAGCCCACGCTGGCCGACATGGTGCTCGACCAGCACGTGGCGCCGCTCGCCGCGGCGCTGAGCCGACTCGGGCCGATCTCGGGAACGTTGCTGCGGGGCAATGCGGCCTCCGCGCTGCTCGGCGCCGCGCGGGTCTTTGACCGCGGCGCCACACCCGGACCCGGATGGCAACTGGCCCGCACCTTATGTGCCGACGAAAGACTTTCGGATGCAATCTGTTTCAACGATGCGGGCTACCGCCGGACCAGCTGCTGCCTCTACTACCGCGTCCCAGGCGGCGGGCTGTGCGGCGACTGCGTGTTCACGACCCTGCCCCGGAGCGCGGAAAGGTGACATCATGACCGACCCCAACCCCGCCGTCGTCGACGCGGACGGCGGTGGCCGCGAACAAGTCTGGCCGCTACCCACCGACGAACAAAGCCTGCTCGATTTGATCCACCTGTGCTTCGAGCAGTACTGGGACGAAATCTGGTTCGGCACCCTGGTCCAGGGCGCGGCCTGGGAAGTGGCGGCGCCCAATCCACCGAAGCGCATCTCGATGTACGACGGGTACGCCACTGTGGATTTCGGTCGCTGGCATTTCCACCTGTGCATCGGCGAGCACCGAGAAAGCGGACCCGAACTTGGCCGGATCGGCAGGTGTTCGCGCGCCGAGCTGTATCGCCGAATCGCCGACGACGGGTCCCCCACCTCGTGGGGAGCGCGCCTCTACAACGGGCGCGGCGAGCAAATGATGACGCTGATGCTGCCCAATCCGTTTTTGACCAACGATCAGCAGTTTCGTGACCAGCCGGCGTGGACGCAGTTGGAACTGTGGGACCGGCTGCGGGCTAAGTACCTCGGGCTGGATCCCGACCCAGTCGACCGCTCCGGCAAGGGTTTTCGTCATGGCTGAGGGAGGCGATCGATGACCGCACCGATTTGGATGGCCGCACCGCCGGAGGTGCATTCTGCGCTGCTGAGCAGCGGCCCGGGCCCCGGATCGCTGCTGGCGGCCGCGGAGGCGTGGACCTCGCTGAGCACCGAATACACCGAAACCGCCGAAGAACTGTCCGCGGTGTTGGGCGGCGTGCAGGCTGGGGCTTGGGAGGGACCGAGCGCGGAGGCATATGTGGCCGCTCATGTGCCGTATCTGGTGTGGCTGATGCAGGCCAGCGCCGACGCTGCCGCGACTGCCGCGCAGCACCAAACCGCAGCCACCGCTCACACCACCGCGCTGGCGGCCATGCCGACCCTGGGCGAGCTCGCCGCCAACCACGCCACCCACGCCGTGCTCTTAGCGACGAATTTCTTTGGTATCAATACCATCCCGATTGCGCTCAATGAGGTCGACTATGTGCGGATGTGGGTTCAGGCCGCCACCGTGATGAGCACTTATCAGGGTGTGACTACCGCGGCAGTGGCGGCTTCGCCGCAAACCCCGCCCGCGCCGCAGATCGTGAAAGCCAATGCCGCAGCGAGCATCGCCGATTCCGACACCGAGAACCAATGGCTGACATTCATGCAGAACATCGGGTACGCGAATTTCTACAACAATGTCTTGCAGCCGCTGATCAACGACCTGGACAACAACACCTATTTGATAAATCTCTTTTCCGGATTCGACCCGTATCTGACCGAGCTCGGCAATCCACTGATCTTCCTTGACCCGTACAACGTCGCGTTCGCCCTCGGATACCCGATGGATATTGGTTCCTACGTGGCCTATTTGTCGGAAACCTTCGCCTACATCGGGGCCGATCTCACGGCGGCATTCGCCTCGGGTAACCCGGCAACCGTCGGTCTCACAATCGTGTTCGACACCGTCGAAGCCATCGGCACGATCATCACCGACACCATCGCGCTGCTGAAGACTCTGCTCGAGCAGGCTATTGTGCTGCTCCCGACCGTCTTGCCGCTGTTGACCGTTCCCTTTGTCCCGCTGGCTGTCATCCCGTTGGGCGCAAGCGGCTTAGCGGGCCTGGCGGGTCTGGCGGGGCTGGCCGCCATCCCTGCGGTGCCGATCCCCCCGATCCCCCCGCCGGTGGCGCTGGCACTGGCACCGACTCCGACTCCCATCGCGGCGCCGGCCCTGGCCCCCGCACCGGCCCCGGCGCTGGCCGCCGCGCCCGCGCCCGCCGCCCCCGGCGCCCCGCCAACACCGTCGGCGCCGCCATCAGTGGTCACCGCGCAGGCGTTTGGCTACATGGTCGGAAGCCTGACCGCGGCTGCCCGCAGGGCGGCCAGTGCCAGCGCCAAGGCGAACGCGCCGGAACTCGCCGCTGCCGCGGCCGCGGCGGTGGCGGCATTACCCCCCACTGAGACTCCAGCACGCCGACGCCGTCGAGCAGGCGTAGAGATGCTCGGCCGCGGCCACGAATACATGGACCTGGAGCCAGAGCCGACCGTCATCCCCTCGGATGGGGGTGCGGGATCGCTCGGTTTCCCCGGGACCGCCGCCAAGGAAACCGCAGCTGCGGCCGGCGGATTGGCCACCCTGACCGACGACGAGTTCGGCAGCGGCCCGCGCATGCCGATGATGCCGAGAACTTGGGGTACCGACTCACCGCCACACGACGACGACGCTTAGCATCAGCGCCTGTGGTCCGCCAGGCTTACGCTCACGACGCGGTGGTGGCGCTGCAGCCTGGCGGCAGCCCTAACGCCCTCGGCGGCGCGATCACGATGGCGCTGTGCGGGCACTGCAACCATCCACCTCCGTGCCCTCTCGCACCCCACTACGTCGCCAACTTCGCAGACGGTGAAATCGTCACGTTGCGAATACTTTTCGCCACCGACCCGATCAACGAGCAACGCGTTCGCTCCCTGATCGACGAAGCGCTCGCGACCGGACAGTTGACCGGCCCCGATGGCGGCGTCACGGCATGGCAACTCAGGTCCGCCGCCCCCGGCAACGTCCGGCCGGAGGAGCAGGACCATGCTGCGGACTTGATTGCCCACAGACTGGACGCCTGCGGCCGGCCGCCCTTGTTCAGCAGCCGCAGTCCTCGCCACGCCACGACTTGAAGCCTTGCCAGATTGCCGCAGCGGCGATGCCCAGGCCGATGACCGGATCGAACCACCAGAAGCCCGGCCAGGCGGCAGTGACGGCAAGGCCAACCAGAACCGCCGCGGCTTGCATGCCGCATAAGTAATTCTGGGTGCCTTCACCGGCGGTGGCCGCTGAGCCCAGACGCCCGGCGAGGACGTGCTTGGCCCGTCCCAGGATCGGCATCAGCACCAGTGAGGCGGCCGTCAGCGCCATACCGATTACCGAGGTGTCAGCGTGACGCGCATCAAATAAGTGATGCACAGATTCCGCGGCGATATACGGCGCCGTCAGCCAGAACGACAACGCGACGCCGCGCTGCGCGCGTCGTTCAGCCGTCTCGGACAACATCCGCGAGCCGGAGAACCGCCACGCCACCATTGCACTGGCCAGAGCCTCGGGCAGGCTGCCCAACGCCCAACCGGTCAGCGCGATCGATCCGACCGCCAGGCCCTGCCACAGCCCGATCACACCCTCGGTCAGCATCGCCGCCATGCTGACCCACGCCAGTGCCCACGCCCACCGCGCACGACGCTGCCAGGCCGCATCCCGCGACGCGGCGAGCCGAGACTCTGCGCAGCAAGCCTCGTCAACGATTCCGGCAGGAGTGCCGGTCGGGCGCGAGATGGTCACCACGCGATGTTAGGGCCAACAACATCAGCCCGCACACGGTGACACCCGTTCTCCACAGATCGGCATTCATTCCTCGCCGACCTCGACCGGCTCTGGCGGCGATGACACGTCACCGCCGCCGCCCTGCAGCGAACATTGCCAGAACCCGACGTCGTGCCAGCCGCCCCGCTTGTAACCGGCATCGACCAGCTGGCCGCTCCGGACGAACCCGTGTCGCTCATGCAGCCGGACGCTTGGTTCATTGGGCAGGGCGATCACCGCGACGACGCTGTGGAACCCTTGGCGGCGCAGGCGACCGAGCAGCTCGGTGTACAACGCGTCACCCACCCCGCAACGCTGCCTCGCGGGAGCGACATACACGGTTGCCTCGACGGTCCACTGGTAGGCGTCCCGCTCGTTCCATGGCGCCGCATATGCCACGCCGACAACCCGGTCGTCGGTGGCGACCAGCCAGGGGAACCGCGAGTGCAGTCGTATCCAGTTATCGCGCCACTCGTCGAGGCTCTGTGGCTCGGTCCGGAAATTGATGACCGTGTTCTCGATGAAGTAGTTGACGATCTTGCAGACCTCCGCGAGGTCATCCTCGGCGGCGGGCCTGACCCGCAGCTCCGATCGCCCGCTCACCAAGCCTCAGGCACCTCGGCCGGGACATAGATCGATGTCGTTCTCTTCCAGGCATTCCGCGAGCTCCTCGCCTTTTGCAGTCAGCGCCAGCCACGCCGAGAACATCCACCTCTCGGGGTCGTCGTAGTGCTTGACGTAGACGTGGGAAATCTTGTGCATCGAATGATCGAGCGATCGTCTCCAGGCGACGAAACGACCACCCTTCTCACTCATCGACCCCAGCCGGAAGAGACCTTCGCTCACCACATCGCGAATAATCTCGAGGGTTTCGTTTTGTATTTCCGACGGTGCTGCCGACCGATTGCGGTGTCTGACATGCCAATCCACGGCATTGAGGTCTACCGGTTTGCCCAGGCCCTCGAGCAACAATCCGTTGCGTATCTTGTCGCGTGCGGTGCTCATTCTGCTTACCGTACTGGTCAGACCGGGGTTAGGCCCTCGCTGCGGGCCGCGCTACCGTGCACTCATGGTGGATTTTGCTCTGCGCTCGTGCGGATTGCGTGGCCACGCGACGTTCGCCCCTGATGAGCCGGAGCTTCGGGAGCGCTTGACGGCCGACACTCCCGCCGGGGAGGCGTGGCGTTGTTTGCGCTGCGAGACTTTCGTTGTGGGCCCTCCCCGCAGCAGCGGCCCGGCCAACACGGCGCCGGAGATCCCGCGCGGGCGAATGCTGCGTGATCGGACGTTGATGCGAGCGCTCGCCGTGGAACGCGCGCTTCGCTGCGTGATTTTTTTGTTGGTGGCGGCCGGGGTGTTCAAGGTCAACGGGTCACGCGAGCGGTTGCGCCACACGTTCGAGCAAGACCTGCCTTTGCTCAAGCCGCTGGCGAACCAGATCGGATGGAATCCGGACAACTCCAAGATCATTCATCAGATCGCGCATGCATTCGCGCTGTCGTCGTCGACGCTGACGTGGATCGCCGTGGGCCTTAGTGCCTACGCGGCTATCGAGCTTGTCGAAGCGGTCGGGTTATGGCTGATGCAACGGTGGGGTGAATATTTCGCGGTGATCGCGACCAGCGTCTTCCTTCCGCTGGAAATCTATGAGCTATCAGAAAAGATCACAGCGCTCCGGCTTGTTGCGCTTGTCATCAATATCGTTGCGGTGATATGGCTGCTGTGGAGCAAACGGCTGTTCGGGTTGAACGGCGGCGGCAAGGCCTACCGGGAAGAACACGAGACAGCGAGTTTGTTGAGCGTCGAACGAGCGGGCCTACACGAAACCCCTACCAGTGGCGCGACGGCTTGATGGGCCTGAGCATTAGCCACCGTACCGGCCACACTCGACGTTTGAACCGGTGCGGCTGAGCAGAGGGCCCGCAGCGATCAGGAGGCGGTGGACTCCAGTACACGTAGGCGCTTGAGCGATGCCTTTGCAAATCGCATCGACAACGCTGGCGAGAGCCGCTCCAGGTACCAAATTGCCTTCCACCACGCTGGCACCACAATGATTGCGTCTCCACGCAGCACCGCACGAAGGGCGCGCTCGGCGAATTTTTCCGGTGCCATCGGCCGGAAGGGCTCCCAGAATTTGAGGAGTTCCTCATCGCTGATGCCGGGGGTAGTGAACCGTCCGTACTGGCCGCCTGTGAGGATCGGGGTCCTGACCCCGCCCGGACAAAACACCGACACCTGCACGCCGTGGCGCTCGGCCTCCACCCGCAAGGCCTTCGAGATCGCGACGACGGCGTGTTTCGTGGCGGTGTAGCTCCCCAGGCCCGGACTGGTAAAGAGACCGGCCCCGGAGGCTGTGTTCACGATGTGTCCGAAGTGCTGGCGGATCATGATCGGATAGACGGCTTGGATGCCGTGTGCCACACCGCGCAGGTTCACATCGAAGACGTCGTTCCAGTCATCGAGTGTGTAAGAGTCGATCTCACCGGCGACGCTAATGCCGGCATTGTTGAACAGATAGTCGATCCGCCCGGATTGCTGCACCGCGTCGGCGACGGCGCGCTCGAACGATGAGTAGTCACGCACATCGAGCTCGGTCGCATGCGCCTTTGCGCCACCACTGTGGAGGCGTTGCGCCAGCTCCTGCGCCGGGCCGATCTGACGATCGGCGATCCAGACCTCGGCGCCGTCGTCGACCAACTTGGCCGCCAACGCGGCGCCGATGCCGGACGCGCCGCCGGTAACGAATGCAATCTTCCCCGACACGCTCGATGCCATGGCGGAAGGATAATCGCTCGCCCTGGCAGGTCACAGGAGATTGTGGCGGCGGGGTCGCCGAGATCGGTTCTGAAACGCACTTCGCGGTAGCGTCATTGTTGCTGGCTGAGCTCGACGGTATCTGCCACCCCCAAGTACTCGGCGACGCACCAGCGGCGTTGTGACGGGAGACAACCATGAAGTGCTGCTTGGTCGGAGGACTGGCTGCCGTGCTGATGGCCGGAGAGCTGATCGCCTCAGCGCCGCCGGCCAGTGCCGGCTGCCAGTACGGAGGACCCGTTATCAGCAGGTGCGACGGACCCGTCCAGCCTGACGGCACCTGGCAACGTTGCGTGGCAGTTCCCCACTTGGTGTATAGCGGCGCCAGTTCCTTCCTCGTGCCGGAAAGGACCTGCGATTTGATGGGTCCTGACCAGCACCCATGGGATCTCGCCTTCGCCAACCCACCGACGCACATCGACGACTGAGCTGAGCTGGCCCACGACGCACAGAACTCGCAGCCACGATCCTGCCGATGTTTCGGTAGTGGGTCAGTTTGACTCAGGCCGTGGTGGGGCGTCGCAGCAAGACCCTGAACCGGCAGCCGCCGCGAGCCGGCGCAGCGGTCGGCCCCTGGGGCTGAAGTCGCCCTCGCGGAATCGGTGCTACCACTTGCCCAAGACATTTTGGACGGGTGTTAACGGCCGGGGCGCGAATCATGACCGGGCGCAAGGTGAATCAGCGCAGCAACGCGCGCGACATCACCACGCGCTGAATCTGGTTAGTGCCCTCGTAGATCTGGGTGATCTTGGCGTCGCGCATCATCCGCTCGACCGGGAAGTCGGTGGTGTAGCCGGCGCCACCGAACAGTTGCACGGCATCGGTGGTGACTTCCATAGCCACGTCGGAGGCAAAGCATTTCGACGCCGCAGAGATGAAACCCAAATGCGATTCGCCGCGTTCGGCCCGGGCGGCGGCGCTGTAGACCATCAGCCGCGCGGCCTCGACCTTCATCGCCATGTCGGCCAGCATGAACTGGATGGCCTGGAAGGTGCTGATGGATTCGCCGAACTGCTTGCGGTCCTTGGTATATGCGATCGCGGCGTCCAGTGCGCCCTGGGCGATCCCCACAGCCTGGGCACCGATCGTCGGCCGGGTGTGATCCAACGTGGCCAGCGCGGTCTTGAAACCGGTGCCGGGTTCGCCGATGATCCGATCGCCTGGGACGCGGCAGTTCTCGAAGTACAGCTCGGTGGTCGGTGAGCCCTTGATGCCCAGCTTCTTCTCTTTCGGCCCAACACTGAAGCCTTCGTCGTCCTTGTTCACCATGAACGCCGAGATGCCGTTGGCGCCTTTGTCCGGGTCAGTCACCGCCATCACCGTGTACCAGGTCGACTTGCCGCCGTTGGTGATCCAGCACTTGGCCCCGTTGAGGATCCAGTCGTCGCCGTCGGCCTTGGCCCGGGTGCGCATTGACGCCGCATCGCTTCCGGCTTCGCGCTCACTCAACGCATACGACGCCATCGCCCCGTCGGAAGCCAGCGTCGGCAACACCTGCTTCTTCAGCTCCTCCGAGCCACGCAGGATCAGACCCATGGTGCCCAGCTTGTTCACGGCGGGGATCAGCGACGCTGAGGCGTCGACGCGGGCCACTTCCTCGATCACGATGCAGGCCGCCACCGAGTCTGCGCCCTGACCGTCGTATTCCTCCGGAACGTGGACGGCGTTGAAACCCGATGCATTCAGCGCCGCCAACGCCTCGTCGGGAAACCGGGGCTTCTCGTCGACGTCCGCGGCGTATGGGGCGATCTCTTTTTCCGCCAGCGCGCGAATCGCGGCCCGCAATTCGTCGTGCTCCTCGGGCAGCTTGAACAGATCGAATGACGGATGTCCGGCCCACTGAGCCATGCTGGCCTCCTTTTGCACTGTGCCTTCCGACCCGGCTTCTCCGCGGGCCGCCACACGGCCCGCATCGTCGCCAGGCTACTGGCCGGTAAATTTACCTTGACGTTCCTTCAGCGCCGCATCCTTGGCCAGGACCGACTGCGCCAGTTGATCTTGGAACGCGACGATACGGCCTCGCAACGCGGGATCCGAAACCGCCAGAATGCGCACCGCCAGCAGGCCCGCGTTGCGCGCGCCGCCGATCGACACCGTGGCCACCGGCACCCCGGCCGGCATCTGCGCGATGGACAGCAGTGAGTCCAGACCGTCGAGCCGTGCCAGCGGCACCGGGACACCGATCACCGGCAGCGGTGTCGCCGAGGCCACCATGCCCGGTAGGTGGGCCGCGCCGCCGGCACCGGCGATGACCACCTCGATGCCACGCTCGGCCGCGCTTCGTGCGTAGTCGAGCATCCGTTGCGGCGTGCGGTGCGCCGAAACCACACCGACCTCATAGGGAACGTCGAACTCGGCCAGTGCGTCGGCCGCGTCGGCCATCACCGACCAATCGCTGTCGCTGCCCATGATCACGCCGACGCGCGCCTGCTTAGCCATCTGTGTGCGGATCCCATCCATCTGTCCACTGCCCGTGCGACAACCAGTGTGCCGCGCGTTCGGCGCGTTCACGCAGGTTTGCCACCTCGGCCGTGTCGGAGCCGAGCAGGTTGACGTGGCCGATCTTGCGGCCCGGTCGTTCGCCCTTGCCGTAGAGGTGAACCCGGGCATCGGGCATCCGCGCGAACAGGTGATGCAGTCGCTCGTCGACGGTCATCGTCGGCGTTTGCGCGGCGCCCAGTACGTTGGCCATCACGGTCACCGGCACCGTGGCGCCGCTGTCACCGAGCGGGTAGTCGAGCACCGCGCGCAGATGCTGCTCGAACTGGCTGGTCCGCGACCCGTCCATGGTCCAATGCCCGGAATTGTGCGGTCGCATCGCCAACTCATTGACGAGCAGCTGCCCGTCGACGGTCTCGAACAGCTCGACGGCCAGCACGCCGACGACGCCGAGTTCGGCCGCCAACCGCAGCGCCAGCTGCTGGGCCGCGGCGCCCAGGTCGTCGGGCAGCGCCAGCGCCGGCGCGATCACCAGTACACAAATGCCGTCGCGCTGCACCGTCTCCACCACCGGCCACGCCGCACCCTGCCCGAACGGCGACCGGGCCACCAGCGCCGAGAGCTCGCGGCGCATCGCGACCCGCTCCTCGACCAATACCGGTACACCGGATTTTAAGTACTCAGACGCGATCTCACGGGCCTGCGGTAGGTCGGCCGCCATCCGCACCCCACGACCGTCGTAGCCGCCGCGGACCACCTTGATCACCATCGGGCCTCCGACACGCGCTGCAAACGCGGCAATGCTGTCCAGGTCATCGCCGCGTTCGACCGCGGCGTAGCGCGGTACCGGGACCCCCAGCGCCTGCAGACGTCGCCGCATGACGAGTTTGTCCTGCGCGTGCACCAACGCCTGCGGCGGCGGCGCGACGTTGACGCCCTCGGCGACCAGCTTTTCCAGCAGCTCGGTCGGGACGTGCTCATGGTCGAAGGTCAACGCGTCGGCGCCGGCGGCGACGCGCCGCAGATCGTCGAGGTTCGTGTGTGAGCCGATCACCACATCCGGGCTCACCTGGGCCGCCGGGTCGTCGACGTCGGCGGCCAGCACCCGCAGGCTTTGACCCAGGGCGATCGCCGCTTGGTGGGTCATTCGGGCGAGCTGGCCGCCGCCGACCATCGCAACCAACGGCGCAGCGGTGGGGGTACTCGGCACGGCAATCATGGTGTCATGGCCACTGAACGGGGTGTTTACCGGCGGTGACACCCGCCGCTGGGCACGCTTAACGGTTAATACGTAGACTGCGACATTGTGTCCTTTGCCGATGCCACGATCGCCCGGCTGCCGCAGCCGGTGCGTCCTTTCGCCGAACGCCATCACGAACTGATCAAGTTCGCGATCGTCGGCGCCACCACATTCGTGATCGACTCGGCGATCTTCTACACCCTCAAGCTGACGATTTTGGAGCCCAAGCCGGTGACCGCCAAGGTCATCGCCGGCATCGTCGCGGTCATCGCGTCCTACATCTTGAACAGGGAGTGGAGTTTCCGGGACCGCGGCGGTCGGGAGCGACACCACGAGGCGCTGCTGTTCTTTGCGCTCAGCGGCGTGGGCGTGCTGCTGAGCATGGCGCCGTTGTGGGTCTCCAGCTACGTCTTCGGTCTGCGGGTGCCGAACGTGTCACTGACCGTGGAGAACATCGCCGACTTCATCTCGGCGTACATCATCGGCAACCTGCTGCAGATGGCGTTCCGCTTCTGGGCGTTCCGGCGCTGGGTGTTCCCCGACGAGGTCGGCCGCAGCCAGGACAAGGCGCTGGAATCGGCCCTTACCGCCGGCGGGATCGCCGAGGTCCTCGAGGACAACTTCGAGGGGGGCGACGGCACGGTCACCCTGATGCGGGCGTGGCGGTCACGCCGCAGCCGGTTGAATCAGCTCGGCGATTCCTCAGATCCGAGGGTGTCGAAAACCTCGTGATACAGCAGCGCGTGGACCTGCTCCACGCGCGGAATGTCGTAGAACTCCAACGGGTCTTGTGACGCCGATTCCACGATCAGTGTGCCCGTGCGCAATATCCGATCGATCAGCCGATGGCGGAATTCGACGCTGTTGATCCGGGCCAGCGGAATGTCGATGCCACTGCGGCTCAATATCCCGTGCCGGAACATCACCCGCCGGTCGGTGATCACGAAATGTGTGGTCAGCCAATTCAGGAATGGCCACAGGGTCAACCAGCCGATGACGATCAGCCAGATCGCTCCGATGACGGCAAAGATGACTCTTTTGGCGGTCGGATCCCAACTGGTGCTATTGACGACCGCGGAACCGAACGACGCCGCCGCGCTCGCGAGGATAAGGACGATGACCGGCCAAACCAGCCGCTTCCAGTGTGGGTGTCGATGCAAGACCACCTGTTCATCGCCGGCCAGCACGTTATCGGGGTAGCCCACGCTGGCACCTTAAACGCTGGGGCGTAGGTGCGTGATGTCCCCGGCCGAGATCGCCACCGTCTCACCGCCGGTGTCGATGCACAATCGGCCCGTCTCGTCGATGGCCCGCGCCGCACCCACGACCTCACGATCACCGGGCAACGTGGCCCGCACCCGAGAACCTAACGTCACACTGTAGCGCTGATAATCGGCGACCAGCGCCGCGTCGGCGCCGCCGGCGTTGCGCCACGCATCGATGCGCGCGGCTAGTTCGCGAAGTATCCGGCGCACCAACATGTTTCGGTCGGTCACCGATGACCCCAGCATCAGCAGCGAGGTCGCCACCGGGTCCGGCGCCTCGTCGGCGGTCAGCGTCACATTGAGCCCCAACCCGAGCACGATCACCGGCGTCGGCGTCGCGACCTCGGCGAGGATCCCGGCCAGCTTGCCGCCGTCCACGAGGACGTCGTTGGGCCATTTGAGGCCCGCCGGGACGCCGCACACCGCGGTCGTCGCGTCGGCCACCGCGACGCCGGTGGCCAGCGGCAACCATCCCCAGCCTGACCGGGGAACCGACGCCGCACCCACCCCGACCGACAAGGCGATCTGCGCGCGCGGCGGCGCCGACCAGTGGCGACCATGACGCCCACGGGCGGCGTTCTGGTATTCGGCGAGCAACACCGATCCGTCGATGTCGGCGCCGCCCTCGGCCCGGGCGATCAGATCGGCATTGGTGGAGCCGGTTTCGGCGACCACATCGAGTTGACGCCACGGCATGCCAGGTCCGGCCAACCCGTCGCGCAACGCCGCCGCGTCCAACGGCGGGCGGTCTAGGGCGTCGGCTGGCACGATGCTGTTCTCCTTTCGTCGAGCGCGTCAGGTCGAGTGTGCGTTCTGGGCTTTCACTGTGCGCTGACGGCGGGATTCTCGCAAAATTCCCGCCCTAGATGCACATTCGGCGCCATGGGCGCACACCCGACATGCCCGAGACGCGGTGCTGCATTCGGACCGCAACTTAAGGGAGCGCTAAGATCGACAGCCATGACGAGCACTTCCGAGACCCACGCCGAAGGCCATGTGGAAGCGAAGGCCGAGCACCACATCGACATCCACACCACCGCGGGCAAGCTCGCCGAACTGCGCAAGCGGTCCGAGGAGACGCTGCACCCGGTTGGCGAGGCCGCCGTCGACAAGGTGCACGCCAAGGGCAAGCTGACCGCCCGCGAGCGCATCTACGCCCTGCTCGACGAGGGGTCGTTCGTCGAGCTCGACGCGCTTGCCAGGCATCGCAGCACCAACTTCGGGCTGGGCGAGAAGCGTCCGCTCGGCGACGGAGTCGTCACCGGCTACGGCACCATCGACGGCCGCGACGTCTGCATCTTCAGCCAGGACGTGACGGTGTTCGGCGGCAGCCTCGGCGAGGTGTACGGCGAGAAGATCGTCAAGGTCCAAGAGCTGGCGACCAAGACCGGCCGGCCGCTGATCGGTATCAACGACGGCGCCGGTGCGCGGATCCAAGAGGGCGTGGTCTCGCTGGGCCTGTACAGCCAAATTTTCCGCAACAACATCCTGGCCTCCGGCGTGATCCCGCAGATCTCGCTGATCATGGGCGCCGCCGCCGGTGGGCACGTCTACTCCCCCGCGCTGACCGACTTCGTGGTGATGGTCGACCAAACCAGTCAGATGTTCATCACCGGCCCGGACGTGATCAAGACGGTCACCGGCGAGGACGTAACGATGGAGGAGCTCGGTGGTGCGCACACCCACATGGCCAAGTCCGGCACCGCGCACTACGTCGCCTCTGGTGAGCAGGACGCGTTCGACTATGTCCGCGACCTGCTGAGCTACCTGCCGCCCAATAACTTCACCGATCCGCCGCGGTTCGCCGTGCCGGTTCCCGAGGGCGCCATCGAAGACAACCTCACCGCCGAGGACCACGAGCTGGACACCCTGATCCCGGATTCGGCCAACCAGCCCTACGACATGCACGAGGTGATCACCCGCATTCTCGACGACGACGAGTTCCTCGAGGTGCAGTCCGGATACGCCCAGAACATCGTGATCGGGTTCGGTCGCATCGACGGCTACCCTGTCGGCATCGTCGCCAACCAGCCCACCCATTTCGCCGGCTGCCTGGACATCGACGCCTCGGAGAAGGCCGCTCGGTTCGTGCGGACCTGCGACTGCTTCAACATTCCGATCGTCATGCTGGTGGACGTGCCGGGCTTCCTGCCAGGCACCGGCCAGGAGTACAACGGCATCATCCGCCGCGGCGCCAAGCTGCTGTACGCCTACGGCGAGGCCACCGTTCCCAAGATCACGGTCATCACCCGCAAGGCCTACGGCGGCGCCTACTGCGTGATGGGTTCCAAGGACATGGGCTGCGACGTCAACGTCGCCTGGCCGACCGCGCAGATCGCGGTGATGGGCGCATCCGGCGCGGTCGGGTTCGTCTACCGCCAGCAGCTGAAAGAAGCCGGCGACGACGGCCGGGATGTTGATGCGCTTCGCTTACAACTGCAGCAGGAGTACGAGGACACCCTGGTCAACCCGTACATCGCCGCCGAGCGGGGCTACGTCGACGCGGTCATCCCGCCGTCGCACACTCGCGGCTACATCGGGACGGCACTGCGGCTGCTGGAGCGCAAGATCGCTCAGATGCCGCCCAAGAAGCACGGGAACATTCCGCTGTGAGCGAAACGAACGCAGTGAGCGACGGGACTGAAGAGCCGCAGGGCGCCGCGCCAGCGCACCAAGCGCATGAGCCGCACATCAAGGTGCTCAAGGGCGAGCCGACCGCCGAGGAGCTGGCCGCGCTGATCGCGGTGCTGGGCAGCGCCGCCGGCGGCGGAGGCGAGCCGGGACCGCCGGACCACAGCCGGTGGGGGTTGCCCGTCGACAAACTGCGCTACCCGGTCTTCAGCTGGCAGAAGATCACCCTGCTGGAACGGATGCACATGCGGCGATGACCCGCAGATGACCCGCATGGTGCTCGGGTCCGCCTCGCCGGGCCGACTCAAGGTGCTGCGGCAGGCCGGCATCGACCCACTGGTCGTGGTGTCCGGCATCGACGAGGACGCCGTCATCGCGGCTTTGGGATCGAATACCTCCCCTGGTGATGTCGTTGGCGTCCTGGCCCAGGCTAAGGCCGATCGGGTGGCGGCCACCCTGGACAACGCGGTTGCCGCGGATTGTGTTGTCATTGCGTGTGATTCGATGCTCTACATCGACGGCCGACTGGTCGGCAAGCCGGCATCAGCCGATGCAGCCCGCACCCAGTGGCGGTCGATGGGTGGCCGGTCGGGCCAGCTGTACACCGGCCACTGCCTGCTGCGGCTGCGCGACGGCAACGCTAGCCAGCGGGCGTCCGAATCATCGTCTACCACAGTGCACTTCGCGACACCGACGGCGGCAGAATTGGAAGCGTACATCGACAGCGGCGAACCATTGGCCGTCGCCGGAGGATTCACACTGGACGGCCTGGGCGGCTGGTTCGTCGAGCGGATCGAGGGTGACCCGTCCAACGTCGTCGGGCTCAGTCTGCCGTTGACCCGAGCCCTGCTACAACGTGTCGGCCTGGCGGTCGCCGAGCTGTGGACGGCGAATCGGGTGCCCAGCGACGACAACGCGTAGCAACCTGGCGGGTAGGCTCACAGTGTGCCTTTACCAGCAGATCCCAGCCCGACGCTGAGCGCTTACGCCCACCCGGAACGGCTGGTGACCGCCGACTGGCTGGCCGGCAACCTGGGTCAGCCCGGGCTCGTGATCGTCGAATCCGACGAGGATGTCCTGCTTTACGACATCGGCCACATCCCCGGGGCGGTCAAGGTCGACTGGCACACCGACCTCAACGACCCCCGGGTGCGTGACTACATCAACGGCGAGCAGTTCGCCGAATTGATGGACCGTAAAGGCATTTCCCGCGACGACACCGTGGTGATCTACGGGGACAAGAGCAACTGGTGGGCTGCCTATGCGCTGTGGGTCTTCACGCTCTTCGGCCACCCGGATGTGCGGCTGCTCAACGGCGGCCGCGATCTGTGGATGTCCGACGGGCGCGACACCACTTTGGACGTTCCGACCAAGGCGTCGAGCGGCTATCCCGTTGTGCAGCGCAATGATGAACCGATCCGCGCGTTCAAAGACGACGTGCTGGCAATCCTGGGCTCCGAGCCTTTGATCGACGTGCGGTCGCCCGACGAGTACACCGGCAAGCGCACACACATGCCCGACTATCCCGAGGAAGGCGCGCTGCGCGCCGGGCATATCCCCACGGCGCGTTCGATCCCGTGGGGAAAGGCCGCCGACGACAGTGGGCGGTTCCGCAGCCGCGACGAGCTGCGGCAGCTCTACGGGTTCATCGGGCCGGACGACAAAACCGTCGTTTATTGCCGCATCGGCGAGCGGTCCAGCCACACCTGGTTTGTGCTGACACATCTGCTCGGCATCCCCGGCGTACGAAACTACGACGGCTCCTGGACGGAGTGGGGCAACACCGTCCGGGTGCCGATCGTCGCCGGTGAAAGCCCGGGGGCCGTGCCGGTCTGATGAGCATGCCCGCGCCGCTGGCGGAGGTGGTGTCCGACTTCGCCGAAGTTCAAGGTCAGGACAAGCTCAGGCTGCTGCTGGAGTTCGCCGACGACCTGCCGGCACTCCCCGCCGACCTGGAAGAGGCGGCCATGGAACCGGTCCCCGAATGCCAATCGCCGGTGTTTATGCACGTCGACGCCAGCGACGTCAGCCGGGTGCGGCTGCACTTCAGCGCTCCGGCCGAAGCGCCCACCACGCGCGGTTTTGCGTCGATATTGGCCGCCGGCCTCGACGAGCAGCCCGCCGTCGACATCCTGTCGGTGCCGGACGATTTCTACACCGAGCTGGGCCTGGCCGCGTTGATCAGCCCGCTGCGGCTGCGTGGCATGGCGGGGATGCTGGCCCGCATCAAGCGGCGGCTGCGCGAGTCCGGCTGAAGTAGGCACCGGGTCATATCGCCCACGGCGCGGCGCTTAAACTTCCCCCGACACGACTTGTAAGAATTTCTCTTAGACACGTGAGAAGTGTTCAGCAATACAGGAGGCGCAGTGCCTAGTCACGCCAGCTCGACGATCTCCAAGGTTCTTGTCGCCAATCGCGGTGAGATCGCGGTGCGGGTGATCCGCGCGGCCAAAGATGCCGGCCTGCCCAGCGTGGCGGTGTACGCCGAGCCCGACGCCGACGCGCCTCACGTAAAGCTGGCCGACGAGGCATTCGCACTGGGCGGCCAGACCTCGGCGGAGTCGTACCTGGACTTCGGCAAGATCCTGGAGGCCGCCGAGAAGTCCGGTGCCAACGCGATCCATCCTGGTTACGGATTCCTGTCGGAGAATGCCGACTTCGCCCAGGCGGTGATCGACGCCGGCCTGATCTGGATCGGGCCGGGCCCGCAGTCGATCCGCGATCTCGGCGACAAGGTCACTGCCCGGCACATCGCCGCCCGCGCGCAGGCCCCGCTGGTGCCCGGTACTCCCGACCCGGTGAAAGACGCCGACGAGGTGATTGCTTTCGCCAAGGAATACGGCGTGCCGATCGCGATCAAGGCGGCCTTCGGTGGCGGTGGTCGCGGCATGAAGGTGGCCCGCACCCTCGAGGAGATCCCCGAACTGTTCGAGTCGGCGACCCGCGAGGCGGTCGCGGCGTTCGGCCGCGGCGAGTGCTTCGTCGAGCGCTACCTGGACAAGCCCCGCCACGTCGAAGCCCAGGTGATCGCCGATCAGCACGGCAACGTCGTCGTCGCCGGAACCCGCGACTGCTCGCTGCAGCGCCGCTTCCAGAAGCTGGTCGAAGAGGCACCCGCGCCGTTCCTGACCGATGCGCAGCGCAAGGAGATCCACGAATCTGCCAAGCGGATCTGCAAAGAGGCCCACTATTACGGCGCCGGGACGGTCGAATATCTGGTCGGCCAGGACGGTCTGATCTCCTTCCTGGAGGTCAACACCCGTCTACAGGTCGAGCACCCGGTCACCGAGGAGACCGCCGGCATCGACCTGGTGCTCCAGCAGTTCAAGATCGCCAACGGCGAGAAGTTGGATATTACGGAAGATCCCGTGCCCCGAGGTCATTGCTTCGAATTCCGGATCAACGGCGAGGACGCCGGACGCGGCTTCCTGCCCGCACCCGGGCCGGTCACAAAGTACGAGACGCCAAGCGGGCCCGGTGTCCGGCTGGACTCCGGTGTCGAAGCCGGTTCGGTGATCGGCGGGCAGTTCGACTCGATGCTGGCCAAGCTCATCGTGTACGGCGCCAACCGCGAAGAGGCGTTGGCACGCTCCCGCCGTGCTCTTGCTGAGTTCCACGTCGAAGGGCTGGCCACGGTCATCCCGTTCCACCGTGCGGTGGTGTCCGACCCGGCGTTCATCGGCGACGACAACGGCTTCACGGTGCACACCCGCTGGATCGAGACCGAGTGGAACAACACCCTCGAACCCTTCACCGGCGGCGAGCCGCTGGACGAAGACGACGCCCGCCCGCGGCAGAAAGTCGTGGTCGAGGTCGGCGGCCGACGACTCGAGGTTTCGCTGCCCGGCGACTTCGCGCTATCCAACGGCGGTGGGTCCGACGCGGCCGGTGTCATCAGGAAGAAGCCCAAGCCGCGCAAGCGCGGGGCGCACGCGGGTGCCGCCGCCTCCGGCGACGCGGTCACCGCACCGATGCAGGGCACCGTGGTGAAGGTCGCGGTCGAAGAGGGCCAGGAGGTCGCCACCGGTGATTTGGTGGCGGTCCTGGAAGCGATGAAGATGGAAAACCCGGTCACCGCTCACAAAGACGGCATCATCACCGGGCTGGCGGTGGAGGCGGGCGCCGCAATCACCCAGGGCACGGTTCTCGCCGAGATCAAGTAGATCTTTGCGGAGCGAGCATGGACCCTGTCGAGATCAACGCCGGGCAGTGGTATCTGCGTGCACTGCGCGCGGACAACCGCATCGACGATCGTCCGGCGCTCGCGGACCTGGGGGTAACCGACCCGGATTATGTCGCGCGCTGCGCCGCTCAGTGGTCATCGGATACCAGCTACTCCTGGGCGGTGTGCGAGCCGACGACGGGCGAGTTGCTGGCAGCGGTGACACTCGACCTGGAGACCGGTGAGATCGCCGCCCGAGCACGCGCCGGCCAAACCCAGGCCGCGAGCGCGGCCGCTGAGTCCGTGCGGCGACTGGCTGTCGCGCTGAACGGGGTTTCTTAGAAACGTCCTCAGGTCGTTGTCGGCCCCCTGCGGCCGGAGTAGTCTTCGAAGAAGGTTGAGTTCACAGCCGCCCGGAACAACGTTGAATTAACGTAGGGGGAGGCTAGTACTCCCGGCTTCTCTCCGCGTGCGGGGCCAACCGCTTGACGTGATCCACAGACTGCTTGACGACTGATGGAGTCACCTGATGTTTGCTATGAGACACCCCAATTCGGCTTCCCCGGTTCTTGGAACCGATGCCGCAATCCCGTCGGAGCCGTGGGAAAACCACAGTGCCCGCTTCACGGCGGAGTGGGACCCGTCGTTCGTTGTCATTACGGCACACGGCGAGCTCGACGCATCCAACGCCAATCAGCTCGCCGATTACGTTCAGTGCTGCGCGGCGAATTCCAAGTCGGTAATCGTGAACCTCAGCAACCTGGAATTCTTTGGAACGGCGGGCTTTTCGGCGCTGCACACCATCAATGTCCGGTGCGCGGGCGCCGCTGTGCACTGGGCTGTGGTGCCAGGTAAAGCAGTCTCCCGGTTGCTACGTATTTGCGACCCTGACAACGCGCTGCCGGTGGCCGAGTCGGTGCCCGACATCCCCGACGAGAACGAACAGCCGCGCCGGCTATTCCAACTCGTCCCGCAGCCGCGCTAGCGACTTAGCGAGCAACCGCGACACGTGCATCTGCGAAATGCCAACCCGTTCGGCGATCTGCGTCTGTGTCATCGACTCGAAGAACCTGAGCACCAACACGGTTCGTTCACGCTCCGGCAATCCGTCGAGTAGCGGACGTAGCGCCTCGCGGTTCTCGATCCGCTCGAGACCGGTGTCCACATCGCCGAGCGTGTCGGCGATGGCTCGTGCTTCGTCGTCGCCGCTGCCGCTGCTGCCACCGCTATCGATGGACAGGGTGTTGTAGGAGCTACCGGCCACCAGCCCCTCGATAACCTCCGTCCGGTCCATCTCGAGTTCTCCGGCGAGTTCGGAGGCGGTCGGTGCTCGGCCCAGCCGTTGGGAAAGGTCGGCCGTCGCCGCGCCGAGCCGCAAGTGCAGTTCTTTCAGACGCCGCGGAACCTTGACCGACCAGCTGTTGTCCCGGAAGTGCCGGCGGACCTCTCCCATGATGGTGGGCACCGCAAACGAGACGAAGTCGGAGCCGGTATCAACATCGAAGCGGGCAACAGCGTTGACCAGTCCGACGCGTGCCACTTGGACCAAGTCGTCACGATGTTCCCCGCGACCCTCGAAACGCCGCGCGATGTGATCGGCCAACGGCAGGCAACGTTCAACGATCTTGTCCCGATGGCGTTGGAACTCCGACGAGTTGGCGTCGAGAACCGCCAACTCACGGAACATGTCCGGAACGTCAGCGTATTCGTTGGGACGAGATGCAGAACCGCCGGCAGCTCGCACTGTCACCTGTGGAGGCCCGCCCTTCGGGTGGTGAGCGTGACGCCGAAGATACCGTGCCCGCCAGCAGATTCGTGACCGTCGTGGAAGGTCTGTACGTCGTCGGCCAGCGATGTCAGCACGTGCCAGCTGAAGCTGCCCGGCGTCACTACGTCGTAGTTGTCACATGTCGCTGACGCTTCGACCATCAATTCGTCGTCCCGCGGATCGACCACAATGGCCAGCGTCGCACCCGGAGTCGCGGAGCGAATCAACCGGGTGCACACCTCATCGACCGCCAGCCGGAGATCGGCCACCGCGTCGAAATCGAGATCCTCGAAGGTGCCGACCGCCCCGACCAGTGTGCGCAGCACCGCTAGATTCTCCAGCCGCGCGGCAACTCGCAGCTCGACAGCGCGGTCACCGCGTTGCTGGTTCTTCTGAGGCTTTTCAGCAGCGATCATGGGGCCCTCCGGCAGTGTTTGACCGAGACTACCCTCGTGCTCAAGCCGGTTTGTCATGATCGCCGCCGGGTAGCCCGATTCGTATGGACGCGAGCGAGACAACCGAAATTCGGCGCACCCGCCGCCTTCGGCGTGCCGCGGTTATCACGCTGGCTGTGCTCGTATTGGTCGCCGTGGCCGTTTACGTTGTTGCGTTCGTGATTCTGTCGCCGATGCTCGGATGACCGGGATACCGGGACAGCGGCGGCCGCTTGCAAGCTCATCATGGTGTAGAGCAGATACCCATTAGCCTCGGCGAATAAAACCTCCAGCGTTTGGCACGGTGCCGGGTGGGGAAAAACAGCAACACCAAAGCACCCGAAGGAGGTTGCGATGCCCAATCCGTCAATCAAAGACGAGAAGCTCTATCAGGAGCTGCGCAAGCAAGGAGACTCCAAGGAAAAGTCCGCTCGGATCTCCAACGCCGCTGCGGCGCGCGGCCGTTCCAGCGTGGGCAGGTCGGGTGGGAAGTCCGGCTCGTACCAAGACTGGACTGTCCCAGAACTCAAAAAGAGGGCCAAACAGCTTGGCATTTCCGGTTATTCGCACTTGACCAAGGACAAGCTGATTACGAAGCTCCGTAACCACTGAGCGGTGTCGGTGCTCGGCTCGTCAGCTTGCCGGCCGTTGGCGCGGAACCTCGGGATGTGCGTCGTACCAGCGATCTTCGATTCTGCGCACGCGCCGGTGCTCGACCGCCAGCCAGACCAGACCGAACGTCATCGTCCCGACGGCGACGACACCTGTGGTCATGCCCTGGCTTTGGTGCCCGGTCCCGAAGGCCGCCAGACAACCGACGACGGCGATCACGCCGGCCACCACGAGTAGATAGCCGGGCCAGCGCAAAACATCGATCATCGACTCGCCGGCGTGTGACCGCGTCGTCCGCACATGGTCGACGGGGTCACGATAGGTGTCACCCATTGACTGCACCTTTCTCCGGCCCTCTCTCCCCTGCCCTTTGGGCCGTATCTACCACGGTAGAACGCCCGGAGACGGCACGGAAGTAATTGCCGAGAGTCCGGTCAACCACCCAGCGCAGGTCCGGCGATGATGGGTGCGCCCATTGTGAGCGTGAGGAGCATCAGCATCAACAGAAACCAGCCGGCGCCCTGCCACGCCCACCAGGTGCCGCAGTCGCGCCAGATGCGATAAGTGCGCACAAATGCCCAGCAGCCCGCGGCAAACAGGAGGACCGGCGCACCGAACGCCAGGATTGTCCGCTGGGGGGCGCCACATGCGACGGTGTCGATGGCCATCGCGCCCGTACAGGTGCTGGCCCACACCGCGGCCACGACCACGAACGCCAGCCCGGCGACCGCGGCCAGAACCGCGAACCGAATGGCGGCATGCACCTCGGTGTCTTCACGCCCAAGGCGGTCGCCTCCTGAGCGGTGACGTTGTGTCTGCATCACGAACCTCTAGCTGCTGGTGAACCACCGGCCGATGAAAATGCTGTTAGCGCGTGCCGTCACACGCGCCACACCCGCATACCCATGAGCAGGCGACTCTAAACCCACAAACGCTCCGCCAGGACGTCGCTGAGGGCGGCCACCGCCTCGTCGATCTCGGCGGGTGAAACAGTCAGGGCCGGCCGGAAACGCACGCTGACTGGGCCACTGGGCAGCACAATCACCCCGCGTTTCCAGAGTCGGCGGAGTACCTCGTCGCGGCCCGCCGTCGTCGGCATGCTAAACGCGCACATCAAGCCGCGACCGCGGACGTCGAGCACGGCGGTCGGGAAGTCGTCGGCGAGTTCGTCGAGGCGCGCCCGCAGGTAGCGGCCCGCCGCGGCGGCGTTGTCGAGAAGGTCGTCGGCTTCGATGACCTCCAAGATGCGGCGGGCCCGGACCATGTCGGTGAGGTTGCCACCCCACGTCGAGTTCAGCCGGGAAGCCACCGCGAACACGTTGTCGGTGATCTCGTCGACCCGCCCTCCTGCCATCACCCCACAGACTTGTGTCTTCTTGCCGAACGCGACCACATCGGGTGCAACGCCCAATTGCTGGTAGGCCCAAGCGGTTCCGGTCAAACCACAACCTGTCTGTACCTCGTCGAAGACCATCAGCGCGTCGTATTCGTCGCACAGCGCGCGCATGGCGGCGAAGAACTCTGGTCGGAAGTGCCGGTCGCCACCCTCGCCCTGGATGGGTTCGGCGACAAAGCAGGCGATGTCGTGCGGGTAGGCCTGGAAAGCTGCCCGGGCCTGCCGCAGCGATTCGGCTTCCAACGCGTCCATCTCGACGCCCGGTCGAAGGTAAGGCGCGTCGATGCGCGGCCAGTCGAACTTCGGAAAGCGAGCAACCGTGACCGGGTTGGTGTTGGTCAGCGACAGCGTGTAGCCGCTGCGGCCGTGAAACGCCCCACGCAAGTGCAACACCCGGGTGCCCAACTCCGGGTCGATGCCGCGCGCTTCGTTGTGCCGGCTCTTCCAGTCGAACGCCACTTTCAGCGCGTTCTCCACCGCCAGTGCACCGCCGTCGACGAAGAACAGATGCGGCAGCGCTGGATCGCCCAGCACTCGGGCAAAGGTGTCGACGAAGCGGGCCATCGGCACCGAGTACACGTCGGAGTTACTCGGTTTGTTAACCGCGGCGTCGGTGAGCTCGGCGCGGAAGTCGTCGTCGAAAGCCAGTGCCGGGTGGTTCATGCCCAGCGCCGACGAAGCGAAGAACGTGAACATATCCAGGTAGCGCCGGCCGTCGCGGGCGTCGACCAGATACGAGCCGTCCGAGCGGTTCAGGTCGAGCACGAAATCCAGGCCGTCGACGAGGATGCTGCGCGCCAGCACCTCGTGGACGTGGTCGGGTGCGAGGTGCAGATCGGTGGGTTCCAGTACGCCGGTCATGACGTCAACCCTATCAGGAATTTTTACGGTATCTTGACCCAGCACAGTATTTATTACGGTACAAATTGTCGACCATCGTAAAATGTCTGTAAAATGATCGTGCTGCGGGTCTGCACGTTGGCGGCTGTCCGGATCTGCTGCAAGAGCTCTTCCAGCGCACGCGGGGACTCGACGCGCACCACCAAGATGTAGCTTTCCTCGCCGGCCACCGAGTGACACGACTCGATCGCCTCGATGTGTTGCAGGCGGGCCGGCGCATCATCGGGTTGAGAGGGATCGAGAGGGGTGATGGCCACGAACGCCGACAACAGATGCCCGATCGCTTCGGGATCGATCCGCGCGCAGTACCCCGTGACGACGCCGCGAGACTCCAGCCTGCGCACCCGCGACTGGACCGCCGAGACCGACAGGCCGGCGCTCGCCGCCAGCTCCGACAATGTCGCGCGCCCGTCAGCGACTAGCGAGCGCACCAATATCCGGTCGATGTCGTCGAGCGTCTCAGCCATGGCCGGAGAGTATCGCAGCGGTGATCGCCGTTGAGCCGTGCGAAAAGGTTGCCGACGTGGCGGCTACGGGAGCTCTTCGCCGCCGGCCTGTCTGCCATGTACGGCAGCGAAGTGCCTGCCTACACCACGCTGGTCGAGGTCAGTACCCAGGTCAACAGGGATTACGCCGCACGGCATGCGGGCGCCGAACGACTGGGCACGCTGTCCCGGGTTACCGCCGAGCGGCACGGCGCGATCCGGGTCGGCACGCCCGACGAGCTGGCCGCTGTCGCCGACCTGTTCTCGGCCTTCGGCATGGTCCCGGTCGGCTACTACGATCTGCGCGACGCCGTTTCACCGGTTCCGGTGGTCTCCACCGCGTTTCGGCCCATCGCCGCGCAAGAGTTGGCGCGCAACCCGTTTCGGGTTTTCACGTCGATGCTGGCGCTCAGGGATGCACGTTTCTTCGACGCCGACCTGAACGCTCGTGTGCACACGTTCCTGGCACGCCGCCAACTGTTCGATCCGGCGCTGATCGCCCGGGCCCGGGTGATCGCGGCAGACGGCGGCTGCGACGCCGACCAGGCCGATGACTTTGTCGCCCAAGCCGTGGCGGCGTTCGCGCTGTCGGGTGAAACGATCGACAAGTCCTGGTATGACGAGCTGTCGCGGGTGTCCGCGGTGGCCGCCGACATCGCCGGAGTCACGTCCACCCACATCAATCACCTGACGCCGCGGGTGCTCGACATCGACGAGCTCTACCAGCGGATGACCGCGCGCGGCGTCACGATGATCGACGCTATCCAGGGACCGCCCCGCTGGGACGGCCCCGCGGTGCTGTTGCGCCAGACGTCGTTTCGCGCCCTCGCCGAACCACGCCGGTTTCGCCACGACGATGGAACGGTTGTCGACGGCTCGCTGCGGGTCCGCTTCGGCGAGGTCGAGGCACGCGGCGTGGCGCTGACGCCCAGGGGCCGGCAGCGTTACGACGCGGCGATGGCTCGTCTTTCCGGTAACGACGATCCCGCCGAAGTCTGGGGCCAGTACTTTCCGTCGACCAACGACGAGATGGCCGCTGCGGGGCTGGCCTACTACCGCGGCGGCGACCCATCCAAACCCGTTGTCTACGAAGACTTTCTGCCAGCCTCAGCGGCCGGGATCTTTCGGTCCAATCTGGACCGCGACACCGAGACTATAGCGGCCACCGGAATCGCCGACGACTCCGGCTACAGCATCGATTGGATGGCGGGGGCGATCGGCCGCCACATTCACGACCCGTACGTGCTTTACGAATCGCTTTGCAAGGAGGCACTCGCGTGAGCACCCACCTGCCCGCCGTCGACGAGTTGCGCGCCCGCGCCCGCCGCGCGCTGGATGCCGTCGGCTGTGATGTCACCCTCGGTGAGCCCGGCGAGCACGGCCAGCCGGCGAGCACTCCGATCACCGGCGACGTCCTGTTCACCGTCGAGCAGACCACGCCCGAACAGGTCGACAGCGATATCGCCGCTGCCGCACAAGCGTTTTCGGCGTGGCGGGCCACCCCCGCTCCGGTACGCGGTGCGCTGGTGAGCCGGCTGGGCGAGCTGCTCACCCAGCACAACCAAGATCTCGCCACCCTGGTGACGATCGAGGCCGGCAAGATCACCTCCGAGGCGCTGGGCGAGGTGCAGGAGATGATCGACGTCTGCCAGTTCGCCGTCGGCCTGTCGCGTCAGCTGTACGGCCGCACGATCGCCTCTGAGCGACCGGGGCATCGGCTGATGGAGACCTGGCATCCGCTCGGCGTGGTCGGCGTGATCACCGCATTCAACTTCCCGGTCGCGGTGTGGGCGTGGAATACCGCGGTGGCGCTGGTATGCGGGGACACCGTGGTGTGGAAGCCATCCGAGCTGACGCCGTTGACGGCGCTGGCCTGCCAGGCGCTGATTGAACGCGCGGCCAGTGACGTCGGCGCGCCACGCGCCGTGAGCGCCCTGATCATCGGTGGCCGCGAGGTCGGTGAGCAGCTCGTCGACGACGAGCGGATCGCGCTGGTCTCCGCGACCGGCTCGGTGCGCATGGGCCGGCAGGTCGGTCCGCAGGTCGCGCAGCGATTCGGCCGCTCGCTATTGGAACTGGGCGGCAACAACGCCGCCGTCGTCACGCCATCGGCCGACCTAGACCTCGCGGTGCGCGCCATCGTGTTCGCCGCCGCCGGCACCGCCGGTCAGCGCTGCACCACGCTGCGCCGGCTGATCGTGCACCGATCGGTGGCCGACGAGGTCGTTGAGCGCATCGCCGCCGCCTATCGGCAGCTGCCGATCGGCGATCCGTCGACCGAAGGCACGCTGGTCGGCCCGCTCATTCACGAGACTGCCTACCGCGACATGGTGGGCGCGCTGGAACACGCGCGCGCCGACGGCGGCGAGGTGGTCGGCGGCGAGCGCCACGATGCCGGCCACCCGAGTGCCTACTATGTCGCGCCGGCGGTGGCGCGGATGCCGTCGCAGACCGACATCGTGCACACCGAGACGTTCGCGCCGATCCTCTACG
>NZ_DATMLH010000004.1:0-28197 GCF_035570115.1 Mycobacterium sp.
TATTCGGTGCGGCCCGCAGAGGCCCACTACAGCAAGGAGCATGGCGAGTTTCTCCTTCCGTACGAGGTGGTGCGGCAGGCAGCCGATCCTGACGAGGTGCTGCTGGCATTTTTGCAGGACAGCTACGAAGCGGAGGCGGTCCGCGCCGGCTGGGACCGTAGCGCGCTCGAATGCGACCCGGATCGCTGGAAGGCGTATCAAACCCGGGCATGACTACCACCGGTCCGGCGAAGCCCGTCATGCGCGAGCAGTAGAGCACCTAACATCGGGCGCATGTCGCTACTGAATACCGCTCACGGACCGATCAATACCGCCGACATCGGCGTCACTCTCATGCACGAGCACGTGTTCATCATGACCAGCGAGATTGCCCAGAACTACCCGGAAGCGTGGGGCGACGAAGAGGCACGGATAGCTGACGCCGTCACCCGGCTCAACGAGCTCAAGTCGCGCGGAGTGGACACCATCGTCGACCTCACCGTGATCGGGCTGGGCCGCTACATCCCGCGCATCGCCCGGGTGGCCGCGGAGACGGAACTGAACATCGTCGTCGCGACCGGCTTGTACACCTACAACGATGTCCCCTTCCGGTTCCACTACGAGGGACCGGGCGCGATGCTGGGCGGCCCGGAGATCATGACAGACATGTTCGTCCGCGACATCGAACAGGGCATCGCCGACACCGGCATCAAGGCCGGGATCCTCAAATGCGCCACCGACGAGCCCGGCATCACCCCCGGCGTGGAACGGGTGCTGCGCGCGGTGGCCCAGGCGCACAAGCGCACCGGCGTGCCGATCTCCACGCACACCCACGCGGGGCTGCGGCGCGGGCTCGAGCAACAGCGCATCTTCGAAGAGGAAGGCGTCGACCTGAGCCGGGTGATCATCGGCCATTCGGGTGACAGCACCGACGTCGGCTACCTGGAGGAGCTCATCGCCCCCGGTTCCTATCTGGGGATGGACCGGTTCGGTCTCGACATGCTCTTACCGTTCGAGGAGCGGGTCGGCATCGTGGCGACGATGTGCGAGCGCGGGCACGCCGACAAGATGGTGCTCTCGCACGACGCCAATTGCTACTTCGACGCGCTGCCCGAGGATCTGGTGCCGCAGATGGCGCCGAACTGGCATTACCTGCACATCCACAACGACGTGATCCCAGCATTGAAGGAACGCGGCGTGACCGACGAACAGCTGCACACCATGCTCGTGGACAACCCGCGACGCATCTTTGAGCGACAGGGCGCCTACTCGTGACCCAGAGTGAGCCGGTCCCGCCGATCGGCACCCGGATTTCGGCGCTGGCCGAGCTTGCCCCCGACGAGCCGGCGGTTACCTGCGACGGACGCACGCTGACCCGCGGCGAACTGGACCGCTCGACGAACCGGCTGGCGCGCGCGTACGCGGATCGCGGCGTCGGCGTGGGTGACTACGTGACGATTGTGCTGCCCAACTCCGTCGAATGGGTGCAGGCCGCGGTGGCGTGCTGGAAGCTGGGCGCGGTGCCTCAGCCGCTGTCCCCGCGCCTGCCGGACGCCGAGTTCGAGGACCTGCTGGAACTGCGGCCCCGCGCGCTGCTCGTCGGACGGGACCACCCCGGAACACCCAGCGTGCCAGCGGGTTTCGTGCCGGATCCGGCGTTGTCAGACGGCCCGCTGCCCGAAGCGGTGTCACCGTGCTGGAAGTCGATGGCGTCGGGCGGCAGCACGGGGCGGCCCAAGCTCATCGAGGCCGGCGGCGACAGCCGGCTTCCGCCGGCGTTCGGGTACGCCCTGGGTGCGCAGGAAGGCGATACCACTCTGGTTCCGGTGCCGCTGACCCACAACACCGGCTTCACCAGCGCGACGATCGCGCTGATGATGCGCAATCACCTGGTGCTGATGAGCCGGTTCGACCCGCACGAGTTGCTCCGGCTGATCACCGAGCATCGCCCCCAGCTCGTCACCACGGTGCCGACGATCATGCAGCGGGCGCTGCCGGTCTATCGTGCCGATCCGGGGTCCTATGACCTGTCGTCGATCCGGCGGTTCTGGCACCTGGGTGCACCGTGCCCGCCGGCGATCAAGGAGGCGTGGATCGAACTGCTGGCTCCCGAAAATATCTGGGAGCTGTACGGCGGCACCGAACTTCAGGCGCTGACCATTATCTCCGGAGACCAGTGGCTGACCCACCGCGGCTCGGTCGGCATGGTTGTCAGCGGGGAGATGAAGGTTCTCGACGATGATGGGAATCCCTGCCCGCCCGGTGTGGTCGGCGAGATCTACATGCGGCCCAGTCCCGGCAGCTCGCCGACGTACCGGTACATCGGCACGAGGGCGAAATCCCGCGACGGCTGGGACTCGTTGGGCGACCTCGGCTATTTCGACGAGGACGGATTCTTGTACCTGTCCGACCGCCGGGTCGACATGTTCACCGTCGGCGGCCGCAACGTCTACCCGGCCGAGATCGAGAATGCCCTGTCGGCACACCCGGATGTGCTGTCCTGCCTGGTTGTCGGTGTACCTCATGAGGACCTGGGCCAGGTGCCGTACGCATTGGTTCAGGCGGGGTCGGCGCTGGATGAGCAGACAGTGCAGGCGTTTCTGCGCGACCGGATCGCCGGCTACAAGGTGCCGCCCACTGTCGAGTTCGTCGACACCCCGTTACGCGACGACGCCGGCAAGGCGCGCCGCTCGGCGGTCCGCGCCGACATCATGGCGCGATTGCGTCTTCTTGACGCGGGCTGACGGCGCTGTCGAGCGTGGGCGCGCGCTGTTGCTTTCTGCGAGATTCCCAGCGCCGCAATGCTTCTCGACATGGCGATTCGACGAGCGCATAGCTCACCGCGGCGATGGCAATCGCGAAGATCAGCGTCAGCACCAGCACCTCGGGCATGTGGCCCCTGAAGGAGAATTCGCCGATCACCGGAAACACCATGGTCAACGCCGCAAGATGCCAGATGAAGATGCCGTAGGACCAGCGTCCCAGCGTCACCATCGGCCTAGTGCCCAAAAGCCGATGGCCGGTGTGCGGCCGGTCCAGCACCAGCGGCGCCACCAGGCCCGCCGCCACCAGCGCACCCATCGCGGTCTTCACCGTGAACTGCGTGGCGCTGCTCGGGACCAACCCCGCGGGCCCGGCCAGCGGTGAGGCGGCCACCAGATAAGCCGCCACCGCGACGACGGCCATCAGCACCCGGCGTCGGGCGAGCCGATGCGCCCATCCGAGCGGGCTGTACACCCACTCCGCGAGCAGCATCCCCGCAGCGAACCAGGAGAAGAATGCCGGTGGCCAGTTCAGCGGATTGAGCCCGGCCGCAGCGGCGAAGGGAATCCAGCCCCAAAACCAGCTGGCGACACCGAGAGCCGCGATCGCGGGCACCCGGCCGCGCACCGGCAGCCGGGCCGCCAGCACTACAAGGATCGGTAATGCCAGATAGAAAGTGACCTCCACCGAAAGGCTCCACATCTGGGTGAGCCCGTGTGTCAACGTCAGCGGCACATACACCTGCGTGAGCGAGAGATTCGCCAGCCACACCGTCAGGCTCGGGTGATCGGCGTCCGGCAGCAGGGTCAGGATCACCACGACGGCCACCAGGTACGCAGGCATGATCCGCACCACCCGCGATCGCAGGTAATGACCGGTCGGCGGGCGCGACCCCAGACCGCGCGCCGCCGCGGCATGTCCGCGCCACAACAAAAATCCCGACAACGCGAAGAACACCGCGACCGCCAGATCGAAGCGACCGAACAGCCGACCGTCGACCCCACCGGAGTGCCCGGTCTGAAATGCGACGTGGGTGACGACGACGCCGATCGCCGCGCATGCCCGCATTCCTTCCACCGCCGGCAGGAAACTACGAGTTCCCCCCACCTGCTGGGCGTCACCATCGTCAGTGCGGGCCATGACGACAGTCTGCCCGCGACGGTGTACCCGACCAACCGGGCACACCCCGTTTACCCACGGTTATCGTCGCAAGGGGACATGAACTGCGACCTTAAATAATGCTGTTAGGGTCGAACGAGTTTTGCTTCGCTGGCCCCAGGTCGGGGCGGTCGCGACGGGCGGCTGTTTGGTGTCCCGAACCGAGTGAGACCAGAAGGAGGTCACGGCGACGTGAACCGAGCAGTCATGCTGCGGATGGCCGCGTGCGGGATCATGGGACTCGGAGCCGCCTTGCTCGTCGCCGCGCTGTTGCTGTGGACCTACACCAGCAGCAGGATCACCAAGATCCCGCTCAACCTGGATGCCACGTTGATCGGTGAGGGCACCGGCACCGCGCTGGACCCAGCGTCCTTGAATAGTCAGAAGCTGGTCGTCGATCACAACGTGCCGCTGGTATCCCAAGAACAGGTCGACGTCGAATCGCCCGCCAACGCCGACGTCGTCACACTGCAAGTGGGTAGCTCGGTTCGACGCAGCGACAAGCAAAAAGACACTGGCCTGCTGCTCGCACTCGTCGACACCGTCACCCTCAACCGCAAAACCGCGATGGCGGTGTCCGATGACACCCATCCCGGCGGGGCCGTCCAGAAACCGCGCGGATTCCACGACGAAAACCCACCCACCAATATCGCGTTGCCGCACGACGGACTGTCCTACCGATTCCCCTTCCACACTGAGAAGAGGACGTATTTGTATTTCGACCCGATCGCGCAGAAGGCGTTCGACGCCAACTACAGCGGAGAGGAAGACGTCAACGGCTTGACCACCTATCGGTTCACCCAAGACGTCGGCTACGACGCCGACGGCAAACTGGCCGAGCCGATCAAGTACCCGTCGCTGTATGCCAACGACGAGGACAGCAAGGTGACGGCCACCGCGGCGACATGGGACGTGCCCGGAGACCCGGACGACAAGATCACCATGACCCGCTACTACGCGGCGCAGCGAACCTTCTGGGTGGACCCGGAGTCGGGGACCATCGTCAAAGAAGACGACCACGCCAATCACTACTTTGCCCGCGACCCGCTAAAGCCTGAGGTGACGATGGTCGACTACAAAGTCACCTCCAACGAGGAGACCATCGAGTCGCAGGTGAATGCCGCGCGCAACGAGCGCGACCGACTGGCGTTGTGGTCCCGGGTCCTGCCGATCAGCTTCACCGCGTCCGGCGTGATCGCGCTGATCGGCGGCCTGCTGCTCGGCTCATTTAGCCTGCGGACCGAGGCAACCCTGCTCGACCCCGGGCTGGACACCGCGGATCACGGCTTCTTCGGCCGCGGCGAACCGCCGGTCGAACGAGTATCCGGCGCTGAGGCCGAGACCGAGAAGCTGCCGACGCCGCCGAGCGACCTGCAGCGGGAGTCGGGGCCACCCGGCGCGGGTCCGCCGAGTTCGGGAAGCCCGCCGACTTCGGGCCCGCCCGATCGGTCCTAGCCGGGCGACGATGCAGCCGGAACGGCTGAAGAGAAGCCCGGCCATCAAACCGAGCCGGGCGACGATGCAGCCGGAACGGCTGAAGAGAAGCCCGGCCATCAAACCGAGCCGGGCCGCGTGAGGCCGGTACCTCGCTGGGTTCTGCAGTCGTCTCGTCCCGGGTACGCACTGGCGTTGGCGCTGCTGGTGACTGCGCCGCTGATCAGCCCGGGATACCTGCTGCTGCGCGACGCGGTGTCCACGCCGCGGTCGTATCTGTCCGACACCGCGCTCGGGCTGATGTCGCCTCCGCGGGCGACGCCGCAGGATTTCGCCATCGCGTTGGCATCGCACTGCGTCGACGGCGGCATCGTGGTGAAGGCGTTGCTCGTCGCGGGGCTGTGGCTGGCGGGTTGGGGTGCCGCCCGGATGGTCGCCATGGTGTTGCCGGAAGCCGGCGCCAGCGGCCAGTTTGTCGCGATCACGCTGGCGATTTGGAATCCGTATGTCGGTGAACGGCTGCTACAGGGCCATTGGAGCCTGCTGCTCGGCTATGGCTGCCTGCCCTGGGTGGCGACGACCGTGCTGGCGCTGCGATCGACCGACCGGCCTGTCTGGTCAGACCTCTTCGGGCTGATGTTCTGGATCGCGCTGGCCGGACTGACCCCGACCGGGTTGATCCTTGCGGCCGTGGTCGGACTGGTTTGCGTCGCTGTCCCTGTTGGGGGCCCGGGGGCGCCCAGGCCGCGTTGGATGTGCGCCGCCGTCATGTTGGGCACGGCCCTGGTGGCGGCACTGCCGTGGTTGACGGTCGCGGCACTGGGCTTGTCATCGGCCGACCGTATTTGGGCGCGGACCCCGGACGTTGCGGCGTTCGCCGCCCGCGCCGAGCCCGGTCTGGGCACGCTCGGCAGCTTGGCCAGCCTGGGCGGGATCTGGAACGGCGAGGCCGTACCGGCCTCGCGGGCAACACTTTTCGCAGTGCTGTCGGCCGGGGTGCTATTTGCCGTGGTGATCATCGGGCTACCGGCGCTGGTGCGCTGCCGTGCGGCGGTGCCTCTGGTGTTGCTGGCAGCGGTGTCCGTGGTGGTACCCGCCGCATTGGCCACCGGGCCGGGCCTATCCGCGCTGCACGCGATGGTCGAGGCCGCGCCCGGCCTGGGCGTGCTGCGCGACGGGCAGAAGTGGGTGGCGCTGGCGATGCCCGGATACGCGCTGGCCGGCGCCGGCGCGGTGCTGACGTTGCGGCGTTGGCTTGGTTTTTCGGGGCCGGCGGTTCCCGCGCTGGTGTGCTGTGCGGCGTTGCTGCTCGCACTTCCCGACTTGGCGTGGGGCGTAGCAGGGAAAGTCGAGCCGGTGCACTACCCGACCGACTGGACAGCCGTCGCGGCGCTGATCAACCGCGATCCCGGGGAGGTCGCGGTGTTGCCGGCCGACACCATGCGGCAGTTCGTCTGGTCCGGGCGGGCGCCGGTCCTCGATCCGCTGCCGCGCTGGGTGCGCGCCGACGTACTGATGACCGGCGACCTGATCATTTCGGGTGTGACGATTCCCGGTGAGGGAGACCGGGAGCACCGGGTGCAGCGGCTGCTGTTGGCCGGTGCCGACCCGGTTGCGCTTCGCCGTGATGGCGTGCGATGGCTGGTGGTCGAAGTGGGCACGCCCGGCGATATGGGCTCGGCAGCAAGGACATTCGAGCGCCTGCCGGTGGCCTATCGCGGGCAGGACCTGGTGCTGTATCGGGTCGGCGGCACCTCAGCAGGCGTACCCGCCGATCGTCGACTGCTCGCGATGATCGCACACCTGGTGTGGTTGGCGACGCTGATCGGCGGAGCTTTGGGTACGACGGTGGTTACCTGGCGTCAGGATGCCCAGCGGGGCCCACGGCCCGACAGACACACCTGACAAAGTTGAGATGTCGTTAATCGACAAGACTCATGCAACGCAAGCTCTGGACTGTCTCCGAACAGCTCACCGGCGTGCCTACCCGATCTGAGCAAATAGCTGCCGGGGCGCTTTCAATGTGAAAGCAAGATGCTAAGCGCTACGCCACTCCGCTGACGCGATCGCCGTCCATCACCGACTCGAGCACGGCGCGCATCGCGTCGGCGCTTTGCGGCCAAGAGAATTCGGCGCTGCGCGCTTGCGCCTTGGCACCGAGCTGATCACGCAGCACCGGATCGTCCAGTAGCTGCTGAAGTCGATTCACCAACTCCGTACGGCTGTCGACCAGCATCCCGGTAACCCCGTCGATGATCGAATCGGCCAGTCCACCGGAAGATCGGTATCCGATGGTGGGCACCGCATGCTGCCCGGCCTCGACCACCGCCAAACCCCAACCCTCTTTGCGGGAGGGCAGCACGTGCACCCAAGACTGTTGCATCACATGGTGTTTGGTGACGTCGTCAATATGCCCGTGGAATGTCACCGCGTCGCTGATGCCAAGCGACGCCGCGTGGTCGACCAAGCGCCGCGACCACCATCCGCCGCCGACGATATCGAGATGCAGCCCGGGAATCGATGGCCGCAACCGGGCCACCGCAGCTAGCGCGTCCTCGATCTGCTTGTGTGGTACCAGCCGGGACAACACCAACACCCGCGGGGTGGCCGCCCGCGGGCCACCCAAGGACGCCTCGGGCGCTTCGTCAAGGCCGTTGCGCACCAGCGCGATTCGCTCGTCACCGACACCCAGGCCGACCAGGTCACGGGCCGACGGCAGTGAAACCGTGACGTACTGATTACGGCGGTGCAGCCTCGGCGACAACCGCGACTCGACGAACCAGCCCAGCCGACCCAGCACCCGCCCGGCCACCGGCCACTGTTCCCGATGGCAGTGATGCACCAAGATCGCTACCCGCCGCCCGTAGACCAACCGCGCCAGAAACGGCAAACCATTCTGGGTGTCAACGACCACATCCGGGCGAACCCGCCGCAGCGGCCCCACCCCCAAACGCGCCGCCGCCATCGCCAACAGCGCCCACACGTAGACCGAATACCGCCCGCCTGCGCGGCTGATCCGCACGCCGTCGATCACTTCCCGCCGCGCCGCGCCGGCGTAGCGGGCGGTGCGCAGTGTGACGCTGACGCCGGACGCGGCCAGTTGAGCGCCGATGCGCTGCAGGTAGGTTTCACTGCCGCCGCCCTGCGGGTGCCCGATATCGCGCCAGCTCAGCAGCAAGACGGAGCGAAGGTCAGACATGGTTTGCCAGCCTAGCGGGCCGTAGGGTTGGCCGGTGGCCGTGACTGATCTGTTCGCGCGCCGAGCGACCCTGTCCCGATCGGTGCGGCTGCTGTCAGAGTTCCGCTACGAGCAGCCGGATCCGGCCCGGTTTTACCGCACGCTGGCAACCGACACTGTGGCCATGGTGAGCGATCTCTGGCGGTCGGTCCACGGCGAGTCTGCGTCTGGTCGCACGCTGCTCGACGTCGGCGGCGGCCCCGGTTATTTCGCCGCCGCATTCGCCGATGCCGGTGTCCGCTACATCGGCGTGGAACCGGACTCGAGCGAAATGCATTCGGCTGGAACGTCTTTGCCACGGGCAACGGACACATTCGTCCGAGCGTCCGGCATGGCGCTGCCGTTCGCCGATGACTCGGTGGATATCTGCCTGTCGTCCAACGTTGCCGAGCACGTACCGCGACCCTGGCAGCTCGGCGGCGAAATGCTGCGGGTGACCAAGCCAGGCGGCCTCGCGGTGCTGTCCTACACGGTCTGGCTCGGTCCGTTCGGCGGCCACGAAATGGGCCTCACGCACTACCTGGGCGGAGCCCGGGCCGCTGCGCGTTATGCGCGCAAGCACGGCCATCCGGCCAAAAACAACTACGGCTCGTCGTTGTTCGCGGTGTCGGTGGCGGACGGCCTGAATTGGGCGGCGAGCACCGGCGCGCTGGTTTCCGCGTTCCCGCGCTACCACCCCAGATGGGCGTGGTGGCTGACGACGATACCGGTGATACGTGAGTTCCTGGTGAGCAATTTGGTGCTGGTGCTGCGACCGCAATGAGGCCGTAGTGCCTGTTGACTGAAACGTGTTCTCGTTTTGCGATCGGCTGGGTAGGGTGGCGCTCAGGCCACCGGCGATGATGCAGAGCCGGAGCGATGAGGAGGAACGGCGCAAATGACCGACTTTAAGACGGAATACGACAAGCTTTTCATCGGCGGCAAATGGACTGAGCCGTCGACCTCCGAGGTCATCGAGGTGCATTGCCCGGCCACCGGCGAATACGTCGGGAAGGTGCCGATGGCGACTGCGGCCGACGTGGACGCCGCCGTCGCGGCGGCGCGCGCGGCCTTCGACAACGGCCCCTGGCCGAGCACGCCACCGAAAGAGCGTGCGGCCGTCATCGCCAATGCGCTCAAACTGCTGGAGGAGCACAAGGACGGTTTCACCAAGCTGCTCGGCCTCGAGACTGGCCAGCCGCCGATCTCCGTCGAGACGATGCAGTGGATGAGTGGGATCGGGGCGCTGAACTTCTTCGCCGGCCCCGCCGTCGACCAGGTCAAATGGCAAGAGACCCGCAATGGCGGCTACGGGCAGACCATCGTCCACCGCGAGCCGATCGGCGTGGTGGGCGCGATCGTGGCGTGGAACGTGCCGCTGTTCCTGGCGATCAACAAGCTCGGTCCGGCGTTGCTGGCCGGGTGCACGGTGGTGCTCAAGCCGGCCGCTGAAACCCCCTTGAGCACAAACGCTTTGGCGGAAGTGTTCGCCGAGGCCGGACTTCCCGAGGGCGTGCTGTCGGTGGTGCCCGGCGGCATCGAGACCGGCCAGGCGCTGACGTCCAATCGCGACGTCGACATCTTCTCCTTCACCGGCAGTTCGGCCGTCGGCAAGGAAATCGGCCGCCGCGCGGCGGAGATGCTCAAGCCGTGCACGCTGGAACTCGGCGGCAAATCGGCGGCCATCGTCCTCGACGATGTCGACCTGGCCGCTGCGATCCCGATGCTGGTGTTCTCCGGAATCATGAACACCGGGCAGGCCTGCGTGGCCCAGACCCGCATCCTGGCGCCACGCTCGCGATACGACGAAATCGTAGACGCGGTTAGCGCTTTCGTGCAGGCGCTGCCGGTCGGGACGCCGTCTGACCCGGCGGCCCAGCTCGGATCGCTCATCTCCGAGAAGCAGCGCGCCCGGGTCGAGGGCTACATCGCCAAGGGCGTCGAGGAGGGCGCGCGGCTGGTGTGCGGCGGCGGCCGCCCCGAAGGCCTGGACAGCGGTTTCTTCGTCGAACCGACGGTGTTTGCCGACGTCGACAACAAGATGACGATCGCCCAGGAGGAGATCTTCGGACCGGTGCTGAGCATCATCCCCTACGACACCGAGGAAGACGCGATCAAGATCGCCAACGACTCGGCCTACGGACTGGCCGGTAGCGTGTGGACAACCAATGTGCCACGGGGCATCGAGATCTCGGAGCAGATCCGCACGGGGACGTACGCGATCAACTGGTATGCCTTCGACCCCTGCTGTCCGTTCGGCGGCTACAAGAACTCCGGCATCGGCCGGGAGAACGGACCGGAAGGCGTCGAGCACTTCACCCTGCAGAAGAGCGTGCTGATGCCGATGGGTTACACCGTCGACAGCTAGCGGCCGCCTTCCCTCGAGTGTGCGGCCAGCCGCACATTCGCGCCCGAGCGTGCGGCTGGCCGCACAGTCGAGCTACCAGCCGATCAGAACGCCTCTTCGCGCAGATCCATGACCGCTAGGTCGACATTTGCGGCGATCCCGCGATCAGCGGTCAGCCGCGGGAGCACGTTCTTGACGAAAAAGTTTGCTGCAGCGACTTTTCCGCAATAAAACGCCCGGTCGGCCGATGTCGGGTCGCGATCGAGCGCCGCCAGCGCGATCTCCGCGTGGCGGAGCAACAGCCATCCGATCAGCAGATCGCCGACGGCGAGCAGGAAGGGCACCGACTCCAAGCCCACTCGATAGAGTTCGCGGGAGCTCTGCTGAGAGTCGACCAGGTATCCGGTCATGGTGTTGACCCAGGCTTGCAGGTCGTCGACTGCGGTGGCCAGCTGCGAACGGGCGTCGGCGAGTTCGGGGCGGGCATCGTCACTGTCGATGAACGACTCGATCTGGGCGACCAGATGTTGAAGCGCCACACCGTGATCGCGGACGATCTTGCGGAAGAAGAAGTCCTGCGCCTGGATCGCCGTGGTGCCCTCGTAGAGGCTGTCGATCTTCGCGTCGCGGATGTACTGCTCGATCGGGTAATCCTGCAGGAAGCCGGATCCACCAAAGGTTTGCAGCGATTCGGTCAAAGTCTGATAGGCCCGCTCGGAGCCCACGCCCTTCACGATCGGCAGCAGCAGATCGTTGACCCGTTCCGCCAACGCAGCGTCGGCGCCCGATACGACGGCGGCCGCCGCCGGGTCCTGGTGGGCGGCGGTGTAGAGATACAGCGCGCGCAGGCCTTCGGCGTAGGACTTCTGCATCATCAACGCTCGGCGCACATCAGGGTGGTGCAAGATGGTGACCCGCGGCGCCCTCTTGTCGGTCATCTGGGTGAGGTCGGCTCCCTGGACCCGAGTCTTGGCGTATTCCAATGCATTCAGGTAACCCGTCGACAACGTCGCAATGGCCTTGGTACCTACCATCATTCGCGCATACTCGATGATCTTGAACATTTGCGCGATCCCGTTGTGGCTGTCGCCGACCAGCCATCCCTTCGCCGGGACTCCGTGCTGGCCGAATGTCAGTTCACACGTGGCCGAAACCTTCAGGCCCATTTTGTGTTCCAGCCCGGTGACGAATACCCCGTTGCGCTCGCCCGGTTCGCCGGTCTCGGGGTCGAGCAGGAATTTGGGTACCAGAAATAGGCTCAATCCCTTGGTACCGGGCGAGGCGCCCTCGGGCCGGGCCAGTGCAAGGTGCAGGATGTTCTCGAACAGGTCGTCGGTGTCGCCGTTGGTGATGAATCGCTTGACGCCGTCGATGTGCCATGTGCCGTCGCCCTGGTCGATCGCCTTGGTGCGGCCGGCCCCGACGTCGGAACCGGCGTCGGGTTCTGTGAGCACCATGGTGGCGCCCCAGTTGCGGTCGATCGCCATCGATGCCCAGTGCCGTTGCTGCTCATTGCCAATGCCATAGAGGATGTTCGCCATAAACGGCCCGGCCAAGAACATGAACACCGGCGGGTTGGCGCCGAGCACCAACTCGTTGATTGCCCATTGCACGATCGACGGCGCCGGCACACCGCCGACGTCTTCGTTGAGCCCGACCCGGAACCACTCGCCGTCGCGCCACGCACTCAGCGACTTCTTGAACGGTTCGGGCAGGCTCACGACATGGGTGTCGGGGTCGAACGTCGGCGGATGCCGGTCGCCGTCGGCAAACGACTCGGCCACCGGCCCCTCGGCCAACCGGGCTGCCTCGGAAAGCATCTCCCGCACCGATTCGACGTCCAGGTCGCCGAACGCTTCGTCGGCCAGCACCTGCTCCAAGCCCAGCGTTTCGAACAGGTTGAATTCCAGGTCGCGCACATTGCTCTTGTAATGGCCCATGGCTAACGCCTTCCACGATCCGCTGGGCCGAGCCTAACGCGGTTAGCGGCCCTGGAATCGCGCTTGGCGCCGCTCGACGAACGATTGCACGCCTTCGGCAGCGTCGGCGGTGGCGAATAGGGCCGCCACATCCGGTCGTAGCCGCGCTATGGCAGCTGCGTCGCCCTGATCGCGGGCCAGATGCGCTGACGCCAGCGTGGCGCGCACGGCAAGCGGCGCGGCGCGCTGCGCGATGGTGTGGGCGATCTCGCGGGCGCGCGCCAGGGCGGCCGCGGCGTCATCGGCCACCTCTTGGACCAGACCGATCCGGTGCGCCTCGGCGGCGTCGAACTCGTCGCCAGTGAGCAGCCAGCGCATGGCGTTGCCCCATCCGGCCTCGCGGGGCAGTCGCAGGGTGGCGCCACCGAAGGGATAGATGCCGCGCTGCACCTCGAGCTGCGCGAACCGGGTGCCCGTCGCCGCGATGCGGACATCGGCGGCCAGCAGCAGCTCGATGCCCAGGGTCATGCACCAGCCATGCGCTACCGCGATCAGCGGCGTGGTCCAGGAGCCGTCTAGACGCCACGGGTCCCGTCCGTCGGCTGGCAGCGGCAGGTCGCCGGAGGCGATATTGGGACCGACGTCGACAAGGTCCAGACCGCCGGTGAAGTGCTCGCCGTGCGCGAAGAGCACACCGACGCGCACCGACGCATCCGACTCGAGCAGGCCGTGGGCGCGGGCCAGGTCGGTGAGCATCGCCTGATTGAAAGCATTCCTTTTCTGCGGCCGGTTCAGGCCGATCAGCAAGACGTGTCCGTCCCGCTCCAATGTCACGGTGTCCAGGGCCGGCAGGACCGGCGCGTTGTCGGGTGGGGTGTTGGCCATCGGCACAGTCAAGCGCAGCGGCGAGAATTATGCAATGGAGCATAATTCTCGCCGCGTTACGCTCCCGCCCCGCCAGACCCTTGACAGGTCCAAATGAGGGCACTTGCAGGGATTGCCGCCTATCGGACAGCCGTTGATTTGCGTATCTTACGGCTGTCTTATATGGTCCATAGCATAATCGTGGGTTGGTTGATACGGCGCACGACGGGACCAGATAGCCCAGGAGAAGATCATGTTGATCGTTGAGTTCAATCTCGCCGGCTACCACTTCACCCGGGAGATTCCCGACCTTCGCCGCAAGTCGTTGCGGTCCGTGCGGTTCGATCGACGTGCCATGCACTGGCGAATTCCGCACCTCCGCGACCCGCACGCTGCGTGACGGCCGGACGGTAAAGGGAAGCACGACCATGTCGTTGACAACGCGGCCGACGCCTGCCCGCAGCAAGCGCGGGAATACCCGAACAAATATGCTGATCAGCGCCGCCGAGGTGATGCGTGAACGCGGCGCCGCGGGCGTGACCATCGACGAGGTGCTCACCCGCAGCGGCGCACCCCGTGGCTCGGTCTACTACCACTTTCCCGACGGCCGCAATCAAATCGTCGCCGAGGCGCTCCGGTATGCCGGGGACGCGATCACCGCCGACATCGACGACGCCGCCGGGCGGGGTGCGAAAGTGCTGTTGCGGCAGTTCGTCAAATTCTGGGAAGGCGCGCTGGTTGATAGCGATTTCAACGCCGGCTGTCCCGTGGTGGCCGCGGCGATCGGCTGCGCCGATGACGAAGTCCGGTTGGCCGCCGAGGCTGGACGGATTTTCGCCCACTGGCGCACGGCGCTGACGCGCGCGTTTGTCGCCGACGGCTTCCTCGAGCCGGATGCCGACTCGCTGGCGGTAATGTCGATCGCCGCACTGGAAGGCGCCGTCGTGCTTTGCCGCTCCACACGCAGTGCCGACCCGCTGGGAAAAGTCCACGATCAGCTCGAATTCCTGGTTAAAGCAAGGGAATTCGTCCGCCGCAACGGACTGGCCGAGCGCCAGTAGCGACGAAAAGACGTAAAAGCCCCACGCGGTTTAGCAGGGGCTTTTGCGTCTGGTGGCCGGGCAGGGCCCGGCGAACACCGCTGGAGGTCAGTCGCTGGCCGGCAGCGGTTTGGCTTCCTTGAGGCTGAGCGCGGTCCCGCCGACAGCCAGGGTTCCAGCACCCGCCTTGGTAACCAGTACCTCGGCACCGGTCTCGTCCACGTAGCGCTTGCCCATCACGTTGCCGTCGGCGAAGCCCGGATCCAGTTCACCGGAACGCTCGGCATCTAACGCCACCATCGGTGCGCCGCCACAGCGCAAATCGTCGAGGCTGTCCGCGCTTCGGACGACGATGACCTGGGTGTCGCACACCTGGCTGGCCAGGCGGGTTCCGTTCTTGATCATGATGTTTGGTTCCTTACTGCTCGGCTGGAGCGGCACGAAGCTCGTCGACAATTTCGCGGCGTAGCACCTTGCCTGTCGCATTGGTGGGCAGCTCGTCGCGAAAGACTACTCGGTCGGGGGTGCGCGAACCCCGCAAGCTCTTGCGGACGTGCTCACGCAGCTCCTCGGGATCGGGGTCGGCGCCGGCCGCCGGCACCACCACCGCAACGATCGCCTGCCCCCACTGCGGATCGTCGACGCCGACCACGGCGACGTCATGCACATGGGCGTGCTCGATCAGCACGTCCTCCAGCTCGGCGGGCGCGATGTTCTCGCCGCCCCGGATGATGGTGTCGTCGCTGCGCCCCCCGATGAACAGGTAGCCAGCTTCGTCGAGGGTGGCGATGTCTCTGGTCGGGAACCACCCGTCGGCGTCGAGCACCGAACCGATCCCGGTGTAGCGGCCGGAGACCTGGTCGCCCCGAACGAACAACTCACCGGTCTCCCCGGCTTCCAGCAAGGTGCCGTTCTCGTCGCGGATCTGGACCTCGACGCCGGGCACCGGTTGCCCGACCGAACCCAACCGCTTGACGGCCGCGGGATCCGCAGCGGCCTGCGCCTGGCGGTGATCCTCCGGGGTGAGCACGGCGATCGTCGAACTCGTCTCGGTCAAACCGTAGGCATTGACGAAACCGACGTCGGGCAGCAGCTCAAGGGCCCGGCGGACCAGCGGCAGGCCGACTTTCGAGCCGCCGTAGGCCAGGTTGCGCAGCGACGGCAGTTCATGATCGCCGCCCCCCAGCACGGTGACGATGCGGTCGAGCATGGTGGGCACCACGGTCGCGGTGGTGACGTGCTCGGCGTTGATCAGCCGGACCCATTCCTGCGGATCGAACGTGGGCAAGTAGACCATCTTGCGGCCGGCGTACAGGTTCGACAGCGCCGCGCTGACCCCCGCGATGTGATACGGCGGCACGCAAATCAGCGCCGCGTCGGTCGGCTCGGCCGACTCGAATTCGACCGATCCGGTGATGTAACTCGTCAGGTTGTTGTGCGTGAGTTCGACGGCCTTGGGTTGCGACGTGGTGCCCGACGTGAACAGCACGATCGCCACCGCGTCCGGGTCGGCAAACTCCGCTGCCGGCTCCGCGTCACTCGCCGCCGCCAAGAACTCGTCGGAATCGATGACGTGCTGACCGGCGTCACCCAGCATCTCGCGATAGCGGCTGTCGACGATGACCAGCGGTTCGGGCAGCCGCCGGATCAGCGCTTGAATGCCTTCCGCGGAGAGTCGGTAGTTGATCGGCGTAAAGGCCAGCCCGGCCCGCGCCGACGCGAAGATCAGCAGCGGGAGCATCGCGCCGCCGGTGCCGACGTAGACGACATGGTTGGCGTCCGATCCCGCGATGATGCCGGCACCGCCGTCGGCGAGATCGCTGAGCTGCTGCGTCGTCAGCCGGGTGTCCCCCGAGACGATGGCCGTGCGGTCGGGATTGCTCGACACGGCCATCTCGAGAAGTAACGAAACGCTCATCCTCGGACTTTCTTTCGTTGCACCCGTTACAAAGGCCGCAAGAAGTGTCATGCCCCGCCTGGGCTTAGTTTAGATTATGCAACTATCTGCCGATCGGGGGTGGCCCGTCGCCGGAGCATTCCGCTGATCGCGGTCAGGTGCCGGTCCAGCGGGCGGGACGCTTCTCGGCGAACGCGATCGCGCCTTCCTTGGCGTCGTTGGACGAGAACACCGGCATCAGGATCTTGTTCTGCTCGGCGAACCTGGTCTCAGGAGTCCATCCGCGCGACTCGACGATGATCTGCTTGGTGGCGGCCACCGCGAGCGGCCCGTTGGCGGTGATCTTCTCGGCCAAGGCGATCGCCGCATCCAGCGCGCCCCCGGGCTCGGCCAGCACATTGACCATGCCCAGCGCATGGGCTCGCTCGGCCGTGAAGTTTTCCCCGGTCAGCGCCAACTCCATCGCGATGGCAGGCGGGATGCGCTCCGGCAGCCGCAGCAGTCCCCCGCCCCCGGCGACCAGGCCGCGTTTGACCTCGGGAATGCCGAACGCCGCGTCTCTGGATGCCACGATCAGGTCGGTGGCCAGGGCCAGCTCGGTGCCGCCGGCCAGCGCGTAGCCTTCGACGGCGGCGATCAGCGGCTTGACCGGTGGACGCTCGGTAAAGCCCATGCCCCGGCCCTTGACGATGGGAACCTCGCCGCGAGCAAACGCTTTGAGATCCATTCCGGCGCAGAACGAGCCACCCGCACCGGTCAAGATGCCCACCGACAGGCCCTGGTCTTCGTCAAGCCGGTCCACAGCATCGGCTAGACCTCTGGCCACGGCGGCGTTGACCGCATTCTTGGCCTTCGGCCTGTTGATGGTGATGATCAGGATCCGGTCCCGCTGCTCGACGAGGACCTCGGGTTCGCTGTTGGCGGCGTCTTCAGTGCTCACAATGGTGTCGCGCTCCTGTTGAAGTTCATTGACGGGTGTCGAGGAGATGGTATCGAGCGGCCCCGAACGGTCCGCGAGGAGAGCACGTGGGAGACGCTGGGTTACGATCACAGCCGACATCACAGCCCAAATCCGCGCTGAGATCCCAGGGGAATGCGTTGGCAGCAATCGACATCGAACCTACCGAGATTTCCAAGTGGGACCCCGGGCTCACCGAACGCGTGATGGGGTGGATCCGTCCGCTAATCAAGGCTTACCACCGCGCCGAGGTGCGCGGGCTGGATTCCTTCCCAGCGGGCGGCGCACTCGTGGTGTCCAATCACTCCGGTGGATTGTTCCCGATGGACGTTCCGGTGTTCGCCTCCGGTTTCTACGAGAAGTTCGGGTATGACCGGCCCGTCTACACGCTGAGCCACGACGTCATCTTCACCGGCCCGACCGCCGAGTTCTTCGTCCGCACCGGCTTCATTCGCGCCAACCACGAAAATGCCGACGAGGCACTGCGATCCGGCGGTGTGGTCGTGGTGTTTCCGGGCGGCGATTACGACGTTTACCGACCGACGCTGGCCGAGAACATCATTGATTTCGACGGCCGCACCGGATACATCCGGGCTGCGCTGAACGCCGGCGTTCCGATCGTGCCCGCCGTCGCCATCGGCGGTCAGGAGAGCCAGCTCTACCTGTCCCGCGGCACGGGATTGGCCAAGGCGCTGCGGTTGGACAAGCTGATGCGGGTGAAGATCCTGCCGATCTCGGTGGGCTTCCCGTTCGGTCTGTCTGCGGTGGTGCCGGTCAACGTGCCGCTGCCGACCAAGATCGTGATGCAGGTGCTGGAGCCGATCGACGTGGTGGGCGAGTTCGGCGAGGAGCCCGACATCGACGCGGTCGATGCCCACGTCCGCCGCGTCATGCAGAAGGCGCTCAACACGTTGGCCAAAGAGCGTCGCCTTCCGGTCATCGGCTAGTAGCGCCGATGGCACCGCTCGGCCTGCTCGCAACCATGGTCCGCGCGGGAATCATCGCACCGCTGCGACCTGACAAGTATCTACGCATCGCCGCGGTGGCGCGCCGCGAAGGTCTTTCCGTCACAAGCGGATTCGCGATGTCAGCGCAACGTTGCCCGAACCGTCCGGCGCTGATCGACGAGCTCGGGACACTGACCTACCGTCAGCTCGACCAGCGCGGCGATGCGTTGGCTGTTGCGCTGCACGGCTTGCCCGGCGGCACACCGGAAGTCGTTGCCATCATGTGCCGCAACCACCGCGGCTTCGTCGAGGCGTTGTTGGCGGCCAACCGAATCGGCGCCGACGTGCTACTGCTGAACACCTCGTTCGCCGGCCCGGCGCTGGCCGACGTGGTCAATCGCGAAGGCGCGGATGCGGTGATCTACGACGAAGAGTTCACCGACTCGGTAGACCGTGCGCTGGTCGACAAACCCAACACCACCCGGATCGTCGCCTGGACCGACCACCCTGAGACCCACGACACCACCGTTGAGAAGCTGATCGCCGCTCACACCGGCGAGCGGCCCGCAAAGGCAGACCGCAAGGGCAAACTGATTCTGCTGACGTCGGGAACCACCGGTAACCCCAAGGGCGCCAAGCACTCCGGCGGTGGTGCGACCGAACTCCAAGCGATCCTCGACCGGGTACCGTGGCACACCGAGGAAACGACGGTGGTGGTGGCGCCGATGTTTCACGCGTGGGGCTTTTCGCAGCTGGTTTTCGCCGCGTCGCTGGGCTGCACGGTGGCGACGCGGCGCAAGTTCGACCCGGAGGCCACCCTCGAACTCATCGACCGCCACCAGGCGAGCGGCCTGTGCGTGGTGCCGGTGATGTTCGACCGGATCATGGACCTGCCCGACGAGGTCCGCCGTCGCTACAGTGGTCGTTCGCTGCGATTCGCCACCGCTTCGGGGTCTCGGATGCGTCCCGACGTCGTCACCCGCTTTATGGACGAGTTCGGCGACATCATCTACAACAACTACAACGCCACCGAGGCCGGCATGATCGCCACCGCGACGCCCACCGACCTGCGGGCCGCACCCGACACCGCGGGTAAACCGGCCAGCGGCACCGAGATTCGGATCCTCGACAGCGAGCTTCGCCCGGTGCCTACCGGCGAGGTCGGTCAGATCTTCGTGCGCAACTCCAACCGCTTCGACGGCTACACCTCCGGCACGGGCAAGAACTTCCACCAGGGCTTCATGGCATCGGGTGATGTGGGGCGCCTGGATGAGGCCGGGCGGCTGTATGTGGTCGGGCGCGACGACGAGATGATCGTCTCCGGCGGTGAAAACGTCTATCCGATAGAGGTCGAAAAGACCTTGACGGCTCACCCCGATGTCGCCGAAGCCGCGGTGTTGGGAGTCGACGATGAAGACTACGGCCAACGGCTGGCGGCCTTCGTGGTGCTGACGCCGGCTGCTGACCCTTCGAAGGCCACCGGCGACCGCCTCAAGCAGCATGTCCGCGACAACCTGGCCAATTACAAGGTGCCTCGGGAGATCGTCGTGCTCGACGAGCTGCCACGCAGCAGCACCGGCAAGATCGTCCGTCGTGACCTGCTGGCCCGTCTAGATGGCTAGGCCTGCGCCATCGCGGTCTCGATGACCGTCAATTTCTCGGAAAGCCCTGCGGCGCGGCGGATTTCGATGAACTCAGCGATGACGGCATCGGTTAACTCGTGCGGGTCGTCGACAGTGGCGCCGTCGGAAAGCACCGAGACGTTGAGCTGGTCGACGTAACTCCACACGGTGATGTTCAGGCCGCTGCCGGCAGTCAACGGTCCCACCGAATAGATCTCGGTGACCAGTGCGCCGCCGACCCGCCCGTGTTCACGCGGACCTGGAACGTTGGAGATCGGCAGGTTCAGCACCTTGTTCTGGCCGTCGCGGTTCGCCAGCCAGCGGAACATCGATTCCGACGGCCCCGGCGGAAAGTAGGCCGCCCACCGGCTGACCAGTTCCGGCCCGAGCAGCTGGTGGCTCTCCTTGGCGTCGACGGCGTAGTCGTGGGTGCGCCGCACCCGCTCAAGCGGGTCGTCGAGGTCGGACGGCAGTGCCACCAGCATCCCGGTGAAGTAATTCCCCGAGATTCGGTCGGGCGAGAAGTCGAAGCTCACCGGCACCGAGGCCAGCAGCGGGTGATCGGCCTTACCGTCATAGCGCAGCAGCAGTTTGCGCAACGCACCCGCGGACAGCGCCAGCACCATGTCGTTGATCGTGGCGCCGAGCGCCTTACCGGTCTCCTTGATATCGGCCAGCGCCAAGGTCGCGGTGGCAAATCTGCGCTCGGGGGTCAGCATGTGATTCATGAATGTCGGCGGCGGGGTGAACGGCCGGGTCAGCTCCGGTGACAGCTTGCGCGTGCTGCGGCGTACCCGGTTAATCCCCTGCGCGGTGTAGGCGACGGTCCGTGGGATCCGCCCGATGTGGCGCACATGATCAGCGAACGCCGACCGAACCAGCTCGCCGGTGGACGGATCGGGGTCGGCCGCGAACCGGGTCCGGCCGGACTGCGGGCCGGGCGCCAGATCCATGCCGCGCGCCAGCAGATTCGCCGCGGCCACCCCGTCGGCCAGCGCGTGGTGGATCTTGCCGACCACCGCAATCCGACCATCGGCCAGCCCCTCGACGAAGTACATCTCCCACAACGGGTGATCACGGTCCAGCGGCGTGCTGGCGATTTCTCCGATCGCCTCATCGAGCTCGCGACGACCGCCCGGGGGGCGCACTTGCCACGGCCGCACGTGGTAGGTCAGGTCGACATCGCAATTTTCCCGCCACATCGGGTGATGCAGCTTGAGCGGGATGTCAACGAGCTGATAGCGAAACGGCTCCAGCTTGTACAACCGACCGTCAATGACCCGGCGGAACGCGTCGATGTCGAAGTCGCGACGGTCGCGATCCAACTCGATCACAGCGACTTTGAGGGTATGCATGTGCACGTTCGGTGTCTCGCTGTAGAGCAACACCGCATCCCAGCCGCTCAGCCTTTTCACCTGCACACTCCGCGGTTTTTTAACCCCACGGGGCGACCATACAGTCGGCCGGCTGCTAAATAACCTCTTTGGCCGCGATCATCCGGTTGCGGTGGACCTGGTTGAGGAACAGCCCGACCGCGGTCGCCATCGCACCGGTGCGGGCCCCATCGGTCAGATCAAAGCCGTGTCCGGCGCCGGGCAACTCCATGTAACTCACTACCGAACGCGACACCGACCGCAGCCGCTCGACAAAGCTGCGCGCCTGTTCCACCGGAATCACCGAATCATTGCTGCCGTGAATCACCAGGAATGGCGGGGCATCCGGATGCACCCGCGCGATCGGCGAGGCTTGGCGGAACACCTCGGGGTGACGGTCGATCCTGCGCTTGACGACCACCCGTTCCAGGAAATCGACGAAGCGGTCCCGCTCTTCGGTCGAGCGGTCTTCCCAGTCGTAGCGGCCGTAGATCCCAACTACGGCGTCCACCGACGTGTCCGAGTCGGGCGGCAGGTCGGTCTGCATTTCGGGGTCGTTCCCGGTGAGGCCGGCCAGCGCAGACAAGTGTCCGCCGGCCGAAGTCCCTGCCACCGCAATGAAATTGCGGTCACCACCGAACTTGTCGACGTTGGCGCGCGCCCACGCGGTCGCGGTCTTGACGTCGGTGATGTGGCTGGGCCAGCGGTGGTGCGGCGAAACCCGGTATTGCACCGACAGACACACCCAACCCAGTTCGGCCAGATGCGACATCAGCGCATAGCCCTGTAGCTGGCGACCGCCGTGCACCCAGGCGCCGCCGGGCACGAAGATCATCACGGGTGCCGGCCGGACCGGCAGGTCCCTCCGCCGCCAGACGTCGAGCAGTTGCACCGGGTGGCTGCCGTACCGCACCGAGGTGCGACGCAGGTACCGACGGTGTTGCCGCGCCTTCCAGAACGGTGGCGTCCGTTCCGGGGCCGGCCACTCGATGTCGAGGTCTTTGCCCGATACGACGCCACGCAGTGCAGCGTCGGACACCGCTTGGGTCTGGCCGCGCTCGGCCTTGCGGATCTCTCCGATGCCCGGAGTGAGCCAGGACTTCGCCGATGTGGACAAGAATCCCGGTATGTGCCGGTAGCCCCAGACGCCCATCGCGGTCACGCCGCCGAGTGGTTCGAGGTGCTTGCCCACCACCGGCAGCGAAGCCGTCGCCATGCTCAGCGCCAGCATGTAGTCGCCGGGGCGAGCTCGCAGCAACCATCTGGCCCGCGCCGCCATGGTCGGTCCGGGAAGGCGGGGCGCCGGTCTTACCGTCATTCCGGGAGCGTACCTCGCGGGTCCACCCGTCAAACGGCAAACGCGACCACTTCGTCGGTGAGCAGCAGCCAGCTGACGAAAAACGCCTGTTGAGGCCGGCCGCACACACGCTCACGACACGGCCATGCCAGCGATCACGCTGGCCGATCAGGCGGACATCACCCATTCTCAGACCTACCCGGCCGGCGGGGACTGCAGCGCAATCCACGCCGACGGAGACCTAGGCACGGGCCAGGATTCGCCACGGGTCCACGCCCAGGCCGACCTTGCCGCCGATCAGCAAAACTGTTTGCCAACAGCCTATTCCGAGCAGTGGCTGGAATACCTCGGCCGAATAGAGCGGGTAGCCAAACATCAAGAACCGCAACCCAATTCGATTATCGGCTGCCGCACATCGCTACAAGGGGCAAGCCCGGCAATTTCGTTCTTGTCAAACCCTGGCGGTGTGCGGACGACGGACGCATCGTCCATCCCGCCAAAGCGACGACTCTGCGGAGATTGAGGTGTCCGTCACTCGCCGCGGTTTTGATGCCGTCTAGAGGTGTGCGACGAAAGTCGTTGTGCTTCAGTGCTTCTTGTCGTGAAATAATGCATCGGTCGACGCGGCGCGGCGGGCGGCCTTGGTTTGCTTGTCGGCGCGTTTCTCCTTCAACGACTTTCCTGACTTCTTGCTCATGGCTTGCCGAGGAGACTTATCAGCCATCACTGGCCCCTTCATCATGGGGCCTGGTTGGTCCCGATCCCCGGACTCTACCCCACGACCCGACGTCCACAGCCATCTCGTCGCGCCGACACCATTGTAGGTGTATCGTCAAATCAGTTGGGAGTCCAGCTAGTCCGGGATGAGTCAGCCGTCTGCCGCTGACCGCGCGGTGCATCTGCTTGAGCTGGACACGCAGGTGACAACGGCAGTTGGGATCACCTTGAACACTTTGCCTATGTTTCGACCGTCAACGATTCCCGTTGTGGGCCAAGGATTTTTCGGTTCTCCGAGCCTTGGGATGCTGTATTTGTATGCACCGCCACTGCGCAGGCCGGCGACGTTCAGCGCGGTCATATGACCACGACATTCCCGGCACCGGTATTCGATCATCTGCTACGGCTGACCGACCGTCGCGGCACTTTTGGGCACGCGCGGCTCGCCGAGCCGCTGCCGGAGCATGGTTACTGCACGGACGATGTGGCGCGGGTGCTCGTTGTGGCCACGCGAGACCATGGGCCCGATAGAACACTGAACGGTCTGGCCGGAGTCGCGTTGCGATTCTTGAACGACGCGCAAGCCCTTACCGGCGCATGCCGTAGTGAGATGGACAGCACGGGCAGCTGGGTCGACGAGCCAGCCCTGCATGACGCCTGGGGGCTATGCATTTGGGGTCTGGGGACCGCGGCCGCGCGCAGCAATGTCTCCTGGGCCCGTCAGTCGGCCATCATGCAGTTTGAGCGTGCCGCCCAGGAGCGGTCGGCATGGCCGCGGGCGATGGCGTTCGCGGCGCTGGGCGCTGCCGAACTCCTCACCTTTGATCCAGAACACGGTGCGGCTCGCGCGCTGCTCACCGACTACGCCACTTCGGTTCCCGCTCCGAACTACGACCCCACGTGGCCGTGGCCCGAGTCGCGACTGACGTACGCGAACGCCGTCCTGCCTGAAGCCATGATCGCCGCGGGCGTCGCGCTCGCCGACGCGCCGCTGCGGCAGCACGGACTGGATCTGTTGGCGTGGCTAATCGCGTTCGAAACGGCAGACGGGCATCTGTCGCCCACCCCCGCTGCGGGCCGAGGGGCCCAGGACGCGAGGCCCGGTTTTGACCAGCAGCCCATCGAGGTGTCCACACTCGCCGATGCGTGCGCGCGCGCCGCCGCCGTCGACACGAACCCGATCTGGCTCGCCGGCGTCAGGGCCGCAGCCGCCTGGTTCATGGGCGACAACGACGCGGGAGAGCCGATGTGGGACCCGGATACGGGTGGCGGATACGAGGGATTGCACGCCGACGGGGTGGACAATAACCAGGGCGCTCAGGCGACTATCGCGGTGATCTCGACGTTGCAGCACGTACGACGTTTATCGATTGCGCGGCAATGACCGACTCCACCTTGCCTCCGTGTATGCGCTGGGGCTGTGCCCGATGGACTTCCATACGGGCGCCGAGGAATTCGTCAACGGGCCGTGGTGGGTGGTGAACGGGACGTTCCCGGCGCAGCGGCAGACTCCGGCACGCATGGCCACCGGGTGCGATGCCGCGGAAATCGCACTTCACGCAACCACAAGGTGCGATTACTCCCGGCAAGTTGTGAGGTGTCGGCGGTTGTCGACGACGCGCTTCTCGGAGGTTCGAGCGACCAACTGGTGTGGATTGGCTGAGTGCCCCTGGGACCTGATGGATTCCGGGTGCCCGTACTCACCCCCAGTGACGAGAAGCGGCGTAACGTTGTAGGTATCGGGCAGCTCGGTTGCGAGCAAACATGCTCGACTGAAAAGGAAATTATGACGGCTTCACCAATGACGTTCCGATCACCCTACGTCCAACGTCTCGAACTGGTCAGTGACACCATCAGGTCTCATTCCCAGCTCGGAGACAAGGCGGCGAGCGAACTGGCGGAACATGTTCTCGACGCATTGAATTCGATTCCCGAGAAGGTGCGCTGAGTACAGATCCGCGATGGTCCCATCACGCGGCTTCCCCAATTCATGCGCACGTTTTTTATTCACTGATTCACATGTGGGCTGATCACCCACGATCCCTGCCGGCATTTTGCTGGCGCATCTGGAGGTTTGAACCATGACAGTTACCGTGACACTTCAAGACGGCGCAACCGACAAATATATGCGGTTCGGTGACGTGTTCGTGAAGCACAACGACGGGAGGCTCGACGTCATCCGGTGCGGCGCCAAAGACCCATATAGCTACGCGGCGGGCGCGTGGACCGACGTGCAGGGCAACGAAAAGTAATTCAACAGGAGCCGTTTGTGGGGTTGATCCAAACGGGAAGCCACGAGTCCCGGTGACCTTAGAGCACCTCGGCGGTGGCGCCAGTTGCGAAAGCTGAAGATCCTCGTCCAACGATTGGTCGTCCACTCGCCGAATACCAAGAAGCACTGCAGTACATGAAGTTTCAGGTGATTCCGGGCCCGGGCGGGCCAATTTGATGATCGTGCGCAGGGCGAGTAGGTACTGGTAGCGGAGTGGGCCGGTGGTGTAGGGCAGGTCATACTTCGCGCAGACCGCTTGCACCCGCTCGGCGATCTCCGCGTACCGCTCACGAACGCCATCACCGGCCCGGCCACGAAAGTTGGTGCTACCCCCGACCGGGCCTACAAACTCGACATTTGTCGCAGATAGCAGTGCGCCTTGGTCTCACTCTCGAGGGCTTCCGGGTTGAATTTCTCGGCTCCGGGGGCGAAACGCCAGAACATCGGAAAGTGGCCGCCGCGGCGTCATGGCGGGTGCCTCGTCAAGGACAGGGGCTTCGCCGACGCGGATCAGAAGTTGCGGCATGGCTGCCCGTCCGGTCAAGGTGCCGACGAGGTGGCGGCTGGACTGTAGTTCTATGAGATGGGTCAGTGTGCATGTCGCCATGCCGGCCAACGTGCACTCCAATAGCACCGCGGACAACGCTTCGCCGCACCGCAAGGCGTCATCGCGGGTGTCCTTGTCGGTGGACAGAACCAGCACTGTGGACTGGTCTTGTCCGATGCCGACCGACCGCTCGTTGTGAGCGCTAACCGGGAAGGTCCTTCCGACGTCGACCCGATCATTTTCGGCCGCCGACACCAACGAACTGCGTGGAATACCATCAGAGTTCTCATAATGGCCTGTCCACCAATACAATTCGGTATGGTACGAGGAATCGTAGAGCCGCAGCGATTCGGTAAGTTGTGACGCCCTGGCTAGTTCCGGGCGCAGCTTGTCCGCTATTACGTCGAGATGAACTGTGCCGGCATCGACGGCGTCGCACAGCACAGGTTTCAAGGACTCCCAGTTCCTCGGTGCGGCGAAGGGAAGCCGATCGGTGCGGCGCCGCAGGATCGCGTCGGCCCGGCGGCGATGGCCATCGGTGACGAGGCTCATAGGGCTGAAATCGAGTGACGCAATATGATCGGGCTTATTCGGGTCGGGAAATCTGTCGACGTTGGCTGTCCACCCGGCTGCCGCTGTCGCGACGCGTAGATGGTCGAGCACGGCGCCGCAGCTGATGTGGGCTTCCCGCCCCGATTTGTCGGTGGAGGGAAGAATCCGGGTGTGATCGACGTACAGGTGCAGCCCCACACCCTCGGCAACCCATTGCCAGGGCTGGCTGTTGTGTAACGACGGGGCCCGGCACGCCAACTGCACTGCGGCCCTGAGTATGTCGACATCCACCAAGGTGTCGGGCATGATCAACCTCCAGTTCGTGTCTCAGTCAATCCTGAGTCTTTGGTCCGCTCTTCCTCCAGCTCGGGCATGAGCGCCGATTTCAAGTCGTGACCCGGTTCGGGTGTGCCCGCGGAGCGGGGCGGCGCGAAATGCGGCGCGTCAGCGGTCATGGCGATTGGTCCGTACGCCGGATGTCGGCGTGTTGCCGCGCCGTCTCCGACCGACGGGGAACTCTGCGAACACGGTCCGCGCGCCGATCACTGGTGTCGAGTTTATTTGCGGTGGATTCCAAGTCCAGTTGCGGATTTCGGGCAGGTCTTGGCCGTGGGTGTTGATGTAGCGGTTGTGTTCGACGAGTTTGTCGGCCATCGACTGCTTCAGGTAGTCGCCGGTCGCGCCGAGCTGGGGCGCCCGGTCGATGACGTCAGCGACGAGGTGGAAACGGTCCAACCGGTTCTGCACCCGCATGTCGAAGGCGGTGGTGATGGTGCCTTCTTCGTTGTAGCCGCGCACATGCAGATTGCGGTTGGTTCTGCGATAGGTGAGTCGGTGGATCAGGCTCGGGTAGCCGTGGAAGGCGAAGATGATGTGTTTGTCGGTGGTGAACAGGGCGTCGTAGTCGCGATCGCTGAGCCCGTGCGGGTGCTCGCTGGCCGACTGCAACCTCATCAGGTCCACCACATTGACCACCCGAATCTTCAACTCGGGCAGCTGTTCCCGCAGGATCGACGCCGCCGCCAGCACTTCGAGGGTCGGAGTATCTCCGCAGCACGCGAGGACCACATCCGGTTCGACGCCGCGGTCGTTTCCGGCCCATTCCCAGATGCCGATTCCCTCGGTGCAGTGGACCACCGCATCGTCCATGCTCAGCCATTGCGGCATCGCGCGCTTCCCGGCGACCACGACATTGACGTAGTGGCGGCTACGCAGACAATGGTCGACCACCGAGAGTAGGCAGTTGGCGTCCGGCGGCAGGTAGACCCGAACGACATCAGCTTTTTTGTTGACG
>NZ_DATMLH010000005.1:0-5358 GCF_035570115.1 Mycobacterium sp.
TGGTGGTGCACGTGGACCCACCGGCCGAGCACAAGGCCTACCTGCACCGCTCGGGACGCACCGCGCGCGCCGGCAGCGCCGGCGACGTCGTCACCGTGGTGCTTCCCGAGCAACGCAAAGACCTCTCGGCGCTGATGCGCAGAGCCGGCATCAACGTCCGCCCGCAACAGGTGACCGCGCACTGCGAACCGGTCACCAAGCTGGTCGGCGACGTGGCGCCCTTCCGGGCCCCCGCTCCCAAGGCAGCCCCGGCGGCGAGCACCGCACCCGCCAGGTCCCGTCGGCGTCGACCCGCGCGCGGGGCCGGACCGCGCAGGAGTCCCGTCAGCCGGTAGCCGGGCGCGCTCACGTCCTTTCCCGGCCGGCCAACCCAGTTGTCGCTCAGAGTCGGGCACATCGACACTCGACTCTCGGCGTGACTGCTGTGACAGTCGGGGCTGGTCGCGGATCGCGGGCTGCAAATCAGGTTCGCGACGCCGGTCTGCGGTTATGTTGGCGACGAGCCGCTGACCGACGCGGCCCGGAGGTTGGTTGAAGCATGCAGGTCGACGGGCGGGAAGTCACCGTTTCCGGCAGCTTGCTGCAACCGCCGACCCGGCGCACCAACGACATCCTTCGGCTCGTGCTGTCGGCGGTGTTGCTGGCGATCGTGATCACCAGTTCGGTGATCACCCGCACCCGGTGGGACGAGTTGGAGAAATCCATCTCGCGCATCATCGGCGTGCTCTCCCCCACCCAATCCGACGTGGTGTACCTGGTGTACGGCATCGCGATCTTGGCGTTGCCGTTCATGATCTTGATCGGCCTGATCATCTCCCGGCAATGGAAACTGCTCGCTCCCTATGCGGCCGCGGCGCTGATCGCCTTTCTCGCGCTGTCGATCACCGGCAGGCGCCTCTCGGCACCACAATGGCACTTCGATCTCTCCGACCGGCTGCGCACGGTGTTGTCCCAATTCCTCGACGACCCACGCTGGATTGGCATGCTCGCCGCGGTGCTCACCGTGTCCGGCCCGTGGCTACCCGCGCGCTGGCGGCACTGGTGGTGGACGCTTTTGCTGGCGTTCATACCGATCCACTTGGTGGTCAGCGCCATCGTGCCGGCCCGCTCACTGCTGGGGCTGGCCATCGGATGGTTCGTCGGCGCGCTGGTGATCCTGGTCAGCGGCACTCCCGCGCTCGAGGTGCCGCTGGAGGGCGCGGTCCGCGCGCTGGGCAGACGCGGATTCGTGGTGCGCGGGCTGACGGTGGTCCGCCCGGCCGGAGCCGGGCCGCTGATGCTTTCGGCCCAATCCACGGATTCGGATGCCACCGCGGTGATCGAGATGTACGGCCCGCATCAAAGCAGCGGCGGCGCGCTGCGTCAGCTGTGGGGCAAGCTGCTGCTGCGCCGCACCGAGGCCGCACCCTTTCAGGCCTCCATGCGCCGCGCCGTCGAGCATCGCGCGCTGATGGCCATGGCCGTCGGCGATCTGGGTGTCGCCAACACCTCGACGATCGCCGTCGGCGCGCTCGACCGGGGCTGGACGTTGTACGCGCACAAGCCCGTTCGCGGAGCCCCGCTGAAGCAATGCGCCACGTCGACCCCGGTGACCCGGGTGTGGGAATCGCTGCGAAAGCTGCACGACGATCAAATCTCCCACGGCGACCTGCGCGACGCGGAGATGACGGTCGACGACGGCACCGTCCTGTTCGGCGGGTTCGGCAACGCCGAATACGGCGCTACCGACAACCAACTCGATGCCGACATTGCCGCGCTGCTGGTGACGACGTCGTCGCTCTACGGCGCGGAGTCCGCGGTCAACGCGGCGATCGACGCCTTGGGCAAAGACACCGTGCTGGCCGCATCCCGCAGGCTGACGAAATCCGCTGTGCCGAAACGTATCCGGGACTCAGTTAACGACGCAAAGGCCGTCATCTCCCGCAGCCGTGCGGCGGTGATGCGGCAAACCGGCACGGAGAAAATCCAAGCCGAGACGATCACCCGGTTCACCCGCAGCCAGCTCATCCAGCTGGTGCTGCTCATCGCGCTGGTCTACGTCGCCTACCCGTTCATCAGCACCGTGCCGACGTTCTTTTCCGAGCTCGGCGAAGCGAACTATTGGTGGGCCCTGCTGGGTTTGGCAATATCGGCGGGCACGTATCTGGGCGCGGCAGCATCGTTGTGGGCCTGCGCCAACGGGTTGGTCAGCTACCGTCACCTGATATTGCTCACGGTGGCCTGCACTTTCGCCGCGACCACCACCCCGGCCGGCGTCGGCGGCCTCGCGCTGAGCACCCGGTTCTTACAGAAGGGCGGGCTCAGCACGGTGCGGGCCACCGCGGCGGTGGCGTTGCAGCAGTCGGTACAGGTGATCTCGCACGTCGCGCTGCTGATCCTGTTCAGCACCGCGGCCGGTGCGTCGACCGACTTGTCGCACTTCGTCCCGAAGGCCACCATGCTGTACCTGATCGCGGGTGTGGCGCTGGGCATCGTCGGCACGTTCTTGTTCGTGCCCAGGCTGCGACACTGGCTGGCGACGGACCTACGCCCGAGGCTTGCCGAGGTCAGCAGCGACCTCGTCGCGTTGGCGCGCGAACCGAAGCGACTCGGCTTGATCGTACTCGGTTGTACCGGAACAACTCTCGGCGCTGCGCTGGCGCTGTGGGCCAGCATCAACGCGTTTGGTGGCAGCGCGACGTTCGTCACCGTAACCGTGGTGACAATGGTCGGCGGAACCCTCGCCTCGGCCGCCCCCACCCCCGGCGGGGTCGGCGCCGTCGAAGCGGCGCTGATCGGTGGGCTCGCCGCCTTTGGCCTACCCGCGGCCATCGCTGTGCCGTCGGTGCTGCTGTATCGGGTACTCACCTGCTGGATACCGGTGTTCGTCGGCTGGCCGGTGATGCGGTGGCTGACGGACAAGGACTTGATCTAAAGGCCAGCGAATCACTTTGTCGCATAAAACGTTAAGCGCTCCGGGCGAGAGTTTATTACTGCGACGGACTTTGAGACCAAGCGACCTGAGAAGATACCGCTACGCCCAAGCTCCCGACGCTCTCATATCTGGTCTATTTCGAGACGGGGTTAGCTTTCCAGCTCGACCGCCGTCATGGCATCGCCTCGGCCCACGCGATATGTCCTGCGAAGCCAAGCGTTCTCGCCATGTCGCGGTAGCGATCCCGGAAGTCCGCATAAGCTGCGGCATCGCCGTGAGCCCGCGCCAGGAGAGCCCGTAGCCGCAGCAGCCAAATCTCGCGAATCACCAGACCCTCATCGGCTGGCGCGGCCGCCAACCGCTCGATCGCGGCCTGGGCTTCGGCCACGTCAGCGTCGGTCCCGCGGTCCAGCAGTGTCTCCACCAGAACACCCGTCGCGGGAATGCCATACACCAGCAGCTGTCCCTCGCGGAACACATGGTCAGCGGCGGCGCGCATCAACAGGATGGCCTCATCGCGATCTCCACCTCGAGCCCTCTCCCGTGCCGAGTAGACATTGACGGCCTGTAACGTGGATAAGCCCGATCCCGTGCGTAGGACCATCTCGCTGACCTCGGTCAGCAGCTTGTGGCCCCGATCACGCCCGGCGGCCGTGCGGCGGTGCACCAGCGTAACGCCCAGCGCAAACCGGGCCTGGCTCACCGCGAAGTCATCACCGCACCGTTCGGCATCCTTTAGGGCATCCTCGATCTCGCGCACCGCGCGATCGTCAGGGCTGAGCACGCCGTACGGTATCCCAGCGATGTAGACCCAGCAGGCAACGTGCGCGTGGGCCGCAGGGTCGGCGCTGCGGGCCATGGCCAGGGCGTGCCGCAGGTCGTCGCGCCACCCGGGACGACCCAGGCAACACCGGGCAACACCCCGCGACGTGAAGGCATACGCTAACGGGGACCCGATAATGAAGTTGCCTTTAGACGGGTCACCGTCGGCCAGGTCGATGACCCGCTGTGACCAGCGCAGCATGTCACTCACCTCGACGGTTTCCGCCTTGGCGTAGATCGGTATGAAGGACAGCCCCACCATGAGGGTCGGATCGCCGACCGACTCGATGAGGGCCATCTGTTCGGATGCCAGCTGCGACGCCTCGCGCACCCGGTCCTGAAACGCGTAATCGGTCACCAGCCCGGCCATCCCGATGGCCAGCGACGCCTTGTCCCCGGCGGCGGCGCACAACTCCCGTAATTCCTCAAAGCGGTCCCCGGCCACACGTTCGTGGACTCGAAAGGCGATCCCGCACCACATGGTGCGCGGGGCGATGCGCATGGCTGCCCGGTTGGGATCCTCGGCGGGTAGGGCGTCGGCGATCCTTCGGGCGCGCTCCCAGCTCGGTAGCGCGGCGTTAATGTCGCGGTTGGTCGCCCAGGTTGCCGCGCGCATGTGCCAGCCGTAGGCGGCGTGCAGATCACCGGCGGCCTCCAGATGCTCGGCGATCAGCGCCGCGTTCTCCTCAGCCGCTGCCGGGTCACGCGATTCGATTGCGACCGCGACACGCCGGTGCAGCTCGACGCGATCCGATTTGAGCTGTGATTCGTAGGCCACGGTGCGGATCAGTGGATGGTGAAACACATACTCGGGTTGTCCGGTGAATCGGATCTGATCGATGAACTCGCCGCTCAACAGGTCGCGCAGGACAGGATCAATCCCGAGCGTTTCCAGGAGTTCCCGGCTGAACCGTGAGCCGATGACAGCGGCTGCGCTCAAGGTGCGCTTGGCCGCCGGGTCAAGCCGGTCGATGCGGGCGGCGATGGTCGCTTGCAAGGTGGCTGGCACGCTGACCTCGCCAACATCGGTGGTCGATTCGTAGGCGCTGCGGTTGCCCCGTAGGACGCCGCGCTCGGCCAGGTCGCGCACGATCTCCTCGGCGAAAAAGGGGTTTCCGGCGGCCCTCTCGGCGATCGTCTGGCCCAGGCCGCGAACGGAGGGGTCCGGGCCGAGCAGCTCTGAAACCAGGGCGGCAGTTTCTGAATCACTTAGCGGCGCAAGGGCGATGGTCTGAGCACCGGCCACCCGGCTCAACGCACCGCGATATTCGGGGCGGTAGGTGACCAGCACCAGCGAGGGCGTCTGCGGGATCACCGTGAAGAACCCGGCCAGCATTGACTCGCTGACCTCATCGATCCAGTGCGCGTCCTCAATGACATAGACCGCTGGGGTGCGGCGGGCCAACAACGCGGCATTGACCAGCGCGGTCAACCGCCGCCGCCGGGCATCCGGATCGATCTTGGGCAGCTCCACAGCGGGATCGGCGATGCCCAACAAGTCATCGAATAACAACACGTCCTCGGGGTCTGCCTCCGGCACCCGGGAGCGCAGTCGGTCACGGGCTGCCGGGCCGTCCAGATCGCCCACACCGATGGCTGCACGCAGCAACCGCGCCACGACC
>NZ_DATMLH010000006.1:0-10254 GCF_035570115.1 Mycobacterium sp.
AGTGATCGCCTCGATCGTGTACACCGGCTGCGGGGAGGTCTCGGGAAGCGCATACCCATGGAATTCGGCGTACGGACCTTCCGTGGCATCCCGGCTGATCGACACATGACCCTCGATCACCACCTCAGCCCCGGCCGGCACCTCCAGATCATTGGTCTCACACCTGACAACCTCAACCGGCTCGCCATACAGCGTGCCCAAAAACGTCCCCTCATCCACCTCCTCGGGAATGGGCATCCCACCCACCATCGGCACACCAGGATCCCCACCCTGCACCACAGCGAAAGGCATGGGCTCGCCGATCTTTTCCCACTCCGCCCAAATCATCCCGATATGCTGCTGCGGCAAAAACAAACCCGTCATATGACGATCGTCGATCATCATGATCCGCGAGATCGACCAGTTCGTCCACCGCCCATCGGGTGTGCGCGCAACAATGACACCCCACGTGTTCAGATAACGGCCACCATCATCGGGATGCACCTGCGGAACCGGAAACCGATCCAACGTGGCATCGGCACCCAACAAAACGTTCTGCTTACACGCCGCCACATCCCGCGAGACCAACTTCGGCGCAATCGGCGACTTCTTATGCACCCCCGCCACATGCTCCACCACATCGCGCGCGCTCACATCATGGGAAAGACCCAACGACAGCGCAACCCGCGCTAACCGATGACTCCGATCACTAGACAACGCACCCGGCGCCCCCAACAAACGAAACCCCGGCGCAGCCCCCTGCACGTTATCGAACAACGGCGCCGCACGCCCCAGCTCAGTCGACCGCCGCGTAATCGCCGCCGCCTCCAACACCGCACTCACCGGCCGCTCAATACGCTCCACATCGCCCAACGACTCCAACACATCCAGATAATCCCGAAGATCACGAATCCTGGCCATCAGCGCTTCACCTAGCCCACTTCCACCACTCGGTGTGCAATCACCGGCTGCGCGAACGCTTTACGCGCGAACGCCATCTCTTTGGATCGTGGGGCAAACCGGCATGCTTTGTCGCTGTTCTCACCGACAATCCAGCAACTCGCAAGATGTTGCGCGATACAACGTCGCGTCAGTGTTCCGGCGTCTCGTCCGCTCCGTTGGTGGTCGGGCGCACCGCGCCCCAAAGCCCGGCGGCGACGCCGACGGCAGCACCACCCAGGCCGATGAGCCGTTGTGAGCGCTTCATCTCGTGGTGGACACTCGTCCCGCCGAGCAGGTCGGCCGCGTCGGCGCCGGCGGACGCGAGGAACCAGCCGCGGGTGTTTCGGCCACGCAGCGCCGCGGCGGCGAGCAGCCCGCCGATCAGTGCATCCCGGTAGCCCATCGACCGCAACAGCAGTTGCGCCGTCGGCGTTGGCTCGTCCGGGTCGCCCCAGAACCGGTTCGCACGGAGCGGGTCGACGAGAAACGAGACACCCGAGGCAAGTCGGACGCTGCCCGCAAAGAGCGCAAAACGGTCGATGGCCATGTCCCGCAGCCTAGGAGATGGTCGCGCGAGCTACGCCGAAGTCGCGGATCTCGCCGTTTTAGATGTCGTGTCTGCCCGCCGTCGTTACTCTCGGACCCCGACGCCTCTGAGACGACGCCACAACGGGCAGAAGGGTTGGGCGGGTATGCCGGATCCCGAAACCGCTGTTTCCTCGGCGGCCGCAGCCCCAAGATTCGAACCCGACGAGCGCTGGGTGCCCGCCGACGAGCGATGGTTTGGCCTGGATCGGCGCACCATTCGCCCGACACTGGCGGTCTTCGCGCTGGCCCTCGTGATGTCGGTGGTGTTGCCGGTCATCGACGCGACCGTGCCTTACCACGACATCGTCAAGGCCGGCGATGTATTGGAGCTCGAAGGCGGCGTGACATTCGTTCCGGAGGCCGGCTGGGGCATCACCTCCGGTCTCCGCGCGGGCCACGTCCCACTGTCCGGCGAGTATCCCGCGACCGCGATCGTCGAGGACGGAGCGATGAAATTCACGCTCCGCACCGGGCAATTCCACGGAGACGCCAATCAACTCCTCGACCAGATCGAAGCGACCTCCGAAGCCCTCAATCGCGGTCGCGGCGTCCGCTTGACCGGTGCGCCGACCACCATCGTCACCGGTCAGGGCAAGCAAGGTGCGACAGTACGGATCACCGGACCGCATACCGCCGGCGTCGTCGCCGCGTTCGTGTTCGACGCTCGGGGAGTTGAAGCCGTGGCGACCGGACCGTCCGATACCGGCGCGGGGCCCGCGACCACGGTTTTGCGGATGATCGACAGCATCAGCCAAACCGCAGAGGAGAAGCGGTGACGGGGACGCCAGTGACGACGATCGCCCAGCTCGATCGCGCTCGCGACACCGCGCTCGACCTCTCCGGCTGGGGTAGGCGGTTCAGCTTCTACCAGCCGCGCAACTTTGCATTCTGGGGATATCTGCTGCTCGTCGGGATCGGCATCCTGGTCTTCCTCTCAACGCTCGCGCGCGAGTACGACGCATACGGCCAAGCGATCGGGCTGGCGGTAACGTCATTCGCCATCTACGGTGCGCTGTTCTGGTGGTTCACCCAGCACATCGACCACTACGCCAAACTCCCCGCCAAACTCATGGTCGTCGCTTTTGTGTGGGGCGGCTTCGCCGCGACCGGGGCGATGGCGGCCAACGCCAACGATGCGATCCTCGCCTTGTACGCGAAAACCTTCGGCCAGGTATGGGCGCTGAACTGGGGTGCGGGCCTTGCGGCCCCATTCACCGAAGAATGGGCGAAGGGGTCGGGCCTGCTGTTGCTCATCGCGATGGCGCCACGGCAAGTACGAACTGCGTTCGACGGATTCATCCTGGGCGCATTCATTGGCCTGGGATTCCAAATCGTTGAGGACATCACCTATGCGATGACGTCGGCAGGTACCCAGTTCGGCGCGAATCAAATTGGGGCGTCGGTAGGCACCATCGTTCTGCGGATGGTGAGCGGGGTCGCCGCGCACATTCTCTACAGCGCAATCTTCTGCGCCGGTCTGGTCTATTTACTTGGCCGGCCCGGCGAACCACGCAAGCTGGGGCGGGGTTTGCTCCTGATCGCGATCCCGATGCTGCTGCACGGGGCGTGGGATTCGTTGGCCGCCATCGCCGGACCTAGCGCACTGAAGCTGATCGGGCTGCTGATCGGGACGATCGTGGTAGCGCTCGTGATCGTTGTACGGGTTTACCGGTCGACTGTGAAACGCGAACAGGACTTCGTCCGCGATGTCATGGCCCCCGAACAAGCACGCGACGTCATTACCACAGCCGAACTCGACGCGATGGTCGGGAATCGCAAGGCCCGCAAGGCTTACCGCAAAGCCGGCCGGAAACGTCAGGAACGCAGACGCGCCCGCTACGTGCTCAATGCTGCGTATGCCCTCGCTGACGAGCTTGCTGCCGCACGCGGTGCCGACACCGATCGGGTGCGCTTCGCCCGTACCGAAGTGGCCAGAATTCGCGCGGGCGTCCCGTCACGATGGTGACCCGGCGGCTACATCAGACGCCGCTGGACTTCAAAGACCAGGCATAACTCGGCTACATCCCGGGGACGGGACAACGACCGACCCGAGCGTTTCTCGATTCGTCGCAGCCGGTAGCGCACCGTATTGGGATGACAGACAAGAGCTTCGGCCGTCGCACTCATCGATGCGTCGCATTCCTGCCAGACCCGAAACGTTTCAAACAGCAGCTCACGCTCATCGTTGTCGAGATCGTCGAAATGCTCTAGCACAGTCCGGACTGACCGAAGCATCACGGCGGGCGCGCTGACCGCGGCGGTAGCCAACAGAGAACCGTCGAATACCGCGACCCGCGAGCCGGAATCGACGCGTCCCCGTAGCGTCACCTTGGCCACATGCAAAGCCTGCGGCGCGTCTCGGAGATCATCGAAGCGAGCACTTACGCCCACGCGGTGCGTTGCCGTGCGAGACAGCAGGGCCAGGACTTTGTCGAGTTGTGAGTCGGAATTGATGTGGACGATGCCGATCTGCAAGTCGGGCAGCACCCGCCATACCGAATACACGTCCAGACTGCGCAACTTCGATTCGATTTCGGGCAGAGCCAGCGTGCCGATCGCTGGCGCCTGGGCGATGACCACCACGAACGGGCCCTGGCTTGGCAGCCGAAGACCGATGGCGGCCTCCCATGCAGCCCATTCGTCGAGGATCCGCCCCTGAAGCACGCAGTCCATCAACTCTGGACGCCACGACACCTCGTCGAGCAGCTCCTGCTCTTGCTCATCTAGGTGTCGGGCCCTCAAGGCAGGGGCGATGATGTCGGCGAAATCGACGATCGTGGCCTTGGTGTCCGCAGGATGTTCGTTCTCTACGAGTAGTTCGTCCATCGCGTCCTCGTCAACCACAGCCGGTGCTGTGTGATCGGCGACCGGAGCAAGCCGAGCGGCGTGCCTAGCCGATCATGATCAACCGAGGTCGAAGCGTTCGCATCCGCCAACTGCACAGTGCGCGACCGGGCCGAGCCAACCCGAGAGGTTCGAGCACCCCCACACACACGGCTAATCCAGGCGGTAGGCCCATCATTGCGGTAGCGCGTGGCCAAGGTGCCCTCGCGACTCGATGCCGAGCTTGGTGAAAACCTTGCTCAGGTGGTACTGGACCGTACGCACACTGATGAACAGCCGCGCAGCAATGTCCGGGTTGGACAGGCCGTCGCGGGCCATCCGGGCGATCTGCGCCTCCTGCGCCGTGAGCACCTGGTCGGCCGGGTGGACCGTCCGCTTGCGGGCCGTTTCGCCGGTGGCCTGTAGTTCACGCCTGGCTCGCTCGGCAAACGCCTCCATCCCCATGGTCTCCAGCATGTCGTGAGCGGTGCGAAGCTGGTCCCGGGCGTCCATGCGGCGGCGGCGCCGGCGCAGCCATTCGCCATACAGCAAGTGACTGCGGGCGCAATCGGCGCGCAGCCGGGTGCCGGCGAGACGCTCGATCGATTCGCGGTACAAAGCCTCGGCCGTGTCGTCTTCGCTCAACAGTGCGCGACAGCGCGCCTCGATGCCCAGTGCCCAGTCGGTGCTGCAGGCGCTGGTGATCTCGACCAGCCGCGCGAAGGCGTCGGTGGCGATGTCACGGTGGCCGGTACGGGTGGCGGCTTCGATCAGCTCGACGGCTCCCCAGGGAGGTACCGTCATCTTTCCGAAGTGCTCGGCGCCGGGTTGAGCCGATGTCATCGCCTTCTGGTAGTCCCCCAAACCGTTGTAGAGCAACGCCATTGCCCATTCGACGATGGTCAGACCGACGCCTTCGCCGCGGCGATTCGCGTTGGCGGTGATGGCTTCGGCCAGCGTCGCCGCTTCGGCTTCCCTGCCGGTGAAAGCCCTCAGGCCGAGGACGGCGTAAGGGGCAAGCGTGCTGCGGGTCGCCTCGATCGCTGGCTGCAGCTCCTGGATCAAATCGGCGGCGCCGGACAAGTCACCCGCGAACATCAGCATGAAAGCACGCGAATTCAGCGCGATGGGCAGCTCGCTGAGCGCCCCCACGGCGCGCGCAAGCTCGACATGCCGAGCCGACAGCAGCTCCCACCGATCGGCGTCCCACACATGGCGGGCGACGATCCCGGCCGCCCCCTGCCAACGCAGTTCCTCCTCCACCGGCATGGCGGTGCCGAAGGTCGCGAGTCCCTTCCGCAACATCGGCAACCCGGCGCCGTATCCCCTGGTGTAGTACGCCACCAGACCTTCCAGCAGGAAATCCGCGGCGCGCGGCGTGAGTGGCGGCCGCAGTGCGGCGCCGGCTGCGCGCGCCACCTCGAGCACGCTGCCGCCGAGCGCGAGGCGGCCGGCGAAGTAGCCCGACGACAGTGCCTGCAAGTACGTCGCGCAGGACAGCTCCGCATCGATCGGCTCAAGCCGGCGGGCGGCCTTGAGCAGCAGCGGCGGAGCATCGCTGCCTCGGCTGGTGACGAAGGCGAGTTCAGCGGCGATCAGATCAGCTCGAGCCTGCTGGACATCACTGAGCGGCTCCTCCCCCGCTAGGGACAACAACTCTTGTGCGGCCTCAAAAGCGCCGGCCTTGACCTTTGCGGAGGCCGCGGCCAGCGCCCGACCGCCGCGCCGCGCCGGGTCGAGCGTCAACGCCGTTGCACGTTCCAGGAATGCCGCCGCCGCGGCGAGGCCGCCGCGCGCTTGGGCTCGGTCGGCTGAGCGTTCCAGCTCAGCGGCGACGTCCTCATCAGGTCCGGGCGCGGCATGAGCCCGATGCCATGCCCGTCGATCAGGATCTTGATCCGGATCGGTGACCTCCGCCAGCGCCCTGTGCGCACGATGTCTGTCTTCCAGCGACGCCGACCGGTGGATCACCGAGCGGACGAGCGGATGACGAAACCGCACCCGGGTGCCGAAGTCGACCAGCCCCGCGCTCTGCGCCGCGGCCCCCGCTTCACCGTCGATCCCTAAGCGCGCGGCCGCTCGCCACACCAGTGCGGGATCACCGACCGGATCCGCCGCCGCGACCAGCAGCAACCACCGAGTCTGCTCGGGCAGCACCTCGATGCGCCGCCGAAAACTCTCTTCGACCCTCTCCGACAACTGGACCGCGCCGAGAAGCCCAAATCCGCCCGCCAAAAGATCGGGCTTCACGCCTCGCGATAGTTCCAGCAGCGCCAACGGGTTGCCCCGAGCCTCGTTGAGGATGAGGTCCCGTACCCCGCTATCCAGCGGCCCGGCCAGCGCGCTGTCCAGTAAGGCCCGGGCATCTGCTGTTTCCAATCCCGCTACCGCGAGCTCGCAAACGCCGGTCAGGTCGTCGCTCCGGACCCGAGCTGCAAAGAGCAAGCCCACCGATTCCGCGGCTAACCGACGAGCGACAAAGCCGAGGACTTGCGCTGAGGCCCGATCGAGCCATTGCTCGTCGTCCACCACACACACAAGCGGCCGGCGCTCGGCGACATCGGATAGCAGATTCAACACGGCAAGACCGACCAGGAACTTGTCCGGCGGCGCGCCCGAACTGACGCCAAACGCCGTCCGCAGGGCGGCATGCTGCGGCGCGGGCAGGCCGTCCAGGTGATTGAGTATCGGTGAGCAAAGTTGATGCAGCGCCGAGAACGCCAGTTCCATCTCGGATTGCACACCGGTGGCCCGCAATACGTGGCAGTCCGCTGCGCGCTCGACCAGATATTCCAGCAACGCCGTCTTGCCCACACCGGCCTCACCGGACAGCACGAGCGCCCGGCTCTCGCCGGTGCGAATCGCTTCGACGAACTGGTCCAGCATGCCGCGTTCAGCGCCGCGGCCCGTCAGCCTCATCACGCATCCCCGCAACAGTGGCATCCGCCTGCATCTGCAGGGCAGCGGCGCTCACCTTACCGTTCTCGCGCGCCACCTCGACGGCGGTTTAGCGTCACGGCATGTCGGCCGCTGATGCTGTCAGCACCGTTTCAGGGTCAGCTTGTCGATTTCGTCGCGGTCGATGTCGTAACCCAGGCCTGGTTTTTGCGGGGCAGAGATGTAGCCGTCATCGTTTATCGTTGGCAGGTCAGCCATTCCGATGCCCAGCAGGTTCTGCGGGATCATGATCTCGGCGAAGTCGCAGTTACGAATGGCAAGTGCCACATTGAGATACATCGCCAGGTTGAGTGGGGGTCCGTAACTGTGGATTTCGTAGTTGTGGCCGAACGCCTCGCAAGCGTGCGCCGACTTCATCATCTGGGTGACGCCCCCGGCGTACTCGGCCAGGGTGCGGACGTAGAAGCCGCTCGTGTTGCTCAAATACTGGTGCAGGGCCGCGAACCCGGCGAAGTTCTGCTCGCCGATAGCCAGTGGAACACTGAGCTTGCCTGCCAAGTACGACAGCCCGTCAAGATCGTGATCGGAGATGGGATTCTCAAACCAGTAGAAATTGAGCTCGTCCAGCACCTTGCCGACCCTCAAGGCTTCGGGCAGCGTATACGCGCACACCGGGTCGATCATCAGGTCGAGGTTCGGGAACTCATCCCTGATCGCCCGAGCAAGCTCGATATCTCGGTCGGCCTGGCCGAAGGGATGGAACTTGGCGGCGGTGAAACCCTCGGCAACTGCGGGGCGTAACGCGTCGACATAGCCGTCGATGGTCGGGTACGCCACGGTGCTCGCATACGCGCGTATCTCGTGGCGCGCCGCCCCAAGGTATTTGTACAGCGGCAGGTTGGCCGCTTTGGCGTTGATGTCCCACAGACATGCGTCGGCGCCGGCCAGGGCGGGCGGGTTGGAATATGGCGGTAAGGCGGTTGTCATTTCATGGCTTAACGCGGCGACGTCGTAGGTATCCCGCCCGATCAGGATGGTCTTGGCGACCTCGGCGGCATGCTCGACGGCCTTGGCCGGAATGAGGTAGCTGATGTAGTTCCCCTCGATGCCTTCGGCGGTGGACACCGAGACCAAAACGAGCTGAGGCATCGCGTCCACCGCGCCGTGAGTCGGGATCACGGTCTCATCGAGTTCGGTGCGAAGTATTGACAGTGTGACGTTGGTGATCTTCATGGTTGTGGATCCTCAACTCGACGAGACTCAACTCGGAAGGAGCGCCCGAGCATTGATGACCTCTTCGACACCGGCCTCCTTGAGGGTTGCGATGTCCTTGAATCCGCAGACCGCCAAACACAAATCGAGTTCAGCCAGGAATGAACGCAGATAGTGGGTCAGGCTTTCTGCACCGCCGTAAGACAGGGCGTAAGCATACGGCCGCCCAAGCCCGACGGCCGTCGCGCCCAGCGCCAACGCGATGATCGCATCGGTTGCCGAACGCACGCCGGAGTCGAAGATGACCGGTGTGGAGCCGGCCGCTTTGACGATCCCCGGCAGCAACTGCAACGTCGAGACGGCCGAATTCGCCTGCCGACCACCATGATTGGTGCAATAGAGCACGTCTGCACCGTTGTCAATCGCCAGGCGTGCGTCATCAGGGTGCTGAATCCCCTTGATGGCGAGGGGAAGCTTCGTCTGGGACCGGATCCAGCGCAGGTCCTCCCACGACAGTGGGTGGGCGAAGATTTTCTGATAGTGCGCCAGCGCGGCCGGCTGGTCTTCTTCCGGCGGCTTGGCGAGGTGTTTGGTGAAGTTCTCATCCGTGTAATAGTTCTGCATGCAGAAGCCGCGGAACTGAGGAAAGTTTCCGCGTTCGAGGTCCATCGGCCGGAAGCCAAGGGTCCAGGAGTCCACGGTGACGATCAGGGCGGAATAGCCGCTGTTCTCCGCACGGCTGATCAAACTTGCCGCCAGCTCCCTGTCGCTGGGAAGGTAGAGCTGGTAGAAGATCGGTGTTTCGCCCGCATGAGGAACCACGTCCTCCATCCGTGTCTGAGTGAACGTCGACAACGTGTATGGCACCCCGGTGGCCGCCGATGCTTGTGCGGACGCCACGTCACCGTGAAAGTCGGGTGCGCACAAGCCAACCAAGCCGATCGGAGCAAGGAACATCGGCGAAACGAATTTCTTTCCAAACAGCTGGATCGATAGGTCGCGTTCGGGCGGGCTGACCATCATCCGGGGCACGATGCCGTAGCACGAGAACGCCGCGATGTTCGCGCGCTGGGTCCGTCCATCACCCGCGGCTGCCGACACATACCGATACACCCAATCCGGAAGTGCCTCAGCTGCTTTGCGCTCGATCGAAGCAAAGTCGAACGGGTATCGGGTCGTTATTCCTTTTACCGCTTCGGCGTAGACCTCGTTTTGAAAGTCACCAAAATTGGTGGGCACGTTTGATGCAGTCCTTTCCAGGTAGGGCTCGTCATGCTCCGGCGATCCAGGCCTGCTCCTGCCCGGGCTCGGGCAGGACACGGCCGCCTTCGACCGCTCCGCTCGCCGGACTGTTCTGGATCACCATCATTACCCGGTCGGGGTCGACGTTGGCGATCCGGGACACGGCGGCCGCGATTGCGGTTGCGAGACGCGTTGTTTCGTCTAATGGGTGACCGGACCGCACCCAACTGTTGACCAGCACCGGATCCGCGGGCACGCCGTCGGTGTAAATCCCGCCGGCCGGCAGCTCGTGGAAAACGACGTTGACATAGGTGCTGGGCACGTGGTTGATCTCGGCGTGGATGCGGCTAATCTCTTGAGCCAATGCGCTCTTGACGTCGGCAGTCAGCGTCGATGTTGTCGTCGTGCAGGTATAGACCGGCATGGTCGCTCCTTGAAATAGACAACGATGAGCTGGCGGCGTCAGCCCAGGTGGGTGGCTTGCGGAATAGTGGGCACCACGATGACGGTGGGCCCGTCGGCCTTCAGCGCGGCGGTGAATTCATAGGCCAGCTTCTCGGTGGTGTCGAC
>NZ_DATMLH010000007.1:0-6125 GCF_035570115.1 Mycobacterium sp.
CTCTCCAGCGCGAAACCCTGACCGCGATCGTTGACACCTTCGTCGCGGCGGTTCCGCGCGATGACGACCCAACGGGGTTCTATGCCGCCAAGGGCAGTGACATCGGCGCCGACGTCGCCGCTGAGCAGTACCTCGTCGCCCGCTTGCCCGAGGAGCAACTCGCCGGCCTGCTTCAACTGATCGATGCCGCAGGCCTCGTCGGGTTGAAGAATCAACCTCAGGCCGACCGGGAGGCGATCATCGCCAACCTCGCCGGCATGTCGCCCGAGAGCGCGCGAGCGGTCGCCGCGCTATATCAGCTTTCGGTGATCTTCGCCTACAGCCTGCCCGGCCCAGAGGGCGGCAATCCCTTGTGGGCGGGCATGGGATATCCGGGCATGGTCCAGGCCCCGCCGCAAACGCCCAAGACACTTGACGTCATCACCCCGTCCGGCGAGACGACGCTGGAGGCGGATGTGGTGGTGGTCGGCTCCGGCAGCGGCGGTGGGGTGGCCGCCGCGGTGCTGGCGCAGGCCGGCAAGCGGGTCATCATTCTGGAGGCAGGCGGTTATTTCAACGAGTCCGACTTCGTCCAGCTGGAACCGCTGGCGTATCAGAACCTTTTCTTGCGCGGCGGGTTCTTCCCCTCCGCCGACGGCATGGTCAGCATCGCCGCCGGGAGCACCGTGGGCGGCGGCAGCACCGTCAACTGGTCCAATTCGTTGCTGACCCCGGCCACCGTCCGCCGCAGCTGGGCCGCAGACGGACTCACCGACGTCGACACCCCGGCGTTCGACGAACACCTGCAGGCGGTGTTCGATCGCATCCACTGCAACGACAAGGTGGCCACCCAGAACGCCCCCCATCAGCGGTTGGCCACGGGCGCGGCCAAGCTCGGATATTCCTACCGCGTCGCCATGCTCAACATTGACCCGGACAGATACGATCCGAACCTGATCGGGTGGAGCGGGATGGGCGATCAGACCGGCGCCAAACAGGGCACCATGCGCACCTATCTGCAGGACGCGTCGGACGCCGGAGCGAAGCTGCTGCCCAACACCCGCGCCGACCGGATCCGCACCGACAGCGGCAAGGCCGTCGGGGTCGAGGCGACATACACCGACCCACAGACGCAGCAGAACTCCCGCGTCGTCATCCGGGCGTCCGCCGTCGTGGCCGCCGCCGGCGCCCTGGAAACCCCTGCGCTTCTTCTTCGGTCGGGCATCGGTGGTCCCGCCGTCGGCGCCGAACTGCGACTGCATCCCGCCAGCCTCGTCACCGGCATCTATGACGAACCCCAGGACCCGTGGTACGGCCCGGCGATGGCCGGCATCGTGAACGAGTTCGCCGAGGTGAATGACTGCCACGGCTACATCGTCGAATGCGTGCAGCACCTGCCTGGTCTGTTCACCACGGTCGTACCCTGGCTCAGCGGCGCGCAGCACAAGGAGCTCACCCGCAAATATCGGTACCGAGCCGACTGGGTGTTCATCGTCAAGGACCGCGGTGCCGGAACGGTCACCATCGACGACAACGGTGAGTCCGCACACTGGTACCCGTTCACCGACGAGCTCGATCGCCGTCATTTCCGCGAGGCTGCGGTGACGGCGATCCGCATGCAAGAGGCCGCGGGTGCGCAACAGATCTTCCTCGCGGGCCAGCCCTTTGCGCCGTGGCAGCGCGGCGAGGACCTCGAGGCGTTCATCGAGAAGGTCAACAAGGTCCCGATCGGCCCCGGTGGCACGCCGGTGTTCAGCGCCCACCAGATGTGCAGCGCAAAGCTGGGCAGCGACCCGCAGACGTGCGTCGCGAAACCCAATGGCGAGCTGCACGACACGACCGGGGTCTGGATCGCTGACGCCAGCGGGATGCCGTGCTGCTCCGGGGTGAATCCAATGGTGTCTGTCATGGCACTGGCGCGACGCACGGCGACGAACATGCTGAACCAGCCTTGACGCGAGATCAAGGCGTACGACGGGTTATAAGGTTGGGGCACAAGACTTTTCGTCGGTGCTATGTTTCGTCACAGATACACGCTGGCAAACCCTGGCGCGCATCCTCACCGTAACGTCGGGAGTTAACAGCACACACTAAGCGATTGCTTATAAATAAGCGAGCGCTTACAGTCGGAGTATGCGGGTGACCGGGTGAGCGTGACTACGGCGGGCGTCGTCAGTAGTTCGAAGGCCGCCGCGCGGATCAGGGCCGCCGCGATCGAGGCGTTCGCCGAGCACGGTTATGGCGGTACGACCACCCGTGACATCGCAGCACGCCTCGGTTTGAGCGCGGCCGCGATGTATCCGCACTACAAATCCAAAGAGGAACTGCTCTTCGTGATTGCGTACGAGGGCCATCAAAAGACCCTCGAATGGCTCCAGGCCGCCGATCCGGTCGGCGAATCGCCCAGCGATCGTTTACGGGCAGTGGTTGGCGAATTCGCCCGGACGCAGGCGGCGTACCACGGCCGGTCAAAGGTGGTCGAGTACGAGCTGACAGCACTCTCGCCCGACCACTACCGAGTGATCGTCAGGCTGCGCCGAAAGCTGACGCGGCATGTGCGGGAGATTGTGGAAGCCGGCGTCGCCGACGGGTCTTTTGCGGTTCCGGACGCCGAGGGCGTCACCCTTGCCATCGTTTCCCTGTGTGTCGACGTCTGCCGCTGGTTCCCGACAGGGCGCTACGCCGATCCCGAAACAGTGGCCAAGCTCCACTCCGAGTTGGCGGTTCGACTCGTCAACGCAACTAGCGAATAGGAATGACTAGATGATGCAACCGCAACTCGCGCAGCCCTGGGGAGGCGCCAGTCACTTCAGCGACATCGCCGGACCGGTGCACTGGGTGGACTTTGGCGGGCCCGCGGGCGCTCCGCCCATCGTCATGGTGCACGGATTGGGTGGCTCACATCTGAATTGGGTCAGGATCGCTCGACCGCTGACCGAGCGCAACAGAGTGATCGCCATCGACCTGCCCGGATTCGGGTTCTCACCTGCTGCGGGCAGAAGGACCAGCATCGAAGCCAACACCAAGGTACTCGACCGCTTCATCAACGAAACCCTCGGCAGCCCAGTCATTTTGATGGGTAACTCGATGGGCGGTGCCGTCACGATCCTGGAGGCGGCCGCCAGCCCGCAGGCGGTCGCCGCGGTAGTGCTGGTCGATCCGGCACTGCCACGACCCGCGGAGGTTCCCGACCCCCAGGTCGCCGCACAGTTCCTGATGTGCGCCTTTCCCGGCGTAGGCGAGGTCTTCCTGGACATCAGCAGGCGATCCAGAACCGACCGCGAGCTCGTTGAACGCATCGTGAACCTGTGCTTTGCCGATCCGCGCCGAAGCTCGCCGGAGGTGATGGATGCGGCCACCGAACTCGCCGCACAACGCCGCCTCATGCCTTCCCAGGATGCCGCTTTCCTGCAGGCCGCACGGTCGGTGGTGCGGGCAGGTCTGCGGCCGCGTCATTTCAAGAAAGTGATGAGGTCGCTTGTTCAGCCGGTGCTGCTCATCCACGGCGATCGGGATCGGCTGGTGCCCGTCGCCGCGGCGCACATAGCGGCCGCCGCTAATCCCAAGTGGGACACCGAGATTCTCCACGGCGTCGGCCATACACCACAGCTCGAGGATCCCGACGCAGTGATCCACGCCGTGTCGCGCTGGCTGGATCGCCACGAACTCGGCGCCACCGGCGCCGGAAACATGACCGCACCAGTTGAGGACAATCGATGAAACAGCGCTGAGGTAGAGGCTCAGTCAGCGTCTTCGATGAATAGCGCCATCGACGCGGTAAATGCGTGCAACGCGTTACGGCCCGCGATCGGGCCGATCTCCCCGGCGGCGAAGAAACCGGCGAGCGGAATCCCGCCGAGTAGTTCCTCGATCGTCGACGCGTCGTGGTCGGCGACCTCGAACATCCGCCGCCCACGCCCGTTGCAGGTGAACAACAGCGCGCCAACCGGACGCCCGGCCAGCGCCGCTCCCGCCCGCTCTACCGTCAGACGCAGGTCCTTGTCGGCGCCCGCCGCGTCACGGACCTGGAACTGCACAGTCGCGCCGACCTCGACAACATCGCCGATCTCGATCGCCCCGGTCGATTGGTCGGCGCCGAGCAGCCCGCGGATCAGGAAGTCGCCCTGACCCGGAGCGGCCAGGTGCTCGTCGACGACGATCCCGATCTGCAGGCCATTGCTAACCAGTTCCTGCTCGTCGGGCGGCAGCCCCGCGACGATCTCACGTAGGCGCTGCAGCGGCGGTCGGCCGCCCAGCTCGGTGATCGCCGCGCCGTCCGCGCCGGTGACGATGTATGGGTCGCCGATCGGCCGGCAGCCTTGCGACACGATCGGCACACCGTGCACGCCGGGCAGGCGCACGCCCACGAGGCCGGAGGTAAGCACGTCCTGGTCGCGGAACAAGCGGGTATCGCCCGGTCCCCGTCCACCGCTCACCACGCCGCCCACCACGGTCGTTCCCGGCAGGTCGGTGTTGAGGTGCTCGATGAGCAGGCTCGACGGGAATGTGTATGGGTCCGGCAGCAGTAGGTGCATATCGTGCGTGGTCCGGTCGAACCGGTAACCAGTGAGCAGGCCACCCGAGCCGGTGCGGACGAAGTCCAGTTGGAACGTCTCGGCGGCCAGGCCGGATGCCAGCCACACCGCCACCGCGGGCTCGTCCTCGATCTCGCGGCGGCCGGCGACGATCGTCTGGGCGATGCACCCGATCAGCGCTGGCGGCTCGAGCATCTCCTGCACCGCGTTGAGGACGTCCACGGCCTTGTCGCTGTGTGATCGCGATCCGAGTAGCACGGCCAGCGACGGCGCCTCACCCGCGAGCTCGTCGCGCGCGTGCGCTGCAGCCTCCACCGCGGCCTGCCGTGCATCGGGCACGGTGGAAACCCCGACTCCGATCCGCACACTTCCATGATGCGCCGCCCAGGGTGCGACGAAACGTTCAGGACCGCATCCGTTTGCGCAGCCCGCGGCGCGACTTTCAAAAGCCAGCGTCAGTTGGTCGCCCAGAGCCTCGTCTTCGACCGGTGCAGGAACGAACGCGGATTGTCCACGGCAATCACGTCAGCGGCCATCCCATCCTCGAATTTCGATTCCACACTTAGGATTTCGCTATTGCTACCGGTCGGCAGCTGGTAGTCTGAAAGCCGGTGTCCGGGTATGTTCTGGTGTTGCCGCGAGCTTGTCGCGCCGGAAGGCGTGGCTGTACGACCTTCGCCGAACCGTTGCGACCGGGCCCGATGCCGGAATCCTCGATCGACTCGTCCGCTACACCGGCCGGTGCCGATTCATTCGCCAGATGAAAGGTGAATCATGCCTAAGTTAAGCCAATACGCCCAGGGCACGCCGAACTGGGTCGACCTGCAAACCACCGATCAGCCCGCGGCTAAGCAGTTCTACGCATCGCTATTGGGCTGGAGTTACGACGACAACCCGATGCCTCAAGGCGGTGTGTACTCCATGGCCACGGTGAACGGAGAAACGGTGGCGGCGATCGCGCCGATGCCACCGGGTGCACCAGAGGGCAGGCCACCGATGTGGAACACCTACATCGCGGTGGACGACGTCGATGCGGCGGTCGACAAGGTGGGACCCGCGGGCGGGCAGGTGCTGATGGCACCCGTCGATATCGGCGAAGCCGGCCGGATGGCCTTCGTCGCCGATCCGACCGGCCCGGCCGTGGGGCTGTGGCAGGCCAACCGCCACATCGGCGCGACGCTGGTCGGCGAGCCAGGCGCGCCTATCTGGAACGAATTGATCACGGACAAGCCGGAATCGGCGCTGGCCTTCTATGAGGCCGTGGTCGGCTTGACGCACTCCGCTGTGGAGATGGCACCAGGTCAGAAGTACACGCTGCTCAAGGTCGGTGGAAACGATGTCGGCGGTTGCACGGAACCGCCGATGCAAGGTGTGCCTAACCATTGGCATGTCTACTTCGCTGTCGACGATGCTGACGCCACGGCGACCAAGGCGGCCGAGGGGGGCGGGCAGGTCATGGTCGAGCCGTTCGACATACCGTCGGTGGGGCGGTCGGCTGTCTTGACCGACCCGCAGGGCGCAGTGTTCAGCGTGCTGAAGCCGGCGCAGCAGATGTAGTCAGTCCGCGGCACGGGGGCGTGCTGGCGCTGTCGCACCATAAGCGCCTTCCCC
>NZ_DATMLH010000008.1:0-3104 GCF_035570115.1 Mycobacterium sp.
CGACGTCGACGCGAGTCTCGAACCCTGGACAGTGCTCGGGAATTTCTCCGCACGAAATCGTCTCGGGCGCCTACGCCTTGGCATCGGCGTTACCGATGCAGGTCGTCGCAATCCGGCCGTCACCGCACAGGCCGCCGCAACGCTGCACCTGCTCACCCGGGGCCGGGCAATTCTGGGCATCGGCACCGGCGAGCGCGAAGGCAACGAGCCCTACGGCGTGGACTGGTCCAAGCCGGTAGCGCGGTTTGAAGAAGCCATGGCGACCATCCGGGCGCTGTGGAACTCCGGCGGAGAACTCGTCACCCGGGACTCATCGTTTTTCCCGCTACACAACGCGGCATTCGCCTTGCCGCCCTACCGCGGCAAATGGCCGGAGATCTGGATTGCCGCACACGGGCCGCGCATGCTGCGGGCCACCGGCCGCTACGCTGATGCCTGGTTCCCGGCGGGGACAATCCGGCCGAAGGACTACGCGGCCGGGCTGGAAAGGGTGCGGTCCGCAGCCTCCGATTCCGGGCGAGATCCTATGTCCGTCAAGGCCGCCAACTGGCTGTTCGTGGTCACCGGAAGCAGCCGCACGCGGGTCGACGAAGCGCTGAGCTCGACCGCGATGAAGGCGTTCGCACTCAACGTGCCTGCCGAGGAGTGGGCCCGCCACGGGGTCAGTCATCCGTTCGGTGACGACTTCGCCGGCGCGCAGGACATCATCCCGCAGACCCTCGACGAACAGACCGTGGTGTCCGCCGCCGCACAGGTGCCACCGTCGTTACTCAAAGAATGCGCTCTCACCGGTACCCCTGATGAGGTGATCGAGCAGGCCGCCGAATGGCGCAACCACGGCATGGAGTACGTGGTGATCTGCAATGTCAGCGCCGTGCAGCCGAGTCTGCGCCGCGGTCTTGCCGCGAGCGTTCCGTTCATGAGAATTCTGCGGCAATTGCGCCGACTATGACACCGCGGCAGATCGACGGTCGGTTTCGCTAAATGCCCTGTTGAGCCATTCGCTGATCGTGGCTGCCAGCGTCGCCCGATTCTCGCGTTTGGCGATCTCGTGCCCGTCGTCGCTGAAAAGCAGGTAACGCACGTCGCGACCGGCCACGCGGAGCGCGTCGACGATCTGCTGTGATTCGCTGGCCGGCACGTTGGTGTCGTGGACTCCGTGCACCACCAGCAACGGTGCGGTCAACGCATCGACGCGCCGCAGCGGGGACAGCCGCTCGAGCAGCTCGCGGTCGCTGACCGGGTGGCCGTACTTGGTATAGGCCCCGTCGGCAATCCAGTGCTCGGTGTTGCGATAGAACGTGGTGAGGTCACTCATCCCGCAGATGGTGATACCGGCCGCGAACAACGCCGGGTGGAACGTCATGGCCGCCATCGTCAGATAGCCGCCGTACGACCAGCCCGCGCAGGCGATCCGTCGCGGGTGGGCCACTTCGTTGTCGATCAGGAAACGCACACAGTCGGCGACGTCGTCGATGGCCGCGAACCGCTGTTCCTTGTCGTCGGCGTGACCGAAGGTCCGGCCGAAGCCGCCCGAGCCGCGGACATTCGGTGTCAACACGGTGATCCCGTCGTTGACCAGACGGGCAAATATCTCGTCGTAACCGGGCCGGGACTGGCCTTCGGGGCCGCCGTGCAGATAGATCACCGCGCCCTTAGTCGTGGGATCAGTCGCGGTCTCGGTGGGCCGGTATAACCATGCGTTCAGTCTCAACCCGTCACGCGCCGTGATCGTCTCCGGGCCGGTGTCGGCGGAGAAACCGGGCACGATCGGACCGTGGCTGGGTTCGCGGTCGACTCGCTCCCATTCCCGTGTGCGCGGATCGACGAGCTCGACGGTTCGCGGCATCGACGGCCCCTCGACGGTCATCGCGACCATCGAGCCGCCCGCGCTGATGGACAACTCGCTTGCGACCATGCCCGGCAACGGGATCGGTTCGTCCAACGTGTAGTCGGTGTACTGAAGGATCTGTAACTCGCTGCGGCCCTGCACGTTCCATAGCAGTGCGACCGTTGACAGGTCGTCGCTCACCGCGAACTGGTCGAGGTCACAGTCCGGTCGCTCGGCGACCACGAAGTAGCTGACGCCGTCCTGCGTGGCCGTCACCTCCAGCAGCCGGGCGTGCTCGCAGCCATTTTCGCTACGGATCAGTGCCCGCACGTATCCGCGGCCGAAGCGGTCACCCCGCGTGACCGGGCGGCTGCGGTTGGCCCGGTACGTCTTAGCCGGGCGATACAGCTTGGTCTGATCGCCATCGGGCCCGTACCGGAGACGGCGCGGATGGTGGTCGTCGAGGATGACCCCGTCGGCGGTCGTCGACCCCGGATCTGATGGCAGCAAAGCGATTTCGGTTTGGCCGTGCAGCATGATCAGTTCGTGGTAACCGCGCGGCCCGACCCGGATCAGCGACACGCCGGCCCAGGCATCAACCAGCCGGCCGCCGGATCGGGAGTCCAGTACGGTGTAATTCCCGTCGGCCGGGTCGATCAGGCAGGACCGGCCTATCCCGTCTTCACCGGTCAGGATGGCCGCCACGCGGACGCCGTCCCACGCGATCAGCTCGGCGGTCCCGGCTTCTTCGCGATCGATGCGCCGGGCCATCCGATCGTCGGGATCTGTCGTGACGACCCAGATCTGCGTGCGGGTGTCCCCATCGGGCGCCACCTCGCAGGCCAGCCACTGGCCGTCGGCGGAATGGATGACACGAGAGACGGGCCCTTCTACCGGCAGTTCGACATCGCGCGACGAGCTGGCCCGCCGGCCACGCAGAAAGCGTTGCACCGCACGCGGATAGCCGCCGTCGTCGACGATGTGGGCGAACGCGGTGGCGTCCGGGGACAGCGACGCGCCGTAAAGTGCGCGCACCTGCTGTCCCATCGGATCATCCCTCCATGCTTTGCAGCCACATCTCGAGCACCCCCAATTGCCAGAGGGTATTCGCGTCCAGCCGGGTCCGTGTCTCGTTCGGCGCGGCCAGCAGGGCCTTGACGCACTCGGCGCGATACAGCCCGCGATTGCGGGCGGCATCGTTGGTGACCGCGTCACGCACCATGTCCAGCAGCTCACCGCGCAGATGGCGGATGCTCGGCACCGGGAAGTGGCC
>NZ_DATMLH010000009.1:0-4327 GCF_035570115.1 Mycobacterium sp.
CCCCATCCTCATCCCGGCCGCCGTCACCCTCGTGCACGTCATGCAAGGCAACCACCGCCCGGCCACCACCGCCGGCTTTGCGGCTCGTCGCCTCGTTCCCGCCGCCGCCTGACCTCAGTCATCCCAGTCGGGGCCACACCTGCGGGTGTGGCCCCGACTGGTCTATGCGCTGGTCTTGGAGCCGTCGGTGCGGCGGCCCTCACACCCGCTGCGGCAAACGCTGCGCTAGCTAGCTAGCTCACGGTGCAAGCGATAGCGCTGGGCTCGAGGCCTGCGCCCAGAACCGCTTGGGGATCCGGCCGGCCTGGCGGGCTAGGTGACCGGCCCTGACTGCGGCGGCCATCGCAGGCGGGTCGGCCGCCCGAGTCACCGCGCTGGCCAACAGCACCGCATCGCAGCCGAGTTCCATTGCCAGCGTGGCCTCGCTGGCGGTGCCGATGCCCGCGTCGAGCACTACCGGCACGCCAGCCTGCTCGACGATCATCTCGATGTTGTGCGGGTTGGCGATGCCCAGGCCGGTGCCGATCGGTGAGCCTAGCGGCATCACCGTCGCGCAGCCGGTGTCTTCAAGGCGTCGGGCCAGCACCGGATCGTCGGTGGTGTAGGCCAGGACGACGAACCCGTCGTCGACCAATCACTCAGCAGCACAACCAAATTCGACCGCATCGGGCAATAGGCTGCGCTCGTCGCCAATGACTTCGAGCTTGATCCAGTCGGTCTGCAGCGCTTCGCGGGCCAGCTGTGCGGTCAGTACCGCCTCGGCCGCGCTGCGACAACCCGCGGTGTTGGGCAGTGGCGTGATCCCAAGGCGACCGAGCAGATCGAGGACGCCGGTGGCGCCAGTGATATGAATCCGACGCACCACCAACAGCGCCCCACAACCATCATGAGCGGGACACCAACAGGCGCGCCGCATTGTCCGCGACCACATCGACGAATATGAATCCGTGTGAGATCGAACAGACCCTCTTCGAGGACACCGCATGAAGCTCCTGACGTTGCCCCCCAACGGAGTTCGGCCGGCGCGGACGGCACGGTATCAATACGCGCAACCACACCTGTTGCAGGTGTCGTCGCGACTACCCTCCACACGACAATGATGTCGCGGCGAACAATGACCCGTTGGCACCGAGCGCCGACGATCGCATTAGGCGGCTTTCAGCCGGCCTCAGGGTAAGAACGGTTGGCGACAAGCCTGCCTTAACGCGATGAAGGAGTTTCTGATGGCACGCACCGATCTGAGCGCACAGTTCGACAAAATCTCCGACCGAGCAAAAACGGCGACACAACATCTCCGTGCGGCCGGTCAAGGCACCAGGGATCAGCTTGCTGCTGATGCTGCCAAAGCACGCGATAAGGTGACTGCGGCAGCCGATCAGTTGAAGGACAACGCAGATGGTGCTCGCAATAGGGTGTCGTCGCATTGGCAAGAGGTCCGCGGCAAGTGGCAGGCACATGTCGCCGAGGTGCGAAACCGCGTCGAGGATAAGGCCGACCAGCTCGACGCTCGCGCGGCGGCCACCGACGCCGATATCGCCGAGTCCTACGCACTCGATGTCATCGACTTTGCGCAGGCCGCTGTGGAAGAAGCCGAGTCCGCATCGCTGGATGCGATGTACGCGCGCGCCGAAGCTGATGCCCTCCACACTTGATCACGGGAGCGATTTGTGAGCTGGTAGCGGTTCTTCCTAAACACCTTTTGCGGGAGAATGTTTCGGCCACCTAGTGCAGCCTTCGCTGGTACGCGAAACCGAATCAGTGCGGCCGTGCGCCAGCTCGACGTCAGCATCTAGAAGGTAATGCTATGAGCTAGCTCTCGTGGTCGGAGCCTGCCTGATCATCCTCGGCGAGGTGGAGGTCGGCTCCGGGGTCGGTATGCGCCGCGATGTAAAGAAGGCCGAAAGCTCCCTGATCAGTGCTGACTGTCCAGCACGCGCCGCCCCCACAACTACTCACAGATCGACCATTTGACGAACAGTCTTGGTCCGCGGCTACATGAGACGCCGGTGCACTTCGAACGCTAGGCAGAGTTCGGCTAAATCAGACGGGCGGTTCAGCGAACGGCCGGTGCGCTGCTCGATGCGGTGCAGCCGGTAGCGAACGGTATTGGGGTGACAGAACAGCACCTCCCCAACGGTGCGCATCGACCCGTCGTGGTCCCGCCAGGCCTGAAACGTGTCAAACAGGATCTCGCGCTCTTCGCCGGACAGATCGGCAAAGCACTCCATGACCGGGCTTGCGAGTTCGACCATCACGTCGGGCGCACTGACCGCGGCGGTGGCCAGGATGGAGCCGTCAAACACCGACACCGGCGAGCCCGGGTCGGGCCGGCCCCGCAGGGTTACCCGGGCCTGACGTAGCCCGCGCGCAGTGTCGCGCAGATCGTCAAAACGCGCACTGACGCCGACCCGGTCGATGGCCAGCCGCGAAACCAGCGCCAGCACCGCAGCCAGATGGCGGTCGGTGTTGACGTGCACGATTCCGACTTGGACGTCGGGCAGCCCCTGCCACGCGGAGGACACATCCAGGCTGCGGAGCTTTGCCTCGACATCCGGCAAGGCGTCCACCCCGGACCGGGCGATATCCGCGGCGATCACCACGAACGGACCGGTAGTCGGCAGCCGAAGATAATCGGCCGCCTCCCAGACGCTGCACCGCTCGAATAGCCGGCCCTGGATCAACGCGTCGATGAGCAGGAACCGCTGACTTTCGTCGTCCACGACCCGGCGGGTCTGCTCCTGCCGGTATCCAGCGGCCATTGCGTTGGTGAACAGGTCCTGCGCGGTCAGTAATTTGGCGGTCAGCGTCCGCAGCGCATCGCCGTTCATTCCGGGCCGGGTCGCCGCCTCGGCGGCTACGGCCTCCCACACCCGCCGAAAGCCGACGCGATAAGCCTCCATCACCGACGACAGCGGCACCCCGTCCCGCGCCCGCTCGATCCCCAGCCGGGTCGCCGCGGTCACGTTGAAATCGCCGCCCGCGGCGATCGCCCCGAAGATCGCTCGCATGGTGGCCGCGCAGCCCGCGGCCACCACATCGAAAGGCGCCGCCGCGGTCGGCCCGTACAGCCGCACCTCGCGGACGATTGCACGCGCAAGCAGGATCGAGACTTCATCGGTTCGCCGGTACACCGCGTCTGCGACGTCAGCGACCTGTTGGGGCACAATGTCGCTTTTCATGCAGGGCACAATAGGTGGCTGCTGGCCCTCGGCGGTTGTGCACGCGAGACGAAGATGGCCGCGGTTGTTGTTGTCTGGGCGCCAAGAGCAACGGCGTGGCAGTGCCTTTTGGCTACCCGGGGCCAGCTGTTAGCCGGGGGTCAATGCCTTTAGCCGGTGGCGAACCTGGAAAGCACTGATGACATCCACGATGCCGATGACGATCAGCCAGGAGCCGGCGACCAAGGTCAGGATCGCGATCGAATCGAGCGGGGAGATGATCAACACCCCACCGCCGATGACGATGAGCACACCGGACAGCACCTGCCAGCCGCGTGCGGGCAGGTGGTCGAAGGACAGCGCCGCGGCGAGCAGGGTCACCCCGCGGAACAGCCAGCCGATGCCGATCCATAGAGCCAAAAGCAGGATCGACTCGAGTTTGTCGCGGAAGCAGAAGAACCCCAGCACCAGCGACACCACGCCGGTGAGGAACGACAGCACTCTCATTGCGGCGCCGGCGTGCGAGCCGAATGCGGCCAACACATACCCAACCCCGGATACCACCAGGTAGATGCCGAACAGGACACCCGCCACCACCAGTGAGGGACCCGGCCAGGCCAGCACGATGACACCGAGTGCCACGCCCAGGAGGCCGATCAGGAGCAGCAACTGCCACGTGTTGCGCGCCAGCTGGTGCAGTGGACCTTCGAAAACGGTCTTTTCGCTGGTTGTCATGCCAAAAAGATAGTCCGCGGCCGATGCGCAGAGATTGTTCCAGGCGACACTGTTAAGCGCTTCGCAGAGGGATTATGAACAATGTCGGTCCGAGACCACCGGTGTAGGTGGTTGGTCCACGGTCACACCGATAGGCGTATCCAGGCCTTTTGCGGCGGCTTTGTCGCCGGAAGACAACGATCCGCCGCAACTTGGTTGGTTGACGACGTCGCTGCACCGACCTAATGCCGATACTTTTCATCTCGAACGCAACGCAGCACTCCAGACCACCAGCTAATCCCGAATTAGCAAGTACAACAACACATCACAACCGAGCCCTTTGCGGAGAAATGTAGGTAAAGCCATGTTGGTGCCATTCATCATCTTCCTGATGATCCTGTCCCCCATCCTCATCCCGGCCGCCGTCACCCTCGTGCACGTCATGCAAGGCAACC
>NZ_DATMLH010000010.1:0-32424 GCF_035570115.1 Mycobacterium sp.
CGGCTAAGAACCTGCATCACCCGCTCGATTTCCTTCTCGCGGCCGATGACGGGGTCGAGCTTGCCTTCCATCGCGGCCGCGGTCAGGTTGCGACCGAACTGGTCAAGCACCAACGACGTGGAGGGGCTGCCGGACTCGCCACCGCGGCCGCCGGTACCGGCCTCGGCCGTCTCCTTGCCCTGGTAGCCGGATAGCAGCTGGATCACCTGCTGGCGCACCCGGGTCAGCTCGGCGCCCAGCTTCACCAACACCTGGGCGGCAACGCCTTCGCCCTCACGGATCAAACCGAGCAGAATGTGCTCGGTGCCGATGTAGTTGTGGCCCAGCTGCAGCGCCTCACGCAGACTCAGCTCGAGCACCTTCTTGGCGCGCGGAGTGAACGGGATGTGCCCCGACGGGGCCTGCTGGCCCTGGCCGATGATCTCCTCGACCTGGCTGCGGACGCCCTCCAACGAGATGCCCAGCGACTCCAGCGACTTTGCGGCTACGCCTTCGCCCTCGTGAATAAGACCCAACAGGATGTGCTCAGTGCCGATGTAGTTGTGGTTGAGCATCCGGGCCTCTTCTTGCGCCAGGACGACGACCCTGCGGGCACGGTCGGTAAATCGTTCGAACATCGGTGGTTACCTGCTCTCCCTCACCATCGGTACCGCGGACGACACCGCGTACCTGCCATCCACTGTAATGCGCGGCTCGCCAGGCTTCCTACCTTGTGGTCCATTACGCCACAGGCGTAGACCCGGTTACGTCAGAGCCGTAATGGGAGCAACGCGGTAGAACGGCAAATCGTTTCCCGCCCCAGCGGGCGATCAGTTCGCCACCAGCGAAAGCCGGACCAGCCCGCTTTCGGTGCTGGTCCGGCTCTGCTGTATCGGCGCCGTGTTGGTCGGCGGGTCAGGTAGCGGCGTGGAATGCGTCGATGACGTCAGCCGGGATCCGGCCCCGCGTCGACACGTTGTGCCCGTTGCGACGGGCCCATTCCCGGATCGCGGCGCTCTGCTCGCGGTCGATGGCTCCGCGGCCGCGACCAGCGCTGGCACGTCCGCGTCGACGACCGCCGACGCGGCGGCCGGCCTCGACCCACTGCTTCAGATCGTGGCGGAGTTTCGTGGCATTTTTGGTCGAAAGGTCGATCTCATAGGTCACTCCGTCGAGACCGAATTCGACGGTTTCATCGGCGGCGCCCTCACCGTCGAAATCATCGACCAGGGTGACGGTCACTTTCTTCGCCATTGGCTGAGCCTCACACTTTCTTCCTGAGCACTTACTGTGCAAGTTGTTGGACCGCCCCCGTGTGTATCAATCTGCCATAAGAAGGCGCGGTATTCAACACACCACCATAGATGAGATCAGTTGCTATGGGGACGGACAATCGGAAACAATACTGTCTCTCTAATTGACAGGCCAGTCAAGGCCATCAACAACCGATCGATACCCATTCCGGTTCCCGTGCACGGCGGCATGGCGTACTCCAAGGCAGCGAGGAAATCTTCGTCGAGCATCATCGCCTCATCGTCACCGGCCGCCGCGGCTCGCGCCTGTTCAGCGAACCTCTCACGTTGCACCACCGGGTCGATCAATTCCGAATATCCGGTGGCCAGCTCCACCCCACGTATATAAAGGTCCCACTTTTCAGTAACACCCGGGATGCTGCGGTGCTGACGCGTCAAAGGCGTTGTCTCTACTGGAAAATCCCGAACAAAGGTGGGCGCCGTCAAGCTGGTGCCGACGGTGTGTTCCCACAATTCCTCGACCAGCTTGCCATGCCCATACCCCCGGCCCGCCGGCACCTCCACACCGAGCGACTCGGCGATGCCGCTTAAGCGCTCAACCGTGGTGTTTGGTGTGATCTCTTCGCCGACTGCCTCAGATAGCGACGGATACATTTGTATCGACGCCCATTCTCCATCGATGTCATAGACACTGCCATCGGGCAGCGACAGTTGTCGGGTACCGATCGCCTGGTCAGCCACCTGTTGAATAAGCTCGCGGGTGACGACCGCCGAATCGTCATACGTTCCATACGCCTGGTAGGTCTCCAACATGGAGAATTCCGGGGAATGCGTGGAATCGGCTCCTTCGTTTCGGAACACCCGATTTAGTTCGAAGACCTTGTCGAACCCACCAACGACGCATCGCTTGAGGAACAGTTCCGGTGCGATCCGAAGGTACAGATCGATGTCGAGGGCATTGGAGTGGGTGGCGAACGGCCGGGCCGCTGCACCGCCCGCCAATGTCTGCAACATCGGCGTCTCGACTTCGAGAAAGCCGCGCTGTTCCAGAGCGGACCGTATCGCGCGAATGACGGCGATGCGCATCCGGGCGACCGTGCGTGCCTCCGGACGCACAATCAGGTCGACGTAGCGCTGCCGCACCCGCGACTCTTCGTTCATCTCCTTGTGGGCGACGGGCAGCGGTCTCAGCGCCTTGGACGCCATCTGCCAGGCATCGCCGAGGACGGACAGCTCGCCGCGCCGCGAACTGATCACCTCGCCGTGCACGCAGACGATGTCGCCGATATCCACGTCGGCCTTCCACGCATCAAGCGCTTCTTCACCGACGCTGGCAAGGCTGAGCATCACCTGCAGTTGGGTGCCGTCGCCCTCTTGGAGTGTCGCAAAACACAGCTTGCCCGAATTACGCGCGAAGACGACCCGGCCGGCCACACCGACGATATCGCCGGTGGTCGAATCAGCAGCCAGGTCGGGGTAAGCGGCACGGATCTGCGCCAGCGTGTGGGTTCGCCCGACCTCGACCGGGTAGGGGTCGCGCCCCTGCGCCCACAGCCGAGCCCGCTTGTCCCGGCGGATCCGGAACTGCTCGGGGATGTCCTCAGGTAGGTCTTGACCGCCGGCGTCCACGACGTGCCAGCTTAGTGAATACCCGCGATGGGAATTCGCCGGTCAGGACTAGCGCGCCGTCTTGAGCCGTCCGCGCTGGCTGTCCCGGTTGCGTTCGAAGACCAGCCGCAGACCGTGCAGGGTCAGGTGCTGGTCGTAGTGATCGACGGAATGCAGTTCGGCCAACAGCAGGGGTGCGGTGTGGCCGGTGGCCACCACGGTGACCCGATCCCCCAGGTCACTCCCGAACCCGTCCACATCGTCGCGGATGCGTTGGACCAGACCATCCACCAATCCGGCGAAACCGAAAACCGCACCCGCCTGCATGCATTCGACGGTGTTCTTGCCGACCACCGAGCGCGGCCGGGCCAGCTCGACGCGCCGCAATGCGGCAGAGCGCGCAGCGGCCGCGTCAGAGGAGACCTGTATTCCCGGCGCGATAGCGCCGCCGAGGAATTCACCTTTACCGGACACCACGTCCACGCAGATCGATGAGCCGAAATCGATCACGATGGCGGCCGTCGCGTACTTCTGAAACGCCGCTAGGCAGTTGACGATTCGATCGGCGCCGACCTCTTTCGGATTGTCGACCAACAGCGGGATGCCGGTGCGGACGCCGGGTTCGATCAACACATGCGGCACCGTCGGCCAGTACTGGTCGAGCATCACCCGCACCTCGTGCAGCACCGATGGGACCGTGGACAGGGCGGCTGCGCCGGTGAGCTGGTCGGAATCGTCGCCAATCAGACCATCGATGGTCAACGCCAGTTCGTCGGCAGTGACTTCGGATTCGGTGCGAATCCGCCACTGCTGCACTACCTTCGCGTGCTCCTTTGCACCGGAAAGCAGTCCCACAACGGTGTGGGTGTTGCGGACATCGATTGCCAGCAGCACGCTACCGACCCTTCATCGCGGCGAGACCAGCTCGCCCGCATCGGCAGGTACGAACGCCGGATCGCTCCCGAGGTCGATCGCCCGATTGTCGGCGTCGACGAAGACGATCTTCGGCTGGTAGCTGCGCGCCTCCGCGTCGTCCATCGTCGCGTAGGCGATCAGGATCACTAAGTCACCGGGATGCACAAGATGCGCTGCAGCCCCGTTGATTCCGATCACGCCGCTGCCACGCTGACCGGTGATCGCATAGGTGACAAGCCGGGCACCGTTGTCGATGTCGACGATGGTCACCTGTTCGCCCTCGAGCAGGTCGGCCGCATCCATCAAGTCGGCGTCGATCGTCACCGAGCCGACGTAGTGCAGGTCCGCCTGCGTGACGGTCGCCCGGTGGATCTTCGACTTGAGCATTGTTCGTAACATCAGTTCCTCCAGTGTGATTCGAGAGTCTGATTGCCGTTAGCCGCTGGCTCTCGCCCGTCGGCGCCGACGGTAGTGCTGATTTCAATCGCGACATTGTCAAGTAGCCTGGTAGCCCCGAGCCGTGCCGCGACGAGCAGCCGGCCCGGGCCGTGTGCCGGGGCCGGCCCGAGTTCAGGGTCGCGCACCTGAAGGTAATCCACGTCGATCGCGGGTATCTCGGACAGCACGGCGCGGGCCGCCGCAAGCGCCGTATCCGCACCACCCGAGGCCGCATGCGTCCCGGCAAGCAGCGCCGCCGACAGCACGCCCGCCAGTTCGCGTTGCGTGGGATCGAGGTAGCGGTTGCGCGACGACATCGCCAGGCCGTCTGATTCGCGCACGATCGGCACACCGATCACCCGAGTATCGACGTTCAGGTCGGCGACCATCTGCCGGACCAACACCAGTTGCTGATAGTCCTTCTCGCCGAAGAACACTCGGTCCGGGCGCACAATCTGTAGCAGCTTCAGCACCACGGTGAGCATGCCGGCGAAATGAGTGGGCCGGGCGGCTCCCTCGAGCTCGGATCCCAGCGGACCCGGATGCACCGAGGTACGCGGGCCGTCGGGGTACATCGCTGAAACACTTGGGGTGAAAGCTATTTCAACGCCTTCGCCACGCAATAACGCCAGGTCGTCTTCGACGATCCGCGGGTAGGCGCTGAGATCTTCATCCGCACCGAATTGCAGCGGGTTGACGAAGATCGACACCACCACCACCGAGCCGGGGACCCGTTTGGCGGCACGGACGAGGGCGAGGTGCCCGTCGTGCAGCGCCCCCATCGTCGGTACCAGCATCACTCGCCGACCGGTATGGCGCAGCGCACGGCTGACCTCGCCGACATCGCTGGGGCTCGCATACACGTTGAGTTCGCCGGCGTTGAACTTCGGCGGCCTGTTGACGGTCACCGCGCCGAAACCTCGAGGATCTTAAGGACCTCGTCGGGCGCATGCGCGCGTTGCGCGGTGCGCAGGGCATTCACCCGGTAGGCCTGGGCCAGTTCGGCGTTCACCGCCGCCAGCGCATTCAGGTGACCGGCCACCGCGCCGGCATCACCGCGCGCGACCGGACCGGTCAGCGCCGCCTGCCCTCGTCGCAGGGTGTTCTCCAACGCCGCGCGGGCCAGCGGCCCCAGTATTCGTTCGGCGATGCCTCCGGGTTGATCGTCGACGAGCTGTTGACCGAGGAGTTCGGTCCCCGACAGCGCGGCGCGCAAGGCGTCCAGGGCATCGGCGAGCACCGTGACGATGTGGTTACCGGCATGGGCCAACGCGGCGTGATACAGCGTCCGCGCATCCTCGCGGACCCGGAACGGCTCGCCGCCGATCTCCAGCACCAGGGACTGCGCGATCGCGTACCCGACCTCGTCGGCGGCGGTGATCCCGAAGCAGGTGTCCGGCAGCCGGGCGATGTCCTCGTCGGAGCCGGTGAACGTCATCGCCGGATGAATGGCCAGCGGTATGCAGTCCTGCCCGCTCAGCGGCGCCAGCACGGCCACGCCGTTGGCACCCGAGGTGTGCGCGACGATGGTGCCCGGCCGCACCGCCGAGGTGGCCGCCAACCCCGAAACTAGCGCCGGCAGCTCGGTGTCGGGCACGGCCAGCAGCAGCAGCTCGGCGTTGCCGGCAACGTCCGGTACCGGCGACACCGGGGTGTCGGGCAACCAACGTTCGGCACGGTGGCGCGACGCCTGGGAAACCGCGCTGCACGCCACCACGACGTGGTCGACGCGTTCCAGCGCAACCCCCAACGCCGTTCCGACCCGGCCGGCGGAGATGATGCCCACCTTGAGCCGGGCGGGGCGCAATCCGTCGAACTGCACCATCGCAGACGACCCTCACAAGTCTCTTGTTTCGTTCCAGTCCCGCGGTGCGGGTACCGGACGGTCGCTAAGACTCTACCCCGGCGACGACGCGAATCGCGCTGTGGTCTTCGCCTCAGTCCTCACGGCGCCGGCGTCCGCCGCCTCCGGACGGGCTGTTTTGCAACCGGGCCAGCAATTCGGCGACCGACTGGCCGCCGGATGGCGGAGCGTCGGCATCCAACGGATCGGTGCCGCGATGGCGGGCCGCGGGTGGGGGCGCTGACGGTGGCGGCGACATCACCGGCTCCCTGTCGCTTGGCGGCGGGGGCGGGGGTGGCATCGGCGGCGGTGGCGGTGGCGGTGACATTGCCGGCGTCGGCGTCGCGGGTTCGCCGATGCCGGAGTCTGGGTGTGCGGAGCTTTCAGCGGAATGACGAGCCCGCGCGCGACGATCTGGCTCGCGCCAATCGGCTTCGGATTCGTCGATCTGACTTGCCGACTCGACGGCGCTGGAATGGCGGCCGCGCCGCTCAACCGGCGCCGGCGACGCCGGCGCGGCTTCGCTGATGCTGGGAGAACTGTGCGAAGTCCGGTCGCGGGACGGGGAGTTGTCGTATTTCCACGGCACGCTGCCGGCGTTTTCGCCCGATTCGGGATTCCAGTTACTGCCAGGTGCTCCGGCGGGGAGCCATTGTCCGTCGGAACTCACCGGCTGCCAGGCCGCGGGCGTTTCTTGATGCCGGGGCGGCGTTGTCGGCGCCGACCAGTCGGGCCGCGGTTGTTCCGGCGGCGGCTCGGGCGGCGCGGGTGGAGGTACGACGGGTGGAGGTACAAACCGCGGCTCGGGCTGCGGGGGCGTCTCCTGCCGCCGGTGTGAACGGCGTGGCGGCGGCGGCTCGTACCACTCTGCGGGGCTCGGGGGCGAGGCCGCGGGCACGGCCCAGCCACCGTTCTCCGACGCCTGCTCCGGTGGGACCCAGCCACGGCCCTCGGGTTGCCGCTCTGCCCCGCCCGCGGGTGACACGCCCGGCGGAGCCCAACCGGGGGGTGGTATCGGGTCATCCTGTCGTACCCCAGCGGATCGCTGGCCCCGGTCCCGATGCGCACCCGGGCCCACCTCTGCAGGCTCATACACCTCAGCGGCACCGTTTACCCCGGAGGCCTCGTGAGCCCCAGCGGGTTGGTAGGCGTAGGCCGCAGGCTGGTAGCTATCCGCGACCGGCTGCCGCGGCGGTGGCGGTGGCGGTGGCGGTGGCGCCAGCGGTTCCTCGGGCACGTCGATGATCGAGCTGTCGTCCGTGCGCCGAGGAGGCTCTTCGGCGCGCACCGAGGTCACCCGGTTGACTCGTTCGCGTGCGCTTTCGTGCTCGCGATCCCAGTCGCTGGAAGCTCGCACGGACCTGCGTTCGGTCTCCAGTGCCGGCCGGTCGCTGAGTTCGGCGTCGAACAAGATCTCCAAATTGGTGCGCAGGGCGGCCAACTCGGCCCGCAGCGCCGAGACCTCGTCTGCGGCGTGCGCGCGCAGTTCGCTGGCCAGCTCGCGACGCAGCTGAGACTCCACCGTGAGCTCGTACTCGCGCCGAGCCGAGATTTCGCGGTCTAGCTGCAGGTCGTAAACCAGCTTCAGGTCCCGCGCCCGGGCCTGATCCACGTCGCTTTGCCGGCGATAGATCACCGACACGAACGCAGCGACGACGGCGGCCCACAAGGCGAGGATCACGCCGAGCTTGAGGAGCTCCACCCGGCTGGTGAAAACCAGCGCAGAACTGGCGCCGATAGCGAGCACCAGCAACGCCGTCAGCAGTACCCAACCCGGTCTGCGGCCGCCGCGCCGCACCCGGGCGCCGCGGGGCAGATCGGTCATGGCCCGACTGTACCGGGCCGAGGTCACTCCGCGTGTCGGCGTGCTCCGGCGATTCTCACGTGGGCTGATTGCCCATAACTCTCCCCGCAAGCGGGAGGTGCCGCCACCTCGGGCCGCTTCGGCGGGCCGCATGGTCACCGAGCGAAACTAATCGCCCGCCTCCCACTTGGGTCGGCGGAGGCCCGCACCGTCACCGAGCCGAGCTAATTTTCGGCGCCGTCGCCATGCTCGGTCGGATCCGCCGGCGACTTGCAGCAATGTTGCAGCCACAGCGCAGCAACCACCAAAGCCAGCGCGCTGACCGCCGCCACCGCCGTGCCCGCGGTGTCTTCGCCGGCCACCCTCAGCCACGACCGCCGCGGCAGCAAGTAGACCAGAACCCCGACCCACCAACCCAGCGCCAAGGCGCCCACCCAGGCCGATGCTTTGGCGATGACCAGGCTGCGGGCCACCGAGAGCGGATGTAGCCAGCCGGGCCCGTCGCCGATCTCACCGTCGCTGATCTTGGCCCGGACATAACGCCCCCACAGCGCCTCGGCGACGCCGACCGCAAGCAACGACAGCCCCGTCCACACCGTGATCGGTGGAAACCACCGGTATAGCAATACGACGAGCAGGTATCCGAGCACCGCAGTGCCGATCACCGCGGCCGTCAGATCACGTTTCCGGGTCGGGCCCATCAGGTTTCCGGGACCGAGTCGAATTCCGTACTCTCGCCTCGCTGTTCGAGCATCAGCCCGGTCAGTTGCACACTAGCGCGGTCGGCGGGATCCAGTTGCGCGAGCAGCTTTGCGACGGGCTGCTTTCCACCGGCCACCGTCAGCTCCGCCACCGGGTCAACGGCGAGCCACGGAATCATCACGAAGGCTCGCAAGTGAGCCAGGGGATGCGGCAGGGTCAGACCGTCTTCCAGCGAGAACACTTCGGTGTCCCCGGCCGCCGACGTCTGATAGCAGCTGATCAGGTCCACATCGAGAGTGCGTGGGCCCCAACGCTGTCCGCGGACCCGATCCGCCGACTGCTCCATCTCCTGGGCGCGACGCAACCAACCATGTCCGTCGAGCGTCGTGTCCCCGGCGATCAGCACGGCGTTGAGGAACGGGCCCTGCTCGACGCCGCCCCAGGCCGCCGTCTCATAGACCGGAGAAACCGCCTGCACCGCCTCGCCCAGCCGGTCGAGCACCGACTGCAGCCGGGCCAACCGGTCACCGAGGTTGGATCCGATCGACAACACCACCCGCATCAGCGCCCCCCTCCGGCGGGAATCACCGAACCCCGTCCGCCGCGTCGCGACCGTCGGACCACCACCGCCACATCGCCGAAGGTCTGGGGAATCGGAGCCTGCGGCTTGTGCACCGTCACCTCGACGGCGTGCACCCGCTGGTCTCTCATCACATCCTCGGCGATCTCGGCGGCGACCGTTTCGATCAAATTGCGCGCCGGCCCGGCGATGATAGCGGCCGCCCGCTGAGCCAGGACACCGTAGTCGTAGCTGTCTGCCAGCTCGTCGTTGGCCGCGGCGTCAACCAGGTCGATCCAGACAGTGATATCGACAACGAAGTCCTGACCGTCGGCGCGCTCATGGTCGAAGACCCCATGCTGGCCGCGAACCGTCAGGCCGTGCAACTCAATTCGGTCAGCCATCGGATTCGACTTCCCCCGCTTGCGTCCATGCGTCGACGACCTTGAGCGCGTCGACCGAGGCCCGCACGTCGTGCACCCGTACCCCCCATGCGCCGTGCAGCGCGGCCAACGCTGAAAGCACCGCGGTTGCCGTCTCACGCCCGTCGGGTGGCCGTACCACACCATCGGGACCGGCCAATAGGGTACCGAGGAACCGTTTCCGTGACGCCCCGACCAGAACCGGGACACCGATCGCCAGTAGCTTCGGCAAGGCGTGCAGCAACGCCCAATTATGTTGGGCGGTCTTGGCGAATCCGAGACCGGGGTCGATGATCAGCTTCGCCGGATCGATGCCCGCGGCAACCGCGTCATCGATGCTGGCGAGCAGCTCGGCGCGCACTTCGGAAACCACATCGCGGTATTGGGGCACTTCGTGCGGATGGTCAGAGGAAACGGATCGCCAGTGCATCAAGACCCAAGGCACACCGGCCTCGACAAGCAGATCGGCCATACTCGCATCGGCGCGTCCGCCGGACACGTCGTTGACCATCCGCGCGCCATTTTCCAGCGCCGCCCGCGCCACACCAGCGTGCATGGTGTCGATGCTGACTGTAATGCCTTGCGAAGCCAACCCTTTGACGACCGGAATGACGCGGGCAGTCTCGACCCGCGGATCTATCCGGACGGCACCGGGCCGGGTCGACTCTCCCCCGACGTCGATGATCGCCGCGCCGTCGGCGGCCAACGCCAAGCCCTGCTCGACGGCACGGTCCGGATCCAGGTATTGCCCGCCATCCGAGAACGAGTCGTCGGTGACGTTCACGACCCCCATGACCTGGACGCGCGTCGTGCTCACTTGCGCAAGATCAGTTCGAGCGCCTCAGCTCGAGATGCATTGTCGGTCTTGAACTGTCCACGCACTGCCGACGTCGTGGTGACAGCTCCGGGCTTGCGGACACCGCGCATGGACATGCACAGGTGTTCGGCTTCGATGATGACGATTACCCCGCGCGGATCGAGTTTCCGCATCAGCGCGTCGGCGATCTGGGCCGTGAGCCGCTCCTGCAGCTGTGGCCGCTTGGCGTATAGGTCGACCAGCCGCGCGATCTTCGACAATCCGGTGACGCGGCCGTCATGACCGGGGATGTATCCCACATGCGCCACACCGTGGAACGCCACCAGATGGTGTTCGCAGGTGGAGTACAGCGGGATCTCCTTGATCATCACCAGCTCGTCGTGCTGCTCGTCAAACGTGGTGTCCAGCACGGCGTCGGGATCGGTGTACAGGCCGGCGAACATCTCCCGGTAACTGCGTGCGACGCGGGACGGGGTGTCCAGCAGACCGTGCCGATCCGGGTCCTCTCCGATCGCGTACAGCAGCTCGCGGATCGCTGCCTCGGCACGCGCCTGGTCGAAGACCGGGGTGCTCAGGGTCGCGGTTCGGAAATTCGGCTGTGTTGTTGAAGCCATCGGTGCCCCGTTCGTTTCAGCCGTGCGTCGACGGGTTGGACGGACTCGGGCCGCCGCTTGGCGGGGCCGTGGGGTCAGCGGCCTGGCCAGCCTCCGGTGCTGGGGCACCAGGCGGCGGATACGGCGGATACGGCGGATAGGGCTGGCCCTGGGAGCCCGCGTAGTTGTGCGGCGCCGGCGGCCACTGCGGCGGTGGCGGCGGGGAAGATGGCGGCGGGTACCAGTAGCCCGGCGGCTGTTGCGGCGGCGGCCATCCGGGAGCGTGCCAGCCCGCCGGTGCACCGTAGTCGGGTTGCGTCGTGTGCTGCGGCGGAGCGCCGGCCACGCTCGCACTTCCCCGGCCATCGCCGGGACTGCCCGGTGCACCGTGAGAACCGTTGGCGCCGTTGGTCGCTCGATCGGCCTCGGCCTGCGCGGCATCCCGGCTCGCCGCCGCGATGGCCGCCTTGAAGGCCGGTTCGGGCGCGGGTTTCGGCCACGGCTCGCCGCGCTCGATCGCCAGCTCGCCAGGTGTTTTGATCGGCGGCTTGTCCGACGGGATGCGGCCACCGAACTCGTCGAAAAGGGTTAACCGTGGCCGCTTTTCAACGTCGGCGAAGATCGTCTTCAACTCGGCGCGGTGCAGGGTTTCTTTCTCCAGCAGCTCGCCGGCCACAATGTCCAGCACGTCGCGGTATTCGGTGAGAATCTCCCACGCCTCGGTGTGCGCGGTCTCGATGAGCTTGCGGACCTCATCGTCGATGTCGCGGGCGACTTCGTGGGAGTAGTCGGCCTGGTTACCCATGGTCCGGCCGAGGAAGGGGTCACCGTGTTCGGTGCCGTACTTGACCGCGCCGAGTTTGGAGCTCATTCCGAATTCGGTGACCATGGCACGCGCGATTTTGGTGGCCTGCTCGATGTCTGATACCGCACCCGTGGTGGGCTCGTGGAACACCAATTCCTCGGCGGCGCGCCCGCCCAGGGCCATCACCAGCCTGGAGATCAGCTCCGAGCGGGTGTGCAGGCCCTTGTCGTCTTCGGGCACCGCCAGCGCGTGGCCGCCGGTGCTGCCCCGCGCGAGGATCGTCACCTTGTAGACCGGGTCGAGACCCGGCATCGCCCAGCCCGCCAGCGTGTGCCCAGCCTCGTGGTAGGCGGTGATCTTCTTCTCCTGCTCGCTGATGATCCGGCTCTTGCGGCGCGGACCGCCGACCACCCGGTCCACCGCCTCCTCCAGGGCGGCACCCGTGATCACCGTGCCGTTCTCGCGGGCGGTCAACAGCGCCGCCTCGTTGATGACGTTGGCCAGATCGGCGCCGGTCATGCCGACGGTCCGCTTGGCGAGCCCGTCGAATTCGACGTCGGGGCCGAACGGCTTGCCCTTGGAGTGCACCCGCAACACCGCACGCCGGCCGGCCAGGTCGGGGCTGGACACCGGAATCTGGCGATCGAAGCGTCCGGGTCGAAGCAAGGCCGGGTCGAGAATGTCGGGCCGGTTCGTGGCCGCGATCAGGATCACGCCGGTGCGATCACCGAAACCGTCCATCTCGACCAGCAACTGGTTCAGCGTCTGCTCGCGTTCGTCGTGGCCGCCGCCCAGCCCGGCGCCGCGCTGGCGGCCGACGGCGTCGATCTCGTCGACGAAGATGATGCACGGGCTGTTCTGCTTGGCCTGTTCGAAGAGGTCACGGACCCGGGATGCGCCGACGCCGACGAACATCTCAACGAAGTCCGACCCGGAGATGGTGAAGAACGGAACGTTGGCCTCGCCCGCGACGGCACGGGCCAACAGCGTCTTACCGGTTCCCGGCGGCCCGTACAGCAGCACGCCCCTGGGAATCTTGGCGCCAAGCGCCTGGTACCGCGACGGGTTCTGCAGGAAGTCTTTGATTTCGTAGAGCTCTTCGACCGCCTCGTCGGCGCCGGCGACGTCGGCGAAGGTGGTCTTGGGCATGTCTTTGGACAGTTGCTTGGCCCGCGATTTGCCGAAGCCGAAGCCCATCCGGGCACCGCCCTGCATGCGGGAAAACATCATGAACAGACCGACCAAGAGCAGCAACGGCAGCACGTAGATCAGCAGCGAGCCCAGGATGTTGCCCTCGTTGACGGCGGTGGCGACCTGGGCATCTTTAGCGGTCAGCGCGTCGAACAGGGGAACCGCGTAACCGGTCGGGTACTTGGTGATGATTTTGTCGGACCCGTCGGTGCCGCCGTTGGCGCTTTTCAGCGTCATGCGCACCTGTTGTTCGCGATCGTCGATCTGCGCACTTTTGACGTTGCCGGACTTGATCTGGGCCATCGCCACGGAGGTGTCGACCGGCTTGTAGCCGCGGGTGTCATCGCTGAAGTAAAAGAATGACCAGCCAAGCAGCAACACGACAGCGATCGCCGTAAGGGTGCGGATCACATTTTTCCGGTTCATCAATCATCGGCCGTCGCCGGCCCGGTCCTTCCCGATACACGCCGCTGGAATAGTCCAGGTTACCGCCCCGTGGCGATTGCCAGCCCGGCGCAGCCGGGCGCAGCGGGTCACCACGAGGTTCACGGCCGGATTGCCCGGCTCGCCGCGTCCGCGCGGTGGCCGCCTCGTCCGATGCCAGGAGCTGGCCGCCCGCAGTAGCGGAACAGCGAACCTCGAGCCTGAAATCATCCCGTTTCGATCTGCCGTGAAAACAACGAATGGCAGTTCCCGAGGATCCGCAGCACCGGTGCGGCCAATTGTCGAGCACCTTTCGGGCGGACCAAGGGTGTGCTTTGGTGAGACGGTGCCCGAGAGCGTACCCATCACCGATCGGATGATTGAAACCAATGGCGTGCAGTTGCACACCGTCGAAGCGGGTGAGCCCGGCGCACCAGTGGTAGTGCTGGCTCACGGTTTTCCGGAACTCGCCTATTCATGGCGCCACCAGATCCCGGTGCTGGCGGCCGCCGGGTACCACGTATTGGCTCCGGATCAGCGCGGCTATGGCGGCTCCAGCCGACCCGAGGACGTCGCCGACTACACCATCGCCAAACTGTCCGCCGACGTCATCGGCTTGCTCGACGACGTCGGTGCCGAGCGCGCGGCGCTCATCGGTCACGACTGGGGCGCCCCGGTGGCGTGGGGCTCGGCGCAACTGCATCCCGATCGGGTGGCCGCCGTTGTCGGTTTGAGCGTTCCGCCGGTGCCGCGCGCCCAGGTCCCGCCGACGCAGGCGTTCCGCGCGATCTTCGGCGACAACTTCTTCTACATGCTCTATTTTCAAGAGCCCGGAGTCGCCGACGCCGAACTGGCTGCCGACCCGGCCAAGACCATCCGGCGCATGATGGCCGGCCTGCGCACGCCGGATGACCATGCGGCCGCAATGCGGATGATCGCGCCCGGGTCGGAGGGCTTCATCGATCGGCTTCCCGAAGCAGACGGCCTGCCGGGCTGGATCAGCGAGGCGGAGCTCGACCACTACATCACCGAGTTCACCCGCACCGGCTTCACCGGCGGGCTGAACTGGTACCGGAACATGGACCGCAACTGGGAGATCTTGGCCGAACCGCGGGCCGCCACCATCACGGTGCCGGCCTTGTTCATCGCCGGCACGGCCGATCCGGTGGGGGGCTTCATGCGCCGCGACCGTACCGCCGAGGTGGTGACCGGGCCCTACCGCGAGGTGATGATCGACGGTGCCGGGCACTGGCTGCAACAGGAGTGCCCGGATCAGGTCAACGAGGCGGTGCTGGACTTCCTATCGGGCGTGAAGCTGTCGTGAACCGCCCGCTGAACTTCGGTGTCTTCATCACCCCCTTTCACCCGACCGGCCAATCTCCTACGACGGCACTCGAATACGACATGGAGCGAGTGGTCGCGCTGGACCGCCTCGGTTTCGACGAGGCGTGGTTCGGTGAGCATCACTCCGGCGGCTATGAGTTGATCGCCTGCCCGGAGGTGTTCATCGCCGCGGCGGCTGAACGGACCAAGCACATCCGACTGGGCACCGGTGTCGTGTCGCTGCCCTACCACCATCCGCTGATGGTGGCCGACCGCTGGGTGTTGCTGGATCATTTGACCCGCGGGCGGGTGATGTTCGGCGCCGGTCCGGGCGCCCTGCCGTCGGACGCCTACATGATGGGCATCGATCCGGTCGAGCAACGCCGGATGATGCATGAATCGCTGGAGGCGATCCTCGCGTTGTTCCGGGCCGCACCTAGCGAGCGGATCAGCCGCCACTCGGATTGGTTCACGCTCCGCGATGCCCAGTTGCACATCCGTCCCTACAGCTGGCCTTATCCGGAAATCTCCACGGCGGCAATGATTTCGCCGTCCGGGCCGCGGCTCGCCGGAGCGTTGGAGACGTCGCTGTTGTCACTGTCGATGTCGGTGCCGGGCGGGTATGCGGCGCTGGAAAACACCTGGCAAGTCGTGAGCGACCAAGCCCGCAAAGCCGGCCACGACGAACCCGACCGGGCAAACTGGCGGGTGCTCGGCATCCTGCATCTGGCTGACAGTCGAGATCAGGCCATCGACGACTGCACCTACGGCCTGCAGGATTTCGCGAAGTACTTCGGCGCAGCGGGGTTCGTGCCGCTGGCCAATCTGGTCGAGGGCGCGCAGTCGCCTCGGGAGTTCGTGGAAGACTATGCGAGACAGGGCAATTGTTGCATCGGCACGCCCGAGGATGCGATCGGCTACATCCAGGATCTGCTCGACCAGTCGGGTGGATTCGGCACCTTCCTGTTGCTCGGCCACGACTGGGCGCCGCCGGAGGCGACCTATCACTCCTATGAACTGTTCGCCGGTAAGGTGATGCCGCATTTCAAAGGCCAATTGGAAGCGCCCCGGGCATCACATGATTGGGCGAAGGGTATGCGCGAGCAATTGTTCGGCCGCGCCGGCGAAGCGGTGGTGAAGGCGATCACCGAGCACACCGATGAACTCAAGATGGAAAGCGAGAACAGCTGATGCGCGCCGCGGTGCTGCGGGAAGGCCGCATGGTCTTTCGAGACGACGTAGCCGAGCCGGTGCCCGGTTCGGGCCAAGTCCTGGTCGGCGTGCGATCGTGTGGAATCTGCGGCTCCGACCTGCATTTCGCCGCCTATGGCGCCGAGGTGCTCTCGCTGACCGGTGAAATGGCGGGCAGTCTCGGCGGCGGCACGAACGTCGACCTGAGCCACGACATCTTCATGGGCCACGAGTTCAGCGCGGAGGTCCTCGAAGCCGGCCCGGACACCGAAACACATCCGGCGGGCACACTGGTGACCTCGATCCCGGTGCTGATCTCGGGCCAACACGTCGAACCGATCGTCTACAGCAACAACACACTCGGCGGCTACGCCGAGCGGATGCTGCTTTCGGCGCCGTTGCTGCTGCCCATTCCCAATGGCCTGGACCCGCGACACGCCGCGCTGACCGAACCGATGGCCGTCGGGCTGCACGCCGTCAACAAGTCCGGTGTTCAGCCGGGCGAAGCCGCGCTGGTGCTCGGCTGTGGTCCGATCGGCATCGCGGTAATCGCTAATCTACGAGCCCGCGGAGTTGAAAACATTGTGGCAGCAGACTTTTCGCCGAGGCGGCGCGAGCTCGCCACCATCATGGGCGCACATCAGACGGTTGACCCCGCGCAAGGCTCACCATTCGACACCGTCACTCCCGCTGTGGTATTCGAGGCGGTTGGGGTCCCCGGCATCATCGACGACGTGATGCGCAGAGCCGGGCATGGCACCCGCCTGGTCGTCGTCGGCGTGTGCATGCAGCCCGACACCGTGCACCCGTTCTTCGCCATTGCCAAGGAGATCAACGTCCAGTTCGTGCTCGCTTACGGCCCGAACGAATTCGCCGATTCGTTGCGCGCGATCGCCGAGGGTGGCATCGACGTCGCCCCGGTCATCACCGGCGATGTCGGTCTCGAAGACGTCGGCGCGGCGTTCGATGATCTCGCCGATCCCCAACGGCACTGCAAGATACTGGTCGCCCCGTAACCGCCGGCCGCTTTGCCTGTGCTTTTGTCGGGCAGCCGGGTCATCCGTGCGTTATCTTGAGCCAGGCTGGCTAGCTCACGGAGGAGGCACCATGCCGACGCCGGCGCTCAGCTTGCGACGGCAGATGCTGCGGCGCCGGCCCGTGAGCGGCGCCCCGGTCGCCGAGGGGGCCTCCTATCAGCTGCAACGCAGCCTTGGAACCTTCCTGCTGACCATGTTCGGCGTCGGCGAGACGGTCGGCGCGGGCATCTTCATCGTTCTCTCGCAGTCCGTGCCGCAAGCCGGCCCGGCAGTGGTCATCTCGTTCATCATCGCCGGCGTAGCAGCCGGCCTCGCCGCGGTCTGCTACGCCGAGATGGCCTCGGCGGTACCGGTTTCCGGATCGGCCTACTCGTACTGCTACGCCACCCTGGGCGAGCTCGCGGCAATGGGCGTCGCAGCATGCCTGCTGTTGGAGTACGGCGTGTCCACCGCCGCGGTGGCCGTCGGGTGGAGCCAGTATCTGAACAAGTTGTTGGATAACATCTTCGGATTCCATCTGCCGCAAGTCATTTCGGAGGGGCCCTGGGATGACGTGCCGGGTGTCATCAACCTGCCGGCCATCGTTTTGGTGGCGATGTGTGCGGTCTTGTTGATCCGCGGTGCCAATCAATCCGCCAAGGCCAACGCGGTGATGGTAGTGATCAAGCTCAGCGTGCTGGTGGTGTTCGCGGCCATCGCGTTCACCGCGTTCAAGGCCGACCGCTTCAGTGACCTGGCACCGTTCGGCGTCTCGGGCATCAGCTTGGCCGCCGGGACAATCTTCTTCGCCTACATCGGCCTTGACGCGATATCCACCGCCGGCGACGAAGTCAAAGATCCACAACACACCATGCCGCGGGCAATCATCTACGCCCTGCTGATCGTCACGGCTATCCATTTGCTCGTCGCGGTTGCCGCGATGGGTAGCCAGCCGTGGCAAGACTTCAAGGGTGAAGAGGCCGTGCTGGCCGTGATCTTGGACCGCATCACCGGAAACACCGCAGGCAGCACCCTGGTGTCTGCCGGCGCGGTCATATCCATCTTCTCCGTCACCCTCGTGACGTTGTACGGCCAGACACGCATCCTGTTCACGATGGGACGTGACGGCCTGCTGCCGGCCACATTCGCGAAGGTCAGCCCGCGCACGATGGCACCGGTCGGCAATACCGTGATCGTTGCCGTCGTGGTGGCAGTCCTGGCCGCGTTGGTGCCGCTGGACCGGCTGGCCGAAACAGTCTCCATCGGCACCTTGACCGCATTCATCGTGGTGTCAGGCGGCGTGATTTTGCTGCGCATTCAGCAACCGGATTTACCCCGCGGTTTCAAGGTGCCCGGCTATCCGGTTACACCGATCTTGTCGATCGCGGCGTGCGCCTACATTCTGTTCAGCCTGCACTGGTACACGTGGATTGCGTTCAGCGCCTGGGTCGCGGTGGCGCTGATCTTCTACTTGGTGTGGGGCCGCCGGCACAGCGCACTCAACGAGACCGGGAACGGCGGAAGGGCAGCGGGCGTAACCGGCGGCGGCTCAGATCCGAAATAGCGTGGCGAGGAAGAAGATCGCCATGCCCGCCGCCATCATCGCCTGACCCAGGTCACCCAGCGACCGGCGCGGGGCCGTCTTGCGGCGCCGATCGAGCACATATCGGTAAGTCCAGAAGACCGCCGCGACTGCGAAACCGACTACACCGATCCAGCCAACGACACTGAACCATACGGGCGATTCGTGGGTTGACGGCATGCTCGTCGCAGACATGTCCATGCCCGGCATCGACATATCCGGCTGCGTGCTCGACCCGGCCGGCATCAGATGGCTGTCCATGATGGCGTACATCCAGGCCGTCGCCAGCATCATCAAGCCGTGGTAGAAGTACAGCTCCCGGCGGGTCGTCGTTCGAACCGCGAAGATGGCCATCGCCGCGAACGTCACGGCCGCAAGCAGGAAAAACACCGCAGGTTCCGTCGTCGGCAGCTGTGTGCGCCACGGCCAGGCCATCACCACCATCGCAACGGCCATAACGAAATGCAGTGCATGGTTGACGGCCGACGTCCATGGTCGGGGTTTGGTGATGACCGCTACCCCATATTCGACCGCGGTCAGCGCAAACAGTCCGATGACCACCCATCGGAGCACGATGTCGTGAATCATTCGATTCCCCGCCTGTCGAAATCGACGGTAGTACAGGCGGCTTTCACGCGTCGCGCCCGAAGCGCCGCAGCCGCAGCGAGTTTGTCACCACACTGGCCGAGGAGAGTCCCATTGTTGCGCCCGCCACGATCGGGTTCAGCACGCCCAGCGCGGCAAGAGGGATCGCGGCGGTGTTGTAACCGAAGGCCCAGCCTAGATTCTGGTGGATCGTCCGCAGGGTTTGTCTCGACAGCTGGATCGAACGGACCACACCGTCGAGCCGGCCGGACATCAGCGTGATGTCGGAGGCCTCGATGGCGACATCGGTCCCGGTGCCAATCGCAATGCCCAGATCGGCTTGCACCAAGGCGGGCGCGTCGTTGACGCCGTCACCAACCATCGCAACCACGCAGCCCTCGCCCTGCAGTCGCCGAATCTCGCTCACTTTGTCCTGTGGCAACACCTCGGCCAGCACCCGGTCGATGCCGACCTGCTTCGCGATCGCGGCCGCCGTGCGGGCGTTATCTCCGGTGATCATGACGACTTGCAGCCCCATGTCATGCAGTTTGCGGACCACGTCGACGGCGTCGTCCTTGACCGTGTCGGCCACCGCGAGCACACCCACGACCTGGTCGTCACGGCCGACGAAAACCGCGGTGCGGCCTCGCTCTTCCAACTCGAGGGCCGCCAGAGCGAGGTCGTCGGGCACCGACAACTCGTGCTCTTCGACGAGCTTGCGCCGCCCCACCAGCACGGATCGCCCATCGACCTGCGCCTGCACCCCGTGCCCCGCGACGCTGGTGAACTCTGCGGCGGGCGGTATTTTCAACCCCCGTTCGAGCGCACCGGCGACGATCGCCGCGCCGATGGGGTGCTCGGAGCCCGACTCCACTGCCGCTGCGATCCGCAGCACCGGATCGGGCTGACGCCGCTTGCCGGCGATGACGTCGGTCAGCTGCATGTGGGCCCGGGTAAGGGTGCCGGTCTTGTCGAACACGACGGTGTCGATCTTCTTCGAGGCTTCCAGCACGTCACCGCCCTTGACCAGGATCCCCAAATCGGCGCCTCGACCGGTGCCGACGGTGATCGCCGTCGGGGTGGCCAGGCCCAACGCACACGGGCACGCAATCATCAGCACCGAAATCGCGGCGGTCATGCCAGCCACCGGGTTAGCGGCCAATAGCGTCCACCCGACAAACGTCGTGGCGGCAACACCAATCACGGCGGGCACGAACACCGCCGACACCCGGTCGACCATCCGCTGCACCGGGGCCTTGCGGCCCTGTGCCTGCTCAACCAGGCGCACGATTTGCGCCAGCGCGGTGTCGGCCCCAACGGCGCTGGCGCGCAAGGTCAATAGGCCGTCGAGGTTGACCGTTGCTCCCGCGACACGGTCGCCGACGGTCTTCCCAACCGGAACGGACTCGCCCGTGAGCATCGACTCATCGACGGCCGCGCGCCCGTCGACGACTTCACCGTCGACGGGGATTTTCTCTCCCGGCCGTACTCGTAGCAGATCCCCGACTTGAACCTGATCGATGGGGACGAGAATTTCCTGTTCGCCGACGAGCAGGCAGGCTTCCTTGGCGCCCATCTCCAGCAGCTTGCCGATTGCCTCTGACGCCTTGCCCTGCGCTCTGGCCTCGAAATAGCGGCCCAATACGACCGATGCGCTGATGAGTGCGGCGGTGTCGAAATATACGGGTCCGCCGGTGAATAACTGAAAGACGGAGTAGGTGAAGGCGGTCATGGTGCCCAGCGCGATCAACGTGTCCATGTTGGCACTGCCGGCGCGCGCCTGCTGCACAGCCCCTTTCAGAACCGGCCAGCCGGACACGAATTGCACCGGTATCGTCGCGGCGAATGCCAGCCATTTTGCCCAGGGGTATGCGGCTAAAAATGTCGTCAGCCCAAACGACAAGAGCGACAACGGCACGGCCAGCCACACTCGCCGCAACCATGTCCGCTGCGCAAGCCTGCTCTCCTCGGCCGGCGACACCCCGCATGAGCTCACCGGCGCGGGGGCGCAGCCGCCGCAGCCAGCTGCCCCGGTTACCTCGTCGCCATCCGGCGAGCCACCCAGCAACCGACGGATGGCGCCGGTGATCTGCTGCACCACAGCGGGTTTGCGCGCACCAACCGAGTGCGGAACACGCGCAGGCACCGACTCCGCCGGAACGTGCCGCGCGTCGGCGATCGCCGACAAGACAGCATCGGTGTCGCGACTCTCCGGCGAGTAAAAGATCACCACTGATGCCGTTCGCGGATAGGCATACACGGCGCACACGCCAGTCACCTTGGCGACCGAGTCCTCGATCGCTACAGCCCGAACCTCGTCGAAGTCAAAGCCGGTGGTGTGCACACGCATTCGCCCCGCCGCGTCGGAGACAACCTTGAGTGCGATATCGGTGTCGGCGAGCGTGTCAGTGGGCGCCATTGTTGTCCGAGTCCACCACCACCAGGGGCGTAACGTCCTCGCCAATGCGCTCTTTCGCTTCGGCGATCACATCGGCCGCGGTCAGTCGGGCCTGCTCAGCGCCATGCTGCGCCTTGCGCTCGGCGTCGCGGGCAAAGCGCATGCCCCACGCGGTCACGGTGACGGTCGCCGCGCGCAGCGGAACCTTCGCTACCCCTTTGCGCAGCGCCTGATACGCCGCAACCCCCACCGCGCCGGTCACCACCGTGGGCGCCGCTTTCGCCACGAGTCCATGCAACAACATCTCGAACGCTCCCTTCCTATCGACGACCGGCCACAACACTGGGGACAGTCACGGTCCTGATCGCCAGGTCTAGCTGCTGCCTGTCGTCGCAAGCTGCTCATCACTCGGTTCGCCGACGACAGCACCGCTCAGCTGTGCCAGCGGACCGGTCAGCGCCGGGGTGAACTTGATTGCATCGACCAGCTCGTCGATGGCCGCTTGCCCGCGGCCGTCGATCACGGCAGAGGAAAAGCACGTCTCGAGATGGTTGTGCAGCATCACCCGATTGGCCCGCTCCAGCGAGGACTGCACGGCTGAGACCTGCTTCATCACGTCCACGCAGTACGCGTCGGACTCCACCATCCGAATGATGCCGTCGAGGTGGCCCCGAACCGTCTTCAGCCGGTTCAGCACCGCCCGCTTCTTCGCCGTCAATTCCTCGCTCATACCTCACTCCAATTCTGCTTTCCGCTCACCATACCCCACCCCACCCGGGGTGGGTAGACGTCGCGCGTAGGGTGCCAATCATGCCCGTCCCGAAACGCGCCAGCCTGCCAATCCGGATCGCGCTCGCGGTCGGTCTCGCGGCCGCCGTCTCGTCCGCCTGCGACAGCCACTCAGAACGGTTGGCGGACAACACACGTCAGGTGACGGTCATCGGCTCCGGACACGTCCAAGGCGTGCCCGACACCCTCACCGCCGACGTCGGTATCGAGTTCACCGCGCCGGACGCCACTACTGCGATGAATCAAACCAACGACCGTCAACAGGCCGTCATCAATGCCCTGGCGGGCGCCGGCGTCGATCGCAAGGACATCAGCACCACCGAGGTCGGTCTGCAACCCCAGTACGACAGTTCCGGCGGCAGCATCACCGGGTACCGCGCCGACAACTCGATCCGAGTCAAGATCCACCCAGCCGACTCGGCATCGCACGTGCTGGCAATCATCCTGAGTACCGGCCGCGACGCCACCCGGATCAATTCGGTCAGCTACTCCATCGCGGACGACTCGCAGCTGGTGAAGGACGCACGTGCGCGGGCTTTTCAGGACGCCAAGGACCGGGCTGAGCAGTACGCACAGCTATCCGGGCTGAAGCTCGGCAAGGTCATCTCGATCTCGGAGGCATCCGGAGCCGCACCGCCCATCCTGGCTCCGGCTCCGCGAGGCGGGGCCATGCCGTCGAATGTTCCGCTGGAGCCCGGCCAGCAGACGGTGAACTTCTCGGTCACCGCGGTCTGGGAACTCCGGTAGGGCGAGCTCAGTCTTGATAGACCCTGGGATCCAGGGTTCCGATGTAGGGCAGGTCGCGGTAGCGCTCGTCGTAGTCGAGGCCATAGCCCACCACGAACTCGTTGGGGATGTCGAAACCCACATAAGCGATATCCGCGTTGGCGCGCAGCGCATCTGGCTTGCGGAGCAGCGTGCATACCCGTAGTGAATGCGGATGCCGAGTGGCCAGGTTGCGTAACAACCACGACAACGTCAGCCCGGAGTCAACCACGTCCTCGACGATCAGCACATCCCGGTCGTTGATATCGCGATCGAGGTCTTTGAGGATGCGCACCACCCCCGACGACGACGTCGACGATCCGTAGGAGCTGACCGCCATGAACTCGAACTGGGTCGGCAGCGGGATCGCGCGCGCCAGGTCGGTGACGAACATGACGGCGCCCTTGAGCACGGTGATCAACAGCAGGTCTCGGTCGTCGGCCACCGCCAGTTCGCGATAGTCCGCGCCGATTTGCGCCCCGAGCTCGGCGATGCGGGTCTGGATCTGCTCCTCGCCCAGCAACACCGATTTGATGTCCCCGGGGTACAGCTCCGGCGATTCCGCTGCCACGACCACAGCGTGCCATGTCATCGGGCTGACGACCAACGGTGGTCGACTTAGCTCTGATTGTCCGGCTCGCCCCCTCGCCGCCGCCCGCTCTGCGTCGTCGCCTCGACGATCGGTTCCGGACGCAACGTCAAAAGCCCGCCGCTGCGGCCGGCGACCAGGCGCTGATTGCGCAGCGCGGACCCGACTGCCACTCCGCCCTGGCCACGCCAGGCGGTGATCAGCCTGTTCACGCCGCGGATCTGCTTGTCGGTCAGCCCGATCGCGCCGCCGGCACGCAGCCAGTTGCGGATGACACCGCGACGCACGGGGTCGGGCAACGTCGCCAACGCGCGGGTGTCGAGTCCCTCGGCAGTCGCGGAATTCGCCATCGCCTGCGCGATCAGGGCATCAACCAGCTCGGTGTCCTCGCGCAGCGCGGTCGCGGTGCGAGCCAGCGCCTCCGCGACACCGCCGCCGAGCACCTCTTCCATCAGCGGCAGCACCTCATGGCGCAGCCGGGTCCGGGTGAAGCGGCGGTCGGTGTTGTGCGGGTCATGCCACGCGGCCAGTCCCAGCTCAGCGCACGCGGCGTGCGTCACGCCGCGCCGCACACCCAGCAGCGGCCGGCACCAGGGCGGGTCGTAGGGGCGCATTCCGGCGATCGAGCGGGCGCCCGAACCACGGCCCAGCCCGAGCAACACGGTCTCGGCCTGATCGTCGAGGGTGTGGGCCAGCAGCACCGGACGATCCTGACGGGCGTCCTCCAGCGCGCGGTAGCGGGCATTGCGGGCGGCGGCCTCCGGACCGCCGTCTCCGCTTACCTGCACGCAAAGCACTTGAGCGTCAACGCATCCCAACTCCTCGGCTTGACTCTTCGCGGTCGCGGCGATCGCTGCCGAGCCGCTTTGCAGACCATGGTTCACGATCAGCGCGGTGGTCGGCAGCAGGCCGGCCGCAACGGCGGTGAGCGCCAACGAGTCCGGGCCCCCGGAAAGCGCCACGCACCAGTGATCGGCGATGGCGAGGTATTCCTTAGCGAACGCCGCCACAGCCGCGCTGAGGTCGGCTACAGCACCCTGTCGATCCACCGTTGCGGGTATTCGATCTCAAGCGGCCGGGGCAGGGTGTCCGGACCGGTCCAGACGGTGTTGAACCGCTCCATCCCTACCCGGCCCACTACGTGGTCCACGAATGCCTTGCCCCGGGTGTACTGGCTCAGTTTGGCCTCGATGCCCAGTAATGCGCGCAGCAGCCGTTGCAGCGGCGGTTGCTTGCGGTGCCGGCGCTCGTCGAAACGGCTCCGGATGGTCGCGACCGACGGCACCACGACGGGCCCGACGGCATCCATCACGTGATCGGCGTGGCCTTCCAACAATGTGCCCAACACCAACAGCTGATCCAGGGCCTCGCGCTGCGGCTCGGACTGCACGGCACGCAGCAATCCCAGAACGCCGCTCGCGTGTGCGTCGGGCTCGGTCGGCGACGGTTCGCCGCGGCCTCGGACGAAGTCGGCCAGCCTGCTGACGATCTGGGCCACGTCTTCGCCGCCCTCCTGAGTCAACACACCCAGAGCTTTGGACATGTAGCCGGACAGCCACGGATTCGCGGTGAACTGCACCCGATGGGTGACCTCGTGCAGGCACACCCACAACCGGAAATCCGAAGGCTCCAAACGCAATTGCCGTTCGACCGCAATGACGTTGGGATACACCAGCAGCAAGGCACCGCCGTCATTGGAAGCGGCGAATGGGTCGTACTGGCCGAGGATGCCGGACGCCACGAACGCCAGCACGGCACCGGTCTGCGCGCCGGTGACCCGTCCCGAGATAACCCCTCGCGGCTTATCGGTTCCGCCGGTCATCACCCGCATCGACTCAGCGGCTGCCCGGATCCACCCCGGCCGGTCGACGATGCGGGCCTCGGGAACCACGCCGTTGGTGTGCAGACCGGTGACGTCGCGCACCGGAGGTTCGGCAGCCTTGGCGGCGGCAGCCAGGTTGTCGACCGCCTGGCGACGGGTGTACTCGGTGGACGGCGGACCGGGACGGGCCAGCCACTGGCCGACCGTCGCCGCGAATCCCCAGTCGACGGTGCGGCCGACGGTCAACTCCGTTGCCGCCGTCATGTCACGCATCCACACGACCATAGGGTGCTCGCCACCGCGTCGATCGCCGTTCGGCCGGTCGGACCGGCGTCATTGGAGATCAGCGCGAAGGTCAGCACCCGTCCACCGCGGTCGGTCACCACCCCAGCTAACGCGTTGATGGCCGTCAGCGAGCCGGTTTTGGCCCGCAACCACCCAGCCGGCCCGGCGGCGTGGAACGTGGCGTCGAGGAACCTGTCGGACAGCGTGCCGCTGCCACCGGCGATCGGCAACAGGTCCAGCAGCGGCCGCAGCGACGGCTGATCCGGCCCCGCAGCGCCTTGCACCACGGAGTCGAGGGTCTTGGCGCTAAGCCGGTCCTCGACCGACAACCCGCTGGAGTCCTGCAATGTCGCGCCGCTGGTGTCGATATGCGCGAGGCTCAAGCGGTTGGTCACCGCGTCGACGGCGCCGGCGAAGCTCTGCGACCGCTGCATGGACGCCGCCACCTCGCGGGCGATGCATTCGGCCATCACGTTGTCGGAGACGCTCATCATTTCGTTAAGTCGCTCGATCAGCGGCGCCGACTGGACGGCGGCCAGCTGCCGGGCCCCGACGGGCGCTGGATGGGTCGCGATGGTCACCTGCCGCGGGTCAACACCGAGCGCGCTGGCCAGTGCGTGCCCGGCGTCCAGGGCCGGGGTCACCGATCGGCGGGACTCGTCGGTCGCCGGCTGGATACGTCCGGCGTCGAGCATCACCGATTCGATCGGCGCGATGTCGCCGCCCTCGATGTCGGCCGGATCCCAGCCGGGCGCCATGGTCGGGCCACTGAACAGCGAGGTGTCCACTTGCACCGCCGTCGGCGTCACGCCACTGCGCCGTACCTGATCGGCGAGATCGCTGAGGCGCGCCGCACCGTGATACCAGGTGTCCTGGCCGGGCGGGGCCCCCGAAAGCGTTGGGTCGCCACCCCCGACCAGCACGATGACTCCCGAGGCCCCTGGTTGGTCGGCGGCCACGACTCGAGTTGTGACCCGCGCCTCGCGGTCCAGCGCCAACAGCGCGGCGGCGGTGGTGAGAGTTTTGTTTGTCGACGCCGGCTGCATCGGCACGTCGTCTTGCTGCTGCCAGAGTTCTTTGGCGGTCATCGCATCGGTGACCCGACCGCCGAGTTTGCCGAGGTTGGGATCGGCCACCACCGCCGCCAATGTCGCGGCCAGGGCGGATTTGGTCGGCACCGGCACGGTCACCGCCACCGGGACGATGCTCGGCTTGGCGGTGACAGCCGGCGGTGGGGGTGGGACCTGCGGGCCGCTGGCACCACGACCGCTGGCGCTGAACAACGCCGTGGCCGCCACCACGGCGGCAACGATCGCCAGCACGCCCACTCCCACGATCAGGTGCGTAGACGTCCGCCACTGAGTGGGACGCATGACTCTCCTGACTCCTTTGCGCCCATTGTGCCGAAAGATCTGCCGACCGACGTCTGCGGGAGCTGCATTACGCACCCAATCCCTGGACTAGGGTTGACGCTCGACAAATGCCGACGGGCAGCGATCACCCCAGCCGAAGGAGCCGCGACGGTGGAATTCGACGTCACCATCGAGATCCCCAAAGGTCAGCGAAACAAATACGAGGTAGACCACGACACGGGAAAGGTGCGCTTGGATCGCTACCTTTACACCTCGATGGTCTACCCGACCGACTACGGCTTCATCGACGACACCCTCGGCGAAGACGGCGACCCGCTCGACATCCTGTTGTTGCTTCCAGAGCCGCTGTTCCCGGGCGTGGGACTGACAGCGCGGCCCGTGGCCATGTTCCAGATGACGGACGAGCACGGCGGCGACGACAAGGTGCTGTGCGTGCCGGCCGGCGATCATCGGTGGGACCACATCCAGGACATCGGAGACGTCCCGGAGTTCGAGCTGGACGTCATCAAACACTTCTTCTCGCAGTACAAGGCGCTGGAGCCGGGCAAGTACGTCAAGACCGCCGATTGGGTGGGTCGCGCCGAGGCCGAAGCGGAAGTGCTGCGCTCACAGGAGCGGTTCAAGACCTCCGGGCACTGACACCGACGACCGCTCGCGACCACGACGCGTCTTCGGTTCTTCGCGCACAGCGAAATACACGACGCTGGTCTACCACGCTCTGGGGTCGAGCCGGCAGCGCCGCAAGTGGCATCCTGGCAAGGTGGGCCCGCTGTTTCATTTCGCCGCGAACTTCTGGTGGCTGGTCTTCCCGCTGGGGGGCGCCGTCGGCGGGAGCGTGCGCGCAATCGCCGCGGCCAACGAACGGCGAGCCGAGCGGCGGCTCGAACGGTACCGGCTCAAGCAGCAGGCCAAGATCGCGATCGCGGAAGCAACCGGGCGAAGGCGAGATAACCCAGACATTAAGGAAGGCTACCGGCGCGAGATCGCCAAACTCCTCACCGTGCACGATCGCACCGACGCGCGCTGGCTGGACTATGAGGTCGACATCGCCAAACTGCTCGACTTCCCCCTGATGACCGACATGAGGAATCCGCTCACCATCGCTTTCCACAAGGCGAAGCGGCAGGCCGACCTGCTGCGCCCGGAACGGCCCGAGAACCTGCTCAGCGATCGGACCGCGCAACTGGAGTACCGCGACGCCGTGCACGAGTACGTCAGCGCATTCGACATCGCCGAGACCGAAGCGATTCGCCGGCGCCGCAGCGACTTCTCCGAAGACGACCAACAGCGGCTGGCGCGGGCCCAGCACCTGCTGCGGCTCGCCCAAGACGACGCCGCCTCCCCCCAGGAACGGCAAAACGCCTATGCGCGGGCGAGCAAGGAACTCGACGGGCTGATCGTGTTGCCAGCCCCCGTACGCACCAGCATCGAGCGACGCATCGCCGGCGCCATCGAGGCCTGATCGAGGTTCAGCCAGGCGACGATGCGGGCCGCGCGGCGGCCCGAGGAGAAGCCCGGCAATCGAGGTTCAGCCGGGCGACGATCCGGGCCGTCCAGCGGCCCGGGTGGTGTAGAGGCTCGCGGCGGCGGCAACTGCGAGGGTCACCAGGATGACCCCGAGGGTGAGCAACGTCGGGACCTCAGGAACGTCGACACGCTCGCCGCCGTTAATGAACGGCAGATTGTTTTCCCGCAAGGCCTGCAGGATCAGCTTGATCCCGATGAACATCAAGATGACGCCAAGGCCTTTGGGCAGATACACCAACCGCTGCAACAGATTCGCGAGCATGAAGTACAGCTGCCGCAGGCCCATCAACGCGAATACGTTGGCGGCGAACACCAGGAAGGCCTCGCGGGTGATCCCGAAAATCGCGGGAATCGAATCGAGGGCAAAGATCAGGTCGGTACTACCGAGAGCCAGGATGACGAGCAGCATCGGCGTCAAGCGCCAGCCGGAGCCGTCCTTGACGTAGAGCTTGAGACCGCGCCACTGGTCGGTGGTATTCAGACGACGCCGAGCGAACCGAACGGCCGCATTCTCCGCGTCGACATCGTGGTGGTCGCGAGCCAATCCGACGGCGGTGTAGACCAGAAACGCGCCGAAGATGTAGAAAACCCATGAGAAACGCTGAATCGCCAGTGCGCCAAGGGCAATGAAGATGCCGCGGAACACCAATGCGATCACGATTCCGACGAGCAGGGCTTGCTGCTGATACATCTTGGGCACTCTGAACGCCGTCATGATGACGATGAACAGGAAAAGGTTGTCGATAGACAGGCTGTACTCGGTGATCCATCCGGCGAGGAATTCCAGCGCGAACCGGTGGCCGTGAAACACCCAGACCCAGACATCGAAGATCAGCGCAAGTCCGACATACGCCGACAACGCGATCGTGCATTCACGCATCGATGGTTCGCGGGGGTGGCGCGCGACAATCACGATGTCGAACAAGAGGACCGCGACCGTCACGGTCACAATGACGACCCATTCGAGAACGGGAACGGACAACAGAGGCCTCCGGTCGCTGAAGTGCACTACAACGCCCGAGGTCTCTTCCGCCGTCGCGACCACAGTCGCAACAGCCCGCGGCACGGTCGCTCGATGGTGGGCGACGTGATGACGACACCGCGGCGAAGGAATACTCCCCTCTGCCGTCAGTCTGCAGGACGGAATCATCCCAGCCCACGGCGGCACCGGGATTTCACTGAGTATTTTCAAACCGTGGTGATGCCCGAGGTCTGCGACGTGGCGTCACCGTGACGGACGTCGGCGGGACCCCTAACATCGGAGCCTCCGCCAGCCCGATCGCGCGCGGCAGCGTGGCCCGGGTGGGTACGGCGACCGTGCTGACCGCCCTGTGCGGCTACGCGGTGGTCTACCTCGCCGCCCGCGACCTGGCTCCGGCGGGGTTTTCGGTCTTCGCGGTCTTTTGGGGAGCGTTCGGGCTGGTCACCGGGTCCGCCAACGGCCTGCTGCAGGAAACCACCCGAGAAGTCCGCGCCGAGGGCCATGAAAACCGGGCCGAAGTGGTGCCGGGCCGCCGCACCCATCCACTGCGGGTGGCCGGCATGGTCGGGGTCGCCGCCGCTCTGCTGATCGCTGGCAGCTCACCGTTGTGGAGCAGCCGGGTCTTCGTCGAAGCCCCCTGGCTGTCGGTGGGCCTGCTCAGCGTGGGGCTGGCCGGGTTCTGTTTGCACGCCACGTTGCTGGGCATGCTGGCCGGGGCCAACCACTGGACGCAATACGGGGCGCTGATGGTCACCGACGCGGTGATCCGCGTGGCGGTTGCGGTGGCCACTTTTGTGATCGGCTGGGGCCTGGTCGGGTTTCTGTGGGCCACCGTCGCGGGCGCGATGGCCTGGCTGATCATGATCGCGGCCTCGCCGACGACCCGGGCCGCGGCCCGGCTGCTGACGCCGGGCAACACCGCGACATTCCTGCGCGGGGCGGCTCATTCGATCACCGCGGCCGGAGCCAGCGCGATTTTGGTGATGGGGTTTCCGGTGCTGCTCAAGGCGACTTCCAACCAGCTCGGCGCCGACGGCGGGGTGGTCATCCTGGCGGTCACCTTGACTCGCGCGCCGCTGCTGGTGCCGCTGACCGCGATGCAGGGCAATCTGATCGCGCACTTCGTCGACGAGCGGGCCGAACGGCTGCGGGCGCTGATCGCGCCGGCGGCGCTGGTCGGCGGGATCGGCGCGATCGGCGTGCTGGCGGCGGGGCTGGTCGGGCCCTGGCTGCTGCGGGTCGGCTTCGGCGCCGACTACTACGCGGGCGGCGCGCTGTTGGCCTGGTTGACCGCTGCCGCGGTGGCGATCGCCATGCTGACCCTCACCGGGGCGGCCACGGTGGCCGCCGCAATGCACCGCGCCTATGCGCTGGGCTGGGTTGGGGCGACGGTGGCGTCGACGCTGCTGCTGTTGTTGCCGCTACCGCTGGAGACTCGCACCGTGGTCGCGTTGTTGTGCGGTCCGCTGGTGGGTATCGGGGTGCATTTGGGCGCGCTGGCGCGCGCGGGCGGCTGATCAGCCGCGTTGAGTGGTCCGGCGTGTAACTTGTGGACATCGAAATGCTCAGCGAAACCCGCAACGTCTGGATCGTCGTCCCAGCCTTCAACGAAGCCGGAGTCATCGGCGACGTCATCACCGATCTGCGCTCGATTTTCACTCACGTCGTGTGCGTGGACGACGGCAGCCGCGACGACACCGGCGACATCGCGCTGCGGGCCGGGGCGCATCTGGTGCGCCACCCGGTGAACCTGGGCCAGGGTGCGGCGATCCAGACCGGCGTCGAGTACGCCCGGCGCCAGCCCGGCGCGCAGGTCTTCGCCACCTTCGACGGCGACGGTCAGCACCGCGTCAAGGACGTCCTCACGATGATCGACCGGCTCGGCGCCGGCGATGTCGACATTGTCATCGGAACGCGATTCGGCCAGGGTGTCTCCAGGCCGCCCCTGCTGAAACGTGTTGTGCTGCAGACGGCCGCGAGGCTGAGCCCGCGCGGCCGCAAGCTGGGGTTGACCGACACCAACAACGGGCTGCGGGTGTTCAACAAGGCCGTCGCCGACGGGCTGGACATCACCATGAACGGGATGAGCCACGCCACCGAGTTCATCATGCTGATCGCCGAAAACCGTTGGCGCGTCGCCGAGGAACCCGTCGAGGTGCTGTACACCGAATACTCCCAAGCCAAGGGCCAACCGCTGCTGAACGGTGTCAACATCATTTTCGATGGATTCCTGCGAGGAAGGATGCCGCGTTGAATTGGATTCAGGGTCTGCTGATCACCTCGATCGTCGCGTTGCTGGTTTACCTGCTGTGGTCTCGCCGCAACGCCCAGTCGAAGGCCTGGGTCAAAGTCGGCTATCTGGTTTTCGTGCTGGCCGGTATCTACGCCGTGCTGCGGCCGAACGACACCACGGTGGTGGCGCACTGGCTCGGGGTGGACCGCGGCACCGACCTGATGCTGTACGCGCTGATCATCGCGTTCAGCTTCACCACGCTGAGCACCTATTTGCGGTTCAAGGACCTCGAATTGCGTTACGCCCGGCTGGCCCGCGCCGTCGCGCTCGAGGGCGCGCAGGTGCCGGAATGCTCAGCCTGCCCCGACACCCCAGTGCAGCCCACGTGAGGTGAGCAACACCAGTCCAAGCGAAACAGCGGCAACGACGACCAAGCCGATGATCGCCACCACCAGGGGCCGCCAGCCAGTGCGGACGAGTTAACGAATGTTGGCGTTCAGCCCCACGCCGGCGAAGGTCAGCAAGAACGCCCACCTCGACACGTTGGCAACGTTGGCGGATTGGCCCTTGCTCAGCCAACCCGCGGTTGCGATCGCCGACACCCCCAGAAAA
>NZ_DATMLH010000011.1:0-10820 GCF_035570115.1 Mycobacterium sp.
GAATCCGTGGTGGAATCCGGCGACATAGACGGATGCGGCTCCGGCTACCCCTTGACAGAGTGCGATGACGAACTGGCCGTTCACGGTTCCCCGCACCATGGAGCCCATCTTCCGCAGGTACAAATCGGTGACGTCTTCGCCGAGCGGATTGAGTTGGCGGATCAAGGTGAGCAGTTTCTCGCGGTTGGTCAGCAGTGCGACAAACACGTACAAGAAGATGATGGCTGCGGTGACCGCGCCGGGGAGACCGCCGGCCGTGTCTTGCAGGAAGTGCAGGGCCCACTGACCCGTTTTCTGCGCGACGGTCACCATCGCTTTTCTGAGCGACTCTGCGGTGACCGTCATGTGCAGGAACGGCACCCGTGCCAAGAGTTGATTGACGACATGGAGACTCTTGTCGCCGATCCCGCTCAGACCGGTTCGCTGCACCCAGCCGGCGACCTGGGTGACCATGCGGGAAATCTGGACGATCGCCAGCAATACCGACAGGCCGACCGGCACGATCACGACGGCCAGAGCCGAGAGCAGCGTGCAGGTGGCCGCCAGCCCGCTACCAAGCCGACGACCGAACCAATTAAAAAGCGGCGTAAACAAATACGCCCCGACGGCGGCCACCACGATCAGGACGAAGTAATTGCGGAGGAAGTACGCGGCGAACAGCAGGCTGACAATCGTGACGACCGCAAGGGCCCGTTTCTGGGTGAGGGTGAATTCGGTATTCATCGCCGGCCCTCCGCGTCGTCGTCGAAGTGAACCCTAGCCGCCGGGCGCACCGCTTTTCGCGTGTTGGCGTTTGCGCTGGTCGGCGATGAAGCGGATCGAGAAACGCTGCAGCAGACCTGGCGCCAGCCGGGCGAACACCCATGATGCGTAGGCCTGCTTCGGCGCGACCAGCAGCGCCTTGTTGCGGTTGATCGCCTTCAACGTGTCGCGGGCCAGACGGTCAGGGTCATACCCGGCCTTCATGCCCTGGCCGCGCAGGTAGTAGTCGCGGCCGGCAAAGCCGCCGATGGCGCCTTTGTCCAGGATCGGCGTCTCGACGGCGCCCGGGCAGACGGCCAGCACGCCCACCCCGCGGGAGACGGCCTCCGAGCGCAGCGCCAGCGACAACCCCACCACCGCGTGCTTGGTCATCACGTAACTCGTGATCTGCCCGGCCGCGGCCAGCCCGGCCATCGACGCGGTGTTGATGATGTGCCCGTGCCCCTGCCGCAGCATTACCGGGTAGGCGGCCGCCACCCCGTGCACGACGCCGCGGATGTTGACGTCGATGATGGCGTTCCATTGGTCCAGCGTGAGCAGTTCGGTGTCGCCGCCCCAAGCGATTCCGGCGTTGTTGAACATCAGGTCCAGCCGTCCGGTGCGGGCGACGACGGCATCGACGGCGGCCGCCACCGCGGTCGCGTTGGTGACGTCGAGGGTGTCCGAGGTGGCGGTGCCGGGACCGTTCAGGCTCTCGGCGGTGCGAGCCGCGGCGGCGCCGTCGACATCGGTACAGACGACGTCGGCGCCCGCGGCCACCAGAGCCCGGCACAGCGCCGCGCCGATGCCCGAACCACCGCCGGTGACGATCGCGTGTTTGCCGGTGAAGGTTTCGGTGAATGTCATTGTGGCGCAGCCAGCTTCATCACGTGACTCAAGATGTCGGGGTACCGCCGCATGTGCGCGCCGCCGTTGAGGTCGAGCACCTCACCGGTGAGCCAGGGCGCCTTGGACAGGAACACCACGGCGTCGGCGATGTCCTCGGGGGTACCGGCGCGGCCCAGCGGTGTGTTCTCCAGGTATTCGTCGAGCACGCCCGGAATCTGGGTGGCCGGCTCGGTGAGCGGAGTGTGCACGAATCCGGGGGCGACGGCGTTGACCCGGATACCGTGCGGCGCGAGTTCGAGCGCCGCGACTTGTGTCAGCATCGACAGCCCGGCCTTAGCCGCGCAGTAGGCGCTCATCGCGGCGGCGGGCTGCCGCCCGTTGAGCGAACTGATCGACACCAGCGCACCACCGTCGCGCAGCCGCGGCGCGGCATGTTTGATCACCAGGAAACTGCCGGTCAGGCAGACGTCGACGACGGAGCGGAACTCTTCCACCGGCAGTTCGGTGATCAGCCCGACGCCGCTGAAACCGGCGGTGTTGACTACCACCTCGAGCGTGCCGGCCTGCTCGAACAGGGCCCGCACCGAGTCCTCGTCGGTGACCTCGACCGTCGCGGCGGTATGTGGGTCGCCGAGTTCGGCGGCGACGGCACGTGCGCCGTCGGTGTTGCGGTCGGCGACGGTCACTCGGCAGTTGTCGGCGGCCAGCGCATGGGCCACCGCTCGGCCAATGCCGGAGGCCCCGCCGATGACGACCGCGTTCCGGGCGTTTGGTCGGCTCATGCCGGGCTCCGATCGGGTCGAGGGTCATTCCATTTGGCGGCGATCACACCCCACGGGTCGGCGTAGCGACCCGGGTAGCGGTAGTACGGCGAGCGACGCTTGAGCAGCGCGTGGGCCAGCGGAGCCGCCAGCCGCGCCGGGTAGCGCCGCCAGCTCATCCGGTCGGCCATCTCGGCAAGCAGTTGCGGCCACGAAATCCGTTGGAATTCCAGGGCTTCCACCGAGCGCGCGGTGTCCATCCAGTCGGTGGCGAACCAGTCGGCGTCGCTATCCGGGTCGCCTTTGCGTCCGGCAGGTATGCCGCCGACCAAGCCCATCGCGGCAGCCATGGACGGGGCGAGATCGCCGTGGACGTGGCGGTGCGAATCGTCACCGCCGATGAGCAACGTCTCGCCGATCACCGGGGCGGTGGTGGCGGCGACGAAGGCGCGGGCCACGTCGCGCACTTCGACGGTCTGGATGCGCCCGTCGACCGGTAGCGAGGCCTCGAAGTAAATGGTGTCCAGGTCGAGTTCGAACCGCGGCTCGGCGGTGAGCACACCGCCCAGCCGCAGCACCACCGCGTCCAGCTCCGAGCCGCGCACCAGTTGCTCGGCTTCCACCTTGTGGGCGCCGTAGATGTCGGATGGCCGCAGCGGGGTATCCGCGGTAAGCACGTCGGTGATGTGGTGTGGGTTGCGGGCGCCGTGGGCGGCGACGCTGGATGCTTGCACGAATCGGGGCGGCGACGGCAGCGTTTTCGCGGCGTTGATCAACAATCCGGTCGCGTCGACGTTGACGCGGCGGGCCAACGCCGGCCGCGCGTAGCAGACCGGCGGGATGATCGCGGCAAGGTGGATGATCGCCGCGGGCGAGACCGCATGCAGCAACGCTGTGACGGCTTGCGGATCGGTGAGGTCGGCCCACCGGACCTCGGAGGGTGGCAGCAGGGCCGCGGCGGCTTTCCGGTTGGCCGGTATGTCGAGGTCGGTGGCGACAACACGGCGGCCGTCGGCGCGCAGCTGTCGCACCGTCGCGGACCCGACCAGTCCGAAGGCTCCGGTGACCAGCACAGTCTCGGACATTCGGCAGCACTCCTCCTCATCGCCGACGCGGATGCCCCCGTAGCTCGCGAAAGGTGTATTTCGCAACGGGCCGACTCGGAATATGTTCGCAGTCCAGTATCCGCGGCGCGACAAGGGGGTACACCCCCAGCCGCGAAGCGGCGAGGGCGCGAGCCGCGCAACCACACCGAGCGATGATTACGGCGTCGCCGCAGCCGCCTGAACACCAACTTTCGAACGCCGGCTAGGCGGCGGCGCCGCGGCTTTCATCTGGTCGAACAGCTCGGTGTAGTAGGGCAGGCATTCGGCCATCGCCTGCTCGGTGGTGAACAACGGTCGATAGCCGAGGTCGCGGGTGGCCTTGGCTACCGAGAAGTAGTTGTCCAGATACAACCGCTCGATAGCCAGCGGTTCCAGTGGGGGCTTGGGCAGCCCGAACCGGAAGTGCAGCCGCTGCCAGCCCGACATCGCCGCGCGCACCGCGGCGCCGGATATCCGCAACCGGGGCAGGCGATGTCCGCAGGCCGCGACGACTGGTCGGGCGAACTCGAACATGTTCACTGGCTCGGCATCGTTGATGAAGTACGCCTGGCCGGGCGCGGGGCCACCCGGCGCCAGGTGCTCGGCGGCCAGGATGAAGCCGTGAATCAAGTTGTGCACGTAAGAGTTATCCAGTCGGGCGGCTTTGCGGCCCACCAGGATTTTGACGTGGCCGGCCTGCACGCTTTCGAACACCCTGCGGAACATCGTCTGATCGCCACAGCCCCAGATGCCGCTTGGCCGTACCGCGCACGTCAGCAGGCCATCAATCCCATTCTGCGACAGCACAAATCGTTCGGCGACCACTTTCGTCTCGGTGTAGAGGTCATTAAACCGGTCGGTGTAGGGCAACGTCTCGTCGCCGCCGGCGATGGCTTGGCCGCCCATCACCACACTGTTCGACGACGTGTAGACGAACCGCTTCACCCCGGCCGCCTGCGCGGCGTGCACCAGGTTCTTGGTTCCGTCGACGTTGACGGCGAAACTGCGCTTCCGGTACTCGTCGGTCACCGAGGCACCGCCCAGCAGCTCGATGAGCGCCGCGGTGTGGAAGACGGTGTCGATGCCGTCGACCGCGGTCGCGACCACGCCGGGGTCGCAGATGTCGCCCTGGAGCGCCTCCAGCCCCGGTTGGGCCGGCAGCCGCGAGGGCGCACGGTCGAAGGACCGCACCTGGTAACCACGATCGAGCAGGGCGGTCACCAGGTTGGCACCAACGAACCCCGAGCCGCCGGTAACCAGGATGCTGCCCAGCGGGGTGGTCGGCGATGTTGCAGAAATCTCAGCCATGCCGACGAGGATAACTGAAACGTGTTCCAGTTTCGAACTTAGTCCTCAAAACCGGTTTCGATTTCAAGAATCTTCCGGCTCGCTGGCGGTCAATGCATCGGTCACTCGCTTGCGTGCTCCAGCTAAGTGATCTTCGCACTGTTTTGCCAGCTGCTCACCTCTTTCCCACAATGTCAGCGACGCATCAAGGTCGAGCCCGCCCTGCTCCAGAAGGCGCACAACTTCGATCAGCTCGTCCCGGCATTTTTCGTACCCAAGCTGACTAATAGGTGTAGTCTTCTCCGGTTTATCGGCCATCGGGTGGTCCTTCACTGGTCGCCGCGACGGCGCCATCGGCAACGCGCACCCGCAGCTTGGTGCCTGCCGGAGCGTCGTCGATCGACCGGAGCACAGCCGAGGGACCGTCCGTCGGAATCGTCTGCACAACTGCGTAGCCGCGGGCCAGGGTGGCCGCCGGACCCAAGGTAGCCAGCCGGGCGGACAAATGGCCGACGCGTTCGGTCTCCGCGCCGATCAGGCGGGTGATATCCCGGCGGACCGCAGACCGGGCGCGGTGCACCTCCTCGGCGCGCACCGTCAGTGCCGCCAAGGGCTCGGCCAGTACCGGACGGCTGCGCAACTGCGCGAGCATGCGCTGTTCGCGGGCCACCCAATTGCGCAGCGCCTGGGCGCTGCGTCGGCGCAGGTCGTCGAGCAGGTGTTGCTCTGCGGCCGTATCCGGGACGATCTTCTTGGCGGCATCGGTGGGAGTGGCCGCGCGCAGGTCGGCGACCAGGTCGCACAACGGGTTGTCCGGCTCGTGACCGACCGCACTGACCACCGGGGTGCGGCAGGCTGCGATCGCGCGGCACAGCGTCTCGTCGGAGAACGGCAGCAGGTCCTCGACGCTGCCGCCACCACGGGCCACCACGATCACGTCGACGGCCGGGTCGGTGTCCAGTTCGCGCAGCGCCTCGACAATCTGGGCGACGGCACTGGGCCCCTGAACGGCAGTGTTGCGCACGGCGAATCGCACCGCGGGCCACCGCGCGGCGGCCACCGTCGTGACGTCCCGCTCGGCGGCGCTGGCCCGCCCGGTGATCAGCCCGACCGTGGCGGGCAGGAACGGCAGCGGCCGCTTGAGTCGCGGGTCGAACAGCCCTTCGGCGTCCAGCAGCCGCCGCAGCCGCTCGATACGGGCCAGCAGTTCGCCGATCCCCACCGCGCGTATCTCGCTGAGCCGCAACGAGAATGTGCCGCGTCCGGTGAAGAAGTTCGGCTTGCCACAGACCACGACCTGGACGCCTTCGACGAGCTTGACCGGCGCGCTGTCTACCAGGTCCCGTGGCGCGGTCACGGTCAGTGACATGTCGGCCGCGGGGTCACGCAGCACCATGAAGACGGTCTTGGCGCCGGGCCGGATATTGATCTGGGCCAACTGGCCTTCCACCCACACCGTGCCCAGTTTGTCGATCCAGCCCGCGATCCGGATGGCCACCGCGCGAACCGGAAACGGGTTCTCAGCCGAATTCGCCGGTTGAGCCGGCACCGCTCGGGTCACCTCGCCGTCGCGCGAGTGATCCTGTTGGCGAGCAGCGTCTGGAACGGTGCACGCGCCTTGGTGGCCTCCTCGTAGGCCAACAGGGCCTCGAGTTCGTCCACGTCGAGCGTTTGCAATCGGGCCCGCAGCTGGGCCAGCGTCAGCGTCTCGTAATCGAGCTCGTCGGCCACTGGCGGCGCAGGCACCGCCGACTTGGCGGCCGGCTTATGCGCGCGAGTGGCGGACACGGGCCGAGTCGGGGGATCGGCCGCCGCGTCCTCGTCCGATGGGTCGGGCGAGGTGTACAGCGCGAACCGTCCTTCGGCGCGGCGGTCGCTGTTGGACGCGTCGACGCCGGGTCCGTATGCCTCTGGATCGCCGTCATAGTCGTCGCCCAGGTCCTCATCGAACGTCGCCCAGTCCGGCTGCTCGTCCTTGGGCGGAAAAATCTGCTCTAGCGTCGAGTCGCCCTTGATTACCAATTCGGCCAGGTTCTGCTGGAAGCGCATCACGATATGCGCGGCCTGACTGGCCAGCGTCATCGGATACATCAGGATGGTTTTCGGTAGCTTGATCGTCTCTTCGACGGCGAATGTCGCCGCGCCGACCAGCAGCCGGACCCCATACGGTGCAGTAGCCATGCGCCCCAGCCTGCCTTAACCGGCGGTGAACGCCAAGCCGACCGCGCGAGCTGGCGAGCCGGAGTCCGCAGAAAGTAACGTGGTTGCCATGCCGCCGACCGTCAACATGGGGATCCCCGGCGCCGCGAGCTCGGCGATCGAGCCGGCGACCGGTAAGCGAGTGTTGTTGGCCGAGCCGCGCGGGTACTGCGCCGGCGTCGACCGCGCCGTCGAGACGGTCGAGCGTGCGCTGGAAAAACACGGCCCGCCGGTCTATGTCCGCCATGAGATCGTGCACAACCGGCATGTGGTCGACACCCTGGCCAGGGCGGGGGCGATTTTCGTCGACGAAACCGACGAGGTCCCCGAGGGCGCCATCGTGGTGTTTTCCGCGCACGGAGTCGCGCCTACCGTGCACTCGTCGGCGGCCGAGCGCTCGCTGCGAGTCATCGACGCCACCTGCCCGTTGGTCACCAAGGTGCACAACGAGGCCAAGCGCTTCGCCCGCGACGACTACGACATCCTGTTGATTGGTCACGAGGGCCACGAGGAGGTCGTCGGAACCGCCGGTGAAGCCCCCGACCATGTGCAGCTGGTCGACGGGCCCGGTGCCGTCGACGGGGTGACGGTCCGCGACGAGAACAAGGTCATCTGGTTGTCGCAGACCACGCTGTCCGTCGACGAGACCATGGAGACCGTACAGCGGCTGCGTGCGCGATTCCCGAAACTGCAGGATCCGCCGAGCGACGACATCTGCTACGCAACCCAGAATCGGCAGGTCGCGGTCAAGGCGATGGCGCCGGAGTGCGAGCTGGTGATCGTCGTCGGGTCACGCAATTCGTCGAACTCGGTGCGGCTGGTCGAGGTCGCTCTGGGCGCCGGATCGGCGGCCGCGCATCTGGTCGATTACGCCGACGATATCGACCCGGAGTGGCTCGACGGTGTCACCACGATCGGGGTCACCTCTGGGGCGTCGGTGCCCGAGGTGTTGGTGCGTGGCGTGCTGGAGCGACTGGCCGAATACGGCTACGACGTGGTGCACCCCGTGACGACGGCCAACGAGACTCTGGTGTTCGCGCTGCCGCGGGAGATTCGCCCAGCCCGGAAAGCTCCCTAGACGGCCCTAAACGTCATAGTCCCAGGTATCGGCTGCGGGCTCGCGCAATCGCCGGGGCCTGGGCTCGTTGCGTGGCTCGTCAGCCCTGGTTGAGCCGCGATACCGGACCTGCGAGATCGGGTGATGTGTGGCGGTGGTGCCGGATGCCCCGTTCGGCGCGGGCCTGCGGCGTGGCTCCGGTGCGATGGGTTCGTAGGGCTCGATGGGCTCGTAGGGCTCGTAGGGGTCGAATCGGCTGCTACGACGGGTCGGCGGCTGACCCTGGTGACCGTGCGGGTCGCGGCGGACCTCGCGGGCCGGCCGACCACGCAGGTCCGGATCGCGGGGCGTCCTGGCGCGGCGGGGTGGCTCGGCGCCGCCGAACTCGCGGGTGCGCGTCGGGCGTCGACGCGGGGCACGGTCAAGTGTGGGGTCGGCGGGTTCCTCCAGCGGAGGCCGGATATGACGGGAGCGCGCCGTTGCCGGACGCTTGCCCGTCCTCCTGCTGTGCGTCGACTCCGCGGATGATCTCGCCGGCTTCGCGGACCGTCCGACGGCGTGGGTTCGCCGCGAACTGCGCTTGGCTGCTGTGTCGACCGTTTCGTCATCGGCCGACTCACGTCGCAGGGTCTGGAGCAGCTTGAAAATCGGAGCCAGCCTGCCGGTCAGCCCGGTGGGTTGCGCGTCACTGCTCGCCACGTCGGCTCCGGCCGTCTCGGTGGTGGCCGGGTGGATCACCATCGCCAGCGACCAGCGGATGATGCCGATCAGCAGCACGCCGGCCGAGGTGAAGAGCATCAGCGGGAAGCGTTCGATCAGCGGATAGCCACAGTTGATCACCAGGTCTTTGAGGCCGGTGAACTTGGCTCCGTGAAAGAGCCAGTACGCGCCGGGCGCCGCACAGAACAAGATCAGCGGTGGCTGGATGACCGCGGTGAAGACACCGGACTGGCGCACCGCCAGCACCGCAGCCAGGCAGCCCGCCACATAAAGCGCGGAAAAGACAGTCGTCAGCTCCTTGCCCGATCCGGCGTCAAAAGCAAAGCCCGCGGCGGTGCCGGTGACAGCGACAAGCACGGCCGCCCACCAAGGCGCACCGGGAATGCTGGGGATTATCGAGCGATGATCCGATGCCACCGCCGACCGCGTCCGCTGTGCTGACACACGTCGACCGTACCGGCTCGGCGCCGAAAGGCTCGTAAAGACCTCGTTAGCAGACGGTGGGCGTGCCACATTTCGCACTGCCGCACCGCCAGTAACGCTTGCTTAGCACGCTTTACACTTGAGTCCCTGTGAGCTTGAGCCTTGGGATCGTGGGTCTGCCGAATGTCGGCAAGTCGACCTTGTTCAACGCGCTGACCAGAAACAACGTGGTGGCCGCCAACTATCCGTTCGCGACGATCGAGCCGAACGAGGGTGTGGTGCCGCTGCCCGATCCTCGGTTGGCGACGTTGGCGGAAATGTTCGACTCCGATCGCATCGTCCCGGCGCCGGTGACCTTCGTCGACATCGCCGGCCTCGTCGCGGGTGCCTCCGAAGGCGCCGGCCTGGGCAACAAATTCCTGGCCAATATCCGCGAATGCGACGCGATCTGCCAGGTGGTGCGAGTTTTCTCCGATGACGATGTGACGCACGTCGCTGGGCGGGTCGATCCCAAATCCGACATCGAGGTCGTCGAGACCGAGTTGATCCTGGCCGATCTGCAAACACTCGAGCGTGCGGTGCCGAGGCTGGAGAAAGAAGCCCGCAACAGCAAGGACCGCAAACCGCTCTACGAGGCCGCTGTGGCTGCGCAAAAGACGCTCGACGGCGGGACGACGCTATTCGCTGCCGGGGCGGATGCCCTGCTGCTGCGGGAATTGAATCTGCTGACCACCAAACCGTTCCTCTACGCGTTCAACGCCGACGAGGCAGTGCTTACCGATGCTGACCGGGTCGCCGACCTGCGCGCGCTGGTCTCGCCCGCGGACGCGGTTTTCCTGGACGCCAAGATCGAAGCCGAGCTCACCGAGCTCGACGACGAGTCGGCCGCCGAGCTACTCGAGTCGATCGGTCAGGCCGAGCGCGGGCTTGATGCGTTGGCCCGGGCCGGTTTTCACACCCTGAAGTTGCAAACCTTCTTGACGGCCGGGCCCAAGGAGTCGCGGGCGTGGACCATCCATCAGGGCGACACCGCGCCGAAAGCCGCCGGGGTGATCCACACCGACTTCGAAAAGGGCTTTATCAAGGCCGAGATCGTCTCCTACGACGATCTCGTGGCCGCCGGATCGATGGCCGCGGCCAAAGCGGCCGGCAAGGTGCGCATGGAGGGCAAGGACTACCTGATGGCCGACGGCGACGTCGTCGAGTTCCGGTTTGGATCAACTTCTACGAGCAAGAGTTGATGCCGGTGGCGGCGTGCTCGCCTAGCATCCGACCATGCAGACGCTCCTCTTCGCGCTAGGGCTAGTCCTCTTCGTCCTCGGTCTTGTTACGGGCCTGGTGATCCCGGCCGTGAAGAATCCGCGCATGGGGCTGGCCAGTCACCTGCAAGGCATGACGAACGGCCCGTTTCTCATCATCGTCGGTTTACTGTGGCCACATCTCGTTCTGGCTCACGTTTGGCAGGTCGTCACGGTCGCATTGCTTGCGTATGGCACATACGCAAACTGGTTGGCAACTCAACTCGCAGCGATCTGGGGCGCCGGTTCGAAGTTTGCACCGGGCGCGGCGGGTGGCCACGTCGCATCTACCGCCAAGGAGAGCATCGTCAACGTCCTGCTCGTATCGCTGGCGCCCGCCACGATCGCGGCCAGCATCATCCTGCTCGTCGGTGTCTTGCGGTGACATCCAATGTGTCGA
>NZ_DATMLH010000012.1:0-18203 GCF_035570115.1 Mycobacterium sp.
GCGCCGCGACCGCGTTTGCGATAACGGGTGTCGCAGCCTTGTCACCAATCGCGCCGACCATGGCGTACTGAAAGTCCATGAGCAGCAGCACCGTAGTAGACGGGTTGAGTTCGGGTACCGCGTTCGTCATCAGGATTCTCCGCTCTCGTTGTGTGATGGTGAGTCTGCACCTCGCGCACTCGGTCAACCGCTTCTGCGCCTGCGACCCGGTCGCCACTGTCCCGCCGGAACGGCCCATCCGTGTGAGCCCGCGAGCTGCCAGAGCGCGCGCGTACCCGCGACGCTGCGGACGCCCGACTTCGAGTCGAATCACACGCGCGTTCGTTGCGAGCTACTACCCGATGATAGAGACTGACGTCCACTAAAGTCAACACCAACGTTGACGCGGTAAATTAGGCCGCAGAGTGTCTGGGGCTCTCGGTTGCAGCGTGCCTAAACGCCGTATTCCACCGTCCCGGCTGGCCGTATCTGTCGTCGTTTTGTGCGATGATCGAGGTTGTGCATGCGGGTTGTTGGACTGTTGATTACACGACGAACAATGTTGTGGTAGCGCTCTTTGCGGCTGGCTGCAATGGGTGATCCCGATAGCGGGCCCTCGTCACTTTCGCTGAAGAGACAGTCCGCTCAAGCCAATGACCGCAATAAGTACAGCGCGAAGCGCGCTGAGATTCTGCGCGCCAGCAGCCAAGTTTTGCACCGTCACGGCGTGAGCAAGACCACGATTGGTCTCATTGCCAAACACGCCAAGGTCGACCGGGCCACCATGTACTACTACTTCGAGGACAAGTACGCGATCTACCGGGACCTCATCTTCGATGGGCTGACCGAGTACTTCGAAGGAGTCGACACCGTCGCTGCCAGTACAAGCCCGCCCGAGGTGCGCCTGCGCGAAGCAATGTCGGCGGTGATGCAGGCATTTGAAAAGCACTACCCCCAGCTCTATATCTTCTTTCAGGCCAGCGGGTCAGCCGAGGTGCTAGGGCCCGAGTTATACGAGGCCACCGTGGAATCGGGCCGTCGATTCGAGGCCTTGCTCGACGGGATACTGCACGATGGAATCGGCACCGGGGTGTTCTCGGTAGATACTCCCGTCAAGATCGTCATCAAGCAGGTGGTCGGCATGTTGAACTGGACGTCACGTTGGTTTCAGCCCGAAGGAGAACTCGACGGCGTAGGCGTTGCCAACGCGATGGCTGACACCATTCTCAATGGGATATCAGCCGACCCGTGACATACCAAGGCTGATAGTTCTTGCTGCGCAGGCGCATTACCCGCATCGGCTCGTGAACACGGCCAGACACCAAGGCCTACTCGCCGATGAAGACGGCATCCCGTCGTTCCCGAAACGCTTGCCTCGCCTCCGCCCAATCGGAGGTTGATTGCAGGATGCCCATGTGCGACGAGATCAGGTCCAGACTGGTTCGCAGGTCGATGGTCTGCGACTGATACACCGCGCGTTTGATCATCGACACCGCGATCGGTGACCTCGCCGCGATGCGGTTGGCAAGCCCAAGTGCCGCGTCGAGGAGGTCGTCGTCCGAATACACATCGCTGACGATTCCTAGATCGCATGCCTCGTGTGCCGAAATGGTGTCGCCGGTCCATAGCAGTTCCAGCGCGCGCGCCACTCCGACAATGCGCGGGAGGAAATACGCTCCGCCGTCGCCGGGCACCAGGCCGACATTGATGTAACCCTCGCAAAACCGAGCAGATTCCGCCGCCAGCCGGATGTCGCACATTAGCGCCATGTCCATTCCGGCCCCGATGGCCAGCCCATTGACCGCGCAGATGAGCGGTTTGTCGAGATCGATGACCGCGCGCACCACCTTGTGGACCCGGTCGGTGAGCACCCGCTTACGGGCGAGGGGGGTCGGTTCGACCGCCGCCATCGCATCAAGGTCGACGCCGGCGCAAAAGCCGCGACCGGTGCCGGTGAGCACCACCGCGCGGATCGCATCGTCGTCTCGCGCGCTGGCGAGCGCCTGCGCCCAGCGGTCCAGCATCGGCCAGGTGAACGCGCCAAGTTGTGCGGGCCGGTTGATCCGGATCAGACCGACCGCGCCGCGAGTCTCGTAGATGAGGTCATCGTCGACTACGAGGTCAGCTGTTGCCATAGTGTGAGATCGCCTTTCTGACAGAGATTTTCGCCGAACACGTCAGCCCACGCCGATTGGTTGTGATATTCCTCGCGCCACGCCCACAACCGGGCTGTCAGCCGATGTAGGGGATGCTCCCGGGTGAACCCGATCGCGCCGTGGATTTGGTGTCCAATCGCCGTCACGGTTTGCACCGCAGCGTCGGCCCGGATGCGCGCGGCGTCCAGCGGCCACGTCTGCATCGGGTCACGATCGAGGGCCAGCGCGGCCGCCTCGACCGCCACGGTCATCGCGCTGGTTTCCGCGGCCAGCTGCGCCAGCATCTGCTGCACCGCGGGCATCGCCGCAAGCGCCCGCCCGAACTGTTGCCGCTCACCGGCATAGCGGGCGGTGTACGCGTAGACGCTCTGGGCGGCACCGGCCATCATCAGTGACCGCCCGAACGCGCCCCGCCGCCGGAATTCCACGCCAAGTGCGTCGGCATCACCGAGCCGATGCATCTGGTGGTCGGAGACAACCACGCCACTGAGGACGATGCTGTCCCGTGGTTCGCCGGCGACGTTGACACCGTGCCGGATGTCGAGTCCGACACACGGCAGATCCAAGGCGTACCAGCCGGCTGCCAGTCGCGTCAGGATCACCACGCGATCGGCGTGCCGGGCCCACGGCACTCGTGGTACCCGCCCCGTCAGCAGCCACCCGTCACCTGACGGCTGTGCGTCGAGGTCGTCGGCCATCGTGGCGGTCACCACACCAGTCGGCAGCTGCGATCCGGCCAGTGTCATCAGCCACCCGGCCATCAGCCCGACCTCCACGATCGGCAGCGACGCCGCCAGTGACCCCAGCGCAGGCAGCACGACCGCGGCGTCGGCGTACGTTGCCCCGGCGCCGCCATTGGCTTCGGGCACCACCAGCGCGGTCACACCGATCTCGTCCAATGCGGTCCACGCCTGCGGATGCCAACCAGTGTCGGGAAGCTCACCACATGCTCCGATCACCGAATCACGCAGCAGCTCGGTCGTTTCCGTGCTCATGCGACCACCGCCTTGGCGACGACCCCGCGCAGCACCTCGTTCGTGCCGCCGCGCAGGGTGAAGCCCGGCGCCTGCTGCAGAGCCTCGGCGAGCATGCACGGCAAGGTGCCCGGCTGCGTGGGATCAGGTTCGATGTCGAGGACTTCGGCCACCGCGTGGACAAGGTTGCGTTCGAATTGAGTGCCGAGATCCTTGACGGTGGCCGCCTCGACATTAGGGGTGTGACCAGCGGCCAGTTCGACGGCAACCGCCATCGACATGGCGCGCAGCGTCCACAGTTCTGCGCTGAGCCGGGCCAACAGGCGTCGGCCGGCCCGATCCTTGGCCAGTTCGGCGCGCGCAGCCTCCAGCAGCGGATAGGTGCTCAGGATGCGTTCGGGCCCGGAACGCTCATAGGCCAGCTCATGGGTGACCTGCGTCCAGCCGTCACCGACGGTGCCCAGGACCTGATCGTCGCTGACGAACACCGCGCTCAGCACCACTTCGTTGAAGTGGTGCGCTCCGCTGATCAGCTCGATCGGGTGGCACGACACCCCGGGGCTGGCCATATCGATGATGAACTGGCTTAGCCCGGCGTGACGCCGCGATGGATCCAGCGGCGAGGTTCGCACCAAGGTCAGCATGTGGTGGGCGTGGTGGGCGTGACTGGTCCACACCTTGGTGCCGTTGACCACCCAGCCACCGTCTACTCGTTCGGCGCGGGTTCGAACGCTGGCCAGATCCGAACCGGAATCGGGCTCGCTCATCCCGATGGCGAAAAACATTTCGCCACTGGCGATGCCGGGCAAGTAGCGGTGTCGTTGCCTCTCGGTGCCGAAACGAAGGATGGACGGGCCGGACTGGCGATCGGCGATCCAATGCGCCGCGACTGGGGCGCCTGCGGCAAGGAGTTCTTCTGCGATGACGAAGCGGGTCAGCGGGTCGGCGCCAGCGCCCCCGTACTGCTTGGGAAACGTCGTGCCAATCCAGCCCCGCTGCCCCAGGGCCAGGGTGAAGCGTTCGTCAAATCCCACCAGCCAGCAGTCGCATCGAGGCGTGTAGCGGCCAGCGGCGTGTTCGTCGGCCAGGAACCGGCGCACCTCGCCGCGGAGATCGCCGAGCCCGGCGGGTAACTCGACGGCGTGCAGCAACGGCAGTCTCATCTACACCTCGACCTCTGTGCAGGCCCGCGCTACCGACGAACTGGGCGCCGGTCAGCGAAACCATTGGCTGGCATCGATTGTCACCGTACGGAATCGCGGTGTATTAGTCAACACTCGTGTTGAACTCCGGCTCCAGTCGCCAGATGTTCATCGCCTCAGCTGTAGCTTCGCATCTCGAACGAATTGCGGCCGCAGCGCGGCGAGTTGCCCGACAATTGCCTCGGCGGTGGCCTCGCACATTCCCGGTTCGCAGACCATCGCTCCGCTGGCCTCGAGGTGCAGCTGCTCCGCGGTGAACGGCTCCCCCGACAAGCACAGTCGCCGCACCCACATCTCGGGCAGGAACCGGCGCAGGCCATCGACGTCGCTGGCGATCCCGAGGGTGACTTCCGGCATGCGAAACGACGCGGACCGCGACGTGACGAGGATGTCGGCCGAGGCAGCGATCAGCAGACCCAGGCCCACGGCGGCGCCTTCCACCGCCGCGATGGTGGGACCGGGATGGGTGCGGACGGCGTCAAGACATGCGGTGGCAGCATCGCTGGCCACCTGCGGGTCGTCCGCCGGCGCTTTGACATCGAATCCCGCGGAGAACGCTCGGGGCAGACCGCAGAGCATGACTGGTCGAGGATCATCGTGGATCGCAGCGAACGTCGCGCGTAACCGATCGATGACCTGAACTGTGAGGGCATTGACGGGCGGCCGCTGCAGCCGGATTCGAAGGATATTCGGACTAGAGGCGACCTCCACCGTATCAGCGAAACCCGGCGATTCTGCGGCCAACTCGCTGCCTTCACTCATGGCCCACCCGCGGCACCTCGGGCACACCGATGCTGGCGATGCGCCGTGGCATGCGCCCGAATCGGTTCTCCCCCTGCGAAATTAGCCGAATCATCTACGCGCGTACCGGCTCGCCGGTGATCGTGGGCAACGACGGCAGCAGCAGCTCGGAGTTGGTGCGGAAGAACTTCTGCATGATGTCCTCACCCAGTGGAGCGAGTCGGTTGACGAACTTGCGTTTGATGTCGGTTCCGCCCTCGATGTGAGGGTAGTCAGTGGAGAAGCAGTAGCTGGTCGCCAAGTGCGGGTAGCGCTCGAAATACTTTTCGATCGGCTCGATGTTGTTGAACGGGGTGACCCGGACATTCGTTGCGATGTATTCCGAGGGCAGCTTCGAGATGAACGGCTTCATCCGCACCGCATACACGTCTCGCGCCCACATATCCAAGTTGTCAGCCCATGGACCGAGCCAGCCGGCGCCGATCTCGATGGCACCGAACCGAAGATCAGGGTGACGTTCGAAGACTCCACCCATTGTCAGTGCGGTCAGGTAATTACAGATCGCCAGAGAGATGGTGGCGAACGAAAAGGGCTCGGAACCCAATTCGTTGCTTTCCACCTTGCCCGGCTTGAACGCCGGAGCTCGGCCCCACACTGGGGATTTCAGGAAACCGAACTCGCCACCGACGTGCACCAGCACCGCGATGTTGCGCGCCTCCAACAGGGTCCAGAGCGGCTCGAGATCCTCGCTGGCCGGCGAGCAACCGCCCGGCGGATGGCCGGCCGGCAGGTTGACTGCCAGCACTCCGCGATCGATGAGATCCTTGGCCTGCTCGTAGAGTTCAGCGGGCGAGTTAGCAGCGTCGAGGTATGCGACAGGGCGAATGCGCTCTGGGTCCTTGGCCGATTCGCGAACGACCCACTCGTTGTACTCGTTGACACCCGCGAGGCCGAGCGCACGGATCTCCTCCTCGGGCAGCGTCAAGCCGTAACGGTCCCGGTGCATCGCCTCGTTGCCGACGTAGAGGTGCACGGCGAACAGCGCAAAGCTCGGGAACACGAATTGACGCTGCACACCCATCACGTCCATGACCGATCGGCGCCGGCTCATGTCAAAGGCACCCGGGGCGCGAGTGCCCCTGATGTTCCACACGTTTCCGTCGGTGATGTCCGCGTCGTCGGCCGAGACGTCGGGGTTGTAGAAGTCGTTGGCGCCGGTCTTCTTCAGGACTGGCTCCGCGAGTTCGGCGATGCGGCCTGCGGCCTCGCCGAATACGTCGCCCCACAGGTGCGATGGCGTCATCTCATGAGCGTCGATATCCAGTGTCTCGTCGAGAAGTTTGAGGGTTGACTCGGATAGCTCCGTCACCGTGCCTCCCTAACCGCGATGTACGCAAAGCCCGGGCGCAATGCAGGGATCGCTGTTGCGGGGCGCCGCGCCAGGCGGGTCGATGACAAGCGACGGCCTGGGCTCCGCCAGAACAAGCGAAGCATAATTCGCGCCAACACCATTAGTCAACATATATGTTGACGCCGGAGCAGTTCGCGGGCGCGGGCACAAAGGAACGACCGTTCCAACCACACCCGGGCATGCGGGTTCGTCCCGTCCGTTGCCAGGCATAAATTGTCGAATGCTCAACGTAATAGTTGAAGTTTGGATGTTGCGGTCGTTAGCGTGCAGGGTATGAACACCTCCGACGTGCTGCTCGTCGAGCATGACGCCAGCGGGATCCTGCAGCTGACGCTGAATCGGCCGGCCGAACTCAACGCCTGGACCTACGACTTGGAAGCCGCCTTCTTCGCCGCCCTCGACGCTGCAGCGGCCGATCCGACCGTACGAACAGTCGTCATCACCGGGGCCGGCCGCGGCTTTTGCGCCGGCGCTTCGATGTCGTTGCTGGGCAGCGTTCCTGACGCACGTCCGGACCGATCAGTCCGCAGGCGGCTCTGTGAGCTCGCCGCGTACCCCAAGCCGCTGATTGCTGCGCTCAACGGTGCCGCCGCCGGGATAGGCTTTGCCTTGTCGATCTCGTGTGACATGCGGTTCTGTGACGAAAGCGCGGTTCTGAAAACGTCATTCGCCACACTTGGCCTCGTGGCCGAGCACGGGGTCTCGTGGCTACTGCCCCGGCTCGTCGGACGGACCCATGCATTGGATCTCTTGCTCTCTGGGCGCGCTGTACGCGGCGCTGAGGCGCAAGCCATGGGGTTGGTCAACCGCTGTGTACCCGACGGTGAAGCCCTCCGCGCGGCGCGCGATTACGCCGAGCTGCTCATCTCCTCGGCGGCGCCCTCGAGTTGGGCAATTATCAAGCGTCAGCTTCTCGACGCAGATCTGCTGACGCTGGAGGACGCCTACGAGCAGGCGGCAGCACTGATGGATTCCGCGCTGACCTCCGCAGACCATCGCGAAGGCGTGCAGGCGTTTCGGGACAAGCGCAGGCCGCAATTCGCGCCGCTCGCGCAGACAGCCTGGAGAACGTGAAGCGCCTCCTCGTCGCGGCGGCGGCCGACTACGTTGCGCTGCATGGGCGCCGAACGCAGCTGGCTTTCGCGGCTGCGACCAGCACCCATTCGCGACACCCGGCCGAACCTGTCGACCCGCCCCCGGTAAGGATCACCGCCGCGTCAGCGTTGACACGCTACTGGGCGATCGCGGTAAGCCATCGGTAGCCACGGCACCGTCGTGAACGCACCTCAACGGCCTAACACCGGCACCTTCGCGTTCGATACGGGCAGGGCTACTGGTGTGCCACAGCTCGGGAAAGGGTTTGAGCTGGTTACTGTTTCATCGCGAATGGGCGCGCTCACATCTCGTCGGTGAGGTCGCTGCCCGGCCGGGTTGTCAACACCGTGATGGTGGTTCGAGCGGAAGGGCTACTTCTCGAACGTGGTCACCACTACCCGGGTTACGGTGGGGTCGTTGAGCATGTCGTACGCCGCGGGAAGTTCGTCCAGGCTGATTTCTCTAGACACGAGATCGTCGAGGTTCATTCTTCCCCGTCCATACAGGTCCAAGTAGACCGGGATGTCGCGGGTGAAGTTGGCGGAGCCGAAGTTCACGCCCTGGACCCGGATTTGATTCAGGACAGCGGAGACGATGGGGACCTGGATGGTGGTCAGGGGGTCTGTGGTTCCGACGAGGAACAGTGCCCCTCCGACTGCGAGCATCGCCAAGGCTTGCTCGTAGACGCTGGGGATTCCGACGAAGTCGAACACGTGGTCGGCACCGATGCCGGTGATCTCCCGGACTGCGGCGACGGGATCGGTGGCGCCAGAGTTGACGGTGTGGGTGGCCCCGAAGCGGCGGGACTTCCCCAGCTTCTGATCATCGATGTCAATCACGATGATCTTCCCAGCAGCGGCGATCGCGGCACCGCTGACGGCGTTCAGGCCGACACCGCCCGCACCGATTACCACGACCGTTTCGCCTGTGCCCACGTTTGCGGTGTTTAGCACCGCCCCTGCCCCGGTGAGGACTCCGCAACCAATCAGCGCTGCCTGCGGGAACGGCACAGACTTCGGGATGCTGACCAACTGGTTCTCGTGGATCAGGGCTTGTTCGGCGAACCCGCCCAATCCGAATATCTGTGAGAGAGGCTCTCCAGCTCTGGTCAGTCGCCCACCTCCAGAGCGTTCGGTGCTGTGTGGATCAGTGCACTGGTAGGGCTTACCCATACGGCACTTGGTGCACATCCCACAGGATTGGAGGAGACATCCGATCACGTGGTCCCCGAGCCGTACCTGGGTGACGTCCGGGCCGACGGCGGTCACCACCCCGGCGACTTCGTGGCCAAGCACGGACGGCATCTGATATCCCAGCCCGTGGTTCGCGATCGTCAGATCCGTGTGACAAAGCCCTGCTGCCTTGACGTTCACGAGCACTTCACGCCCGATGGGTTCAGCGATGTCAACGTCCTCGATCACGAATCCTTCGCCGATGCCGTTGACGACTGCAGCCCTCATGTCTACTTCTCCTGGTGTGAACGTTGAGTGCGGACGAATGTGGCGAGCGGCCTGCATTCGACGGTGTTCGACTCAGCTCGGCGGGTTACTGCGGAGCGCCACCGGTGATGTGCAACTCGTGCCCGCTCATCCAGGTGGCGAGGTCACCAGCGAGATACTCAGCAGCATCGGCGACATCGGCAGGCAGTCCCATCCTGGCACCGATCGGCCGCATGCCCGCGTTTTCTTGAAGGAAGGGGTCGTCGGGGGTTACGTGGGTGAAGACACCGGCACCCTGGATCGCGGTGGGAAGGATGGTGTTCACAGTGACACCCCGGCGCCCGACCTCGAGGGCAAGTACCGCTGCTGCGTACCGGGCTGCGTTCTTGCTCGACCCATACAACGCAACGCCAGGGTACGCGGCGACGGTCGCGGTCGAACCAACGTAGATGATCCGGCCGTTGTCGGACACGTACTTCCCCGCAAGCTGGAGGGTGAAGAAGGCACCCTTCGCATTGACCGCGAACAACCGGTCGTAGTCTTCTTCGCTGGCATCCAGCATCGGCTGGCCCATGATTTCGACGCCCGCGTTTGCGACCACGATGTCGACCTTCCCGAACCGGGCAAGGGCTTCGGCAAACAACCGATCGAGGTCACTCACACTGGATACGTCCGCCTGGACCGCGATCGTGTCGGCTCCGAGGTCGCGGATCTCCTGAAGTGTCTCGTCTGCGTCCGTCGCATCTCCGCAGTAGTTCACTACGATGTGCGCCCCGCAGGAGGCATACCGGAGAGCGATTGCCTTGCCGATCCCACGCGCCGAACCGGTCACCACCGCGACCTTGCCGTGCAGATCTGTCATTGAGCTTCCCTCGCTTTGTCGTCTCCGAAGCCACCCGAGTCGAGACACTCGGATCGGCATCGGCACACGACGCATTTGCCGGTGCACTTCGAGTGACCAGTCACGATCCGCGTTACCACACGACCCGCATCCGCCCGCGGCCGACGGACCGCGTCGCCAAATTCCCTGGCGCACACCGACCGGTCACGAAAGCGAGCGTAAGACCCGCCAATAAGCTACGTCAACACATGCGTTGACATTCCCCGCCCCGGACGTCCCTACCCAGGCGATCGCCGAATTCGTCGGAAGGGAAACCCACCGCCGAGGAGGCGGAGCGCTAACGGCGCGCTACGACTATCCGAATGAGGTCGACCGGCACCTTGACGAGCAAGAACGTCAGTGCCACACAGTCGCGGTGTCAGTCGTAAACCTGCCGACCCCAACTGAATTCGGGCCGCGCCACCGCGGCTCGGTGAAGCGACCATCGGATGCCTGCTCGACCGACCTAGGCGCCGCCCCTTGCTTACCCCGGCGGGGGTTATCGCTGGAACTGATATCGACGGGAGAGCCACGATTCGCTCGGCAATATCGGCATGCTGGGGATCGCCGAGCTCGTAGCCCAGGTGAAGAGCGGTGGTCTCGACGAACCGAAGGGGCGACATCGCCATCACGCGATCGCCATACACACCCTCATCCGACACCTCGATCCGGATTCTGTCAACATAATCGTTGACAGAATCGAGGCTGGTTGCCTATCCTCGAAAGAGGATCCATTGGCTGTGCGTCGGCGTCCAAGGCCTGGGTTGAATCGCATGCGTTGGCGGGCCTCGAATATTTGCTGACAGATTCCGCTACAAGGGCGGCTGTGAATCACGAGTGAGGTTGAATGACATGACGGACGAGCTAACGGACGTTCCCGCGGGCCACCCGCCGATCGTCTTTGACCGTGATTCGGGAGTCGATCTGACGACGTACAGCGACGTTGAAGAGATGCTGCGGAGTCGTTCCTTCGGCATGGAGGGCAGCTACGAGGACTCGCTCGAGTTCGTGGGTGGAACCCTTATTGCGATGGACGGACGCGCACACTTGAATCGCCGCAAGGCCATGGCGCGGATGCTCAGTCCGAAGATGCCATGGGGTGCTGAAGGCAAGGCATTCGACGAGATCTTCGACTACTACCTTCGCTTGACCAAACAGCAGGCGGAACCCGGTGCCACCGTGGTCGGCTTCGATCTCTTCGACTTCGCAGCGCGTGTCTACTGGCGTTTGATTGCCGGCATGATCGGTATCGATCAGGTCGAGACGGAGGAGGACATCGAGCGTTTCCGGGCTGTATCGACCCACCTTGTCATGGGGATTGTCCTTGACTACGTCCCTCGCGAACACCGAGACAGGGTGCTGCAGGAAGCGCGCAATGCGGTCGCTGAGATTCGTCAGGAGATCTATCTGCCGAGTTTTCAACGGCGGGTTGACCTGGTGCGTGAGGCGGGTGACGACGCGGAGAAGAAGAATGCACTCCCGGGCGACCTGATCACCAGCATGATCGTGGTCCAAGAGGACCTGGACAACATTGACGACACCGCAATCTTTCGCGAGATGACCGAACTTCTGGCTGCGTCGGTCAACAACCCGGTCGTGTTTGCCGTCTACGGCCTCGACGATGTTCTGCCGTGGCTCGATGCGCACCCGGAGGACCGGGAACGCCTGGAGGATCGAGAGTTCCTCAACAGGTGTATGTCTGAGTCGCTCCGACTCCACCGAGTAACCCGGCCGTACCTCGTTCGCCTCGCCAAGGAGGACACAGCCCTGGAAAGCGGGCGTGAGGTCAATGCGGGTGAATGGGCCAAGGCCTGGGTTGGGAAGGCAAACCGCGACGTAGCCGTGTTCGGTGACGCAGCCGATGAGTACAACCCCTACCGGGTTCCGCTGGTCGACAAGGTTCCTGGCTTCGGGATGGCGTTCGCCGGGGGCGCACATATGTGTTTGGGGCGTCCGATTCTGATTTGGGAACACGGCGAGAACGACGCCCAGGGTCTATTGGCCAAGATGCTGCGGCTGCAGCTTGCAAGTGGCATGCGACCGGATCCCGACGGCGTTCAGCAGGTTGGAACGACGATGGAGGGCGGAGCGCGCTACGTGCGTTACGACGTAGTGGTGCCCCTCTAGGGCGCCCGGCCCGGGGAGCCCTCGTTGGTTCGTCAGGGTGTCCCGGGCGTGGACTTTGCAGCGTTGTCGAACGCTTGACGCACTTCGACGCCAGTTGTCCGTTGCACGCGCCTCCAAGCACAACCCCGACGAACTTCCGGCCGCTACCCGCGAGGGGTAGCGGTGGCGGACAAGGAAGAATGATGTCAGAGAACACACACCAGTCCCATATCACGCTTCGCGTGCGTCGCCGAGCTGAGATCGCGGTGAACGCGCTCCTGCTGGAGTTGGAGAGCGCCTCAGGTGAGCTGCTGCCCGAGTGGCCGCCGGGCGCTCACTTGGACATCCGCCTCCCGTCGGGGCGGACGCGTCAGTACTCCCTTTGCGGCGCTCGCGAGGACAAGAGTGCCTACGTCGTGGTCGTGTTGCGTGAACCCCACGGTCGCGGAGGCTCGGAGGAGATCTTCCGGGAACTCGGAGTTGGAACCGAATTCATTTCCTCCACGCCCCGCGACCACTTCAGGCTCGTGGATGCTTCCGAGTACGTGCTGATCGCAGGCGGGATCGGCATCACTCCTATCAAGGCGATGGTGGACGAGGTGAGGGCTCGTGGCGCGCGATGGCATCTCCATTACGGCGGCCGTAGCCGCGAGCACATGGCGTTTGTGGATGAACTCGTTGACCTCGGCGGCGACAATGTCAGCATCGTCCCCCAAGATGTGGATGGACTGTTGGACGTTCTGGCGATCATCGGGAACCTCTCGCCGGAGGCCGCGGTCTATTGCTGCGGGCCGGCCCCGCTGCTTGATGCGGTGTTGACGGCCTGTGCGGAGGCCGGGGCGTCTGAGCGGCTCCACTTTGAGCGCTTCGTGGCGCCAACCGACGGCGCCGGGTTTGTCACCGACGGGGACGCTGCCTTCGAGGTGGAGCTCCGAAGCTCGGGGGTCACCCTCCAGGTTGCGCCGGACAAGACCCTCCTCGAGGTGGTGCAAAGCGTCCTTCCAGACATGCCGTTCTCGTGCACCGAGGGCTACTGCGGAAGTTGTGAATCGGTTGTGCTTGATGGGGAGCCCGATCATCGGGGAACTCTGATGACCCCGGAGGAGCATGATGCAGAAGGAACGATGCTGATCTGCGTCGGACGTTCGAAGTCGCAGCGCCTTGTTCTGGATCTTTGATTTCAGCTCTGTGCGGCAAACGGCCTACGACAATCGCGTTTCCGGGTCCACCGAATTCCACCTCAGATCAACTGCAGCCATTGCGTTGGAACGAGGCGAAGCGATGAAGATGCATCTCAACTGCCCGTGCGGTTACGGCTCATGACCTATCAGCTACTCGGTACATTCCAACCACAAGCGTCGGACATCGCTTAGGGCGTCGACGTGTTCGCCGACATCGGCCTTTCGGACCGGTTTCCCGTCGGCCCACTGGACAGGATGGGAAGACGTGCGCACATTGAGATGGGTAGCGCCAAGTTCTGCCCACAGCGCGATGTCCTCGAGCAGTTCCGCAGGCTGTCGGTGACCCTGGTAGACCGTACCCACCAACATCATTCCGTCGCGGTGCCCAAGTTCGTCGACGCGATTCCAGAAGCGTTGTGTCCGTTCGATACATTCGGCGGCGGCGTGGGTGAGGAACCATCCATCGCCAAGCGCCGCCGCGCGCTCCATCGCGGGGGGTGAATCCCCGCCGACGATGATGGGAATGGGTCGCTGGACCGGCAGGGGCGCGAGGCCGACAGACACCAGGGTGTCGAATTGACCTTCGAACGTTACCGATTCCTCGGTCCACAGCCGGCGCATGACGATGAGTTGCTCGTCGAGTCGTCGACCGCGGGTGGTGAAATCCACTCCCAGGGCCTCGAATTCGGCGTCGTTCCACCCGACCCCGACGCCCAACCGGATTCGCCCGCGACTCAACACGTCCGCGATGGCGGCCTGCTTGGCCATCAGGGCAGTCTGCCGCTGCGGCGCGATCATCACACCGCTGGTGAGCCCGATCCTGTCGGTGACCGCCGCCAGATAGCCCATTGCAACGAACGGCTCGTAGAACGGGAAGGTGTGGTCATAGACCGGCTTGTCGTTTTCGAGCGTCGTGGGGTTCAGCGGGCGCCAGTCGGGACGCTCGGTGACGTTGACGCCCACCACGTGTTCGGGGATGAATAGTTCGTCATAGCCGGCTTGCTCTACCTCGCGGGCCCACTGACCGAGCACGTCGGGATCGGTGCCCAGGTCCATCGTGGGGTACGTGGTGGCGAACTTGATCCCGTGGTGCCGGCTAGCGGCCACTGGCGCGCCCGGTGAGGTCGGGTGCGAATTCGATAGGTGGAAAAGCGATGCACAGCGCCTCGGCGCCCGGCTGGCCGAACACCACCACCTCTTCGCCGTGGTCCGACCAAACCACGGTGTGGGGGCCGTAGTGGTGCTCGGCGACTTCGACCGTTCCTGCGTTTGTGAACATGCAATAGGTTCGGTTGTCGGGCATCACGAATTCGGCGCGGTTATCCCAGCGGATCTTGATGATGGTCAGGTCACGCTCGGTGAAGCGGCCCAACACCTTCGTGGCCAGGCCGTCGCCGCGGTCCAGGTAGGTGAATGCGTCCGGGTTCATCAGGATGGGCTGGGGGTAGCGGGGAACGGGAAACGACGCCTCGCGGTTGAAGACGTGCTCCCAGATCGCATTGAGCGCGTCTCTCGAGTGGCTGCGACCCTCTGAGTCCACCCAGGTGTATTGTCCGCCGCCGAACACACCCGTCTTCCCCAGCTCCGCGTACGCGCGGTCGTGCTCGGCGCGCGACACCCAGAAGTCGCTCCACTGAATTTGGAAGATCGACGCACCGTCGATGTGCTCTGGCCCGTAGAACGCGCCGGCCGGAAAGTACGCGATCCAGCCCTCCTCGGTGACCTGGCCCAGCCCGAAGTCCTGAACCCCGGTCATCGAGATACGGATCTGCTCGAAATCGTGATGGTGGCGCGGTGCGGTGAACACGTTCTCGCCGCCGACGTAGTTGTAGCAGTCCGCCGCATAGCCAACGCCGGGAAGGATCTCACCTTCGGAGACGTATTTGTTCTGAACGTGGCCGACACGTGCATTGGCGGCAACGGTCTTCCAGGGCAGCTCGTCGGTGGGAATCACCTTCATCGCCGGTAGCCCTTCATCGCAACTGAGGTGTTTGATCAGCAGCGGCCGTGCTCACCGGCCGAAGCCTGCGATCAGTTGCGCCGAGTCGGCATAGGCCGACAGATGTTGGGTGTAATCCTGCTCGGTCTGGTAGGCCGCCTCCAGCGGCAGGGTGTCCGACCGCAGCACCGATGCCTTGGCCATGCGTATCGCGGTGGGGTTCTTCGTCGCGATCGTTTCGGCGAGGCTGCGTGCCTGGGTCATCAGTTCATCTGGGGGACAAACAGATTCGAGGCCTCCGCGGCGGTGGACTTCGGATGCCGGCACGCGCTCGGCGGTGTACAACATCCGCCGCGCCTTGGACGGACCGACCATCCACTGGGCAAACGAGGCGGCGCCGAGCACCCCCACGTCGATCTCGGTGAGCGCGAATGTCGCAGTCGCGGAAGCCAACGCGATATCGCTGACGGCGACCAGCGCCAGTCCGGCTCCCACCGCGGCGCCGTTGACGGCGCAAATGACCGGCACCGCGCAGTGCCGCACAGCCCAAAACGCCTCCCGCGCAAGCCGCAACGGATCACCCACATCGACGGTGGGCGGTTGCGACCGCTCGACTTGAAGATCCTTGATGTCGCGGCCGCCGCAGAACACCCGGTCCCCGGCCCCGGTGAGAATCACCGCCGAGATGTCGTCACGGTCGCGAAAGCCGTCGAAGACGACCTTCAGTTCGCGGTACGTGCGCCGGGCGAGCGCATTGGCCGGGGGCCGGTCGATGACCACCTCGGCGACCCGCCCGTTCACGGATATTCTGAGCCCGGGGGTGCCTGGGTCTTCGGTTGTGCTGGCCATGGGCGTCCTCGTCATCGGTTACCGGGGGCCGGGCGCGACGCTGCCGACCCGTCGGCGGCGATCGGAAACAACCGCGCGCTCCGATCGACGCCGCTTACCGTCTGACGGTAATCCGCAAAGCGAATGCGTGTCAACGACCGTGTTGACAAACGGGTAGCCGGTGATGTCATGTCTGTGGGCAAATGTGTCCAGACCCACTGGTCTGAACCTGTCTTCAACATGTATGTTGATAAGTGGTCGCGTTGCGCTGGCGCGGTTTGTCAGCCGCCCCGAAACGGGCTACCAGCGACACGATGCGCTCCGGCGCATCGTCGGCACGAGTCCGGATATTCGCGGAGGGTTTTGCGGTGATGTTTGTTCACGAGGCTATGGCCAACGCCCTCGCCGCAAGTGGAGTGGACACGATGTTCGGGCTGATCGGCGACGCCAATCTCTTCTTCACCAACGCATTTGTCGAAGCCGAGGGCGGTCGATACATCTCGGCGGTCCACGAAGCCAGCGCAGTGATGATGGCTCAGGGATACGCACTCCGCAGTGGGCGTCTGGGTGTGGCAACGGTGACCCAAGGCCCCGGACTCACCAACACCGCAACGGCTCTGATCGACACGGTCCGCAATAACGTCCCGCTCGTGTTGATCACCGGTGACACCGCCCCCAGCAACACTCACAACCAGCAGTCCCTCGACCAGGCGCTGTTTGTCGAGGCGACCGGCGCCGGCTATGTTCACGTCGGCCAGCCCATTGAAGCGGTACCGGCCCTGCGCGCCGCGATCGCCCAGGCCGTCGCACAGCGTCGACCGGTCGTCGTCAACTGCCCCACCGAGTTCGCGTGGGAGATGGTCGATGCCGACGATCGCGCCGTCGGTGCCAGTGAACCCGTCCCGGCACCTCCCGAGGACCTGCTCGACCAGGCCGTTGGCATGATCGCCACCGCTCGCCGACCGCTGGTGGTGGCCGGCCACGGTGCCACACCGCCCGAACAGCGCGACGCCGTGCTGGACTTTGCCCAACGGATCGGCGCGCCGATCGCCACCACCTTCCGCGCACGCAACCTCTACACCGCTGCCGAAGGCAGCGTCGGCATTTGCGGCACGTTGACGACCGATGCCGGCGCCCCAGCGATCACCGACAGTGACTGTGTCATCGTCTTCGGCTCCAGCTTGAACACCTGGACGACCGCCCACAGGACGCTGTTCGACGACAAGACCGTCATCTACGTCGACGCCGAGGCCGCGCGCGTCGAGCGGCCAAATGCGCCCGTCAACGTAGCCATCCACGGTGACGCGGCGCAGACCGCTCGCACCTTCATCAAGTGGCTGGACGCCGGCGAGGTGCCGCCTACCGGCTTCCGGCAGAGGGTGTGCGCGGATATTCGCGACGTAGATCTGCGTTTCGATGCCGACCTTGGCGACACGCTCACCCTTGGCGGGGTACTCAGTGAACTCAATCGCTCGCTACCCACCCAGCGGACGGTGGTCTGGGACGGCGGGCGCTTCCTGGGCGAGGCGCTGAAGTACATCTACGGCCCCGACTACCGCAGTGAGGTGCTCGCCACCGCCTTCGGTGCGGTCGGTTTGGGGATGGGAGCCGCGATCGGCGCCGCGTGTGCCGCCGGTGCCGAACCGACGGTCTTCATCACCGGCGACGGCGGCTTCATGATGAACGGTCTCGCCGAACTGCACTCCGCGGTGCGGGCCTCGTTGCCACTGATCGTCGTCATCTGCAACGACGGCAGCTATGGCGCAGAATACGACCAATACGTGCACAAGTCGGTATCTCCGGCGCTGTCGCTGTTTGACTGGCCGTCCTTCGCCTCGGTTGCCCAGGCAATGGGCGCCGACGGCGTCACCGTCAGCTCGATTGCCGATGTGCCCGCCGCGGTCGCCGCGGCCCAGGTACGCACGTGTCCACTGGTGATCGACGTGCTGATGGACCCCGGGGCCATTCCCGAGGTCGCGCACTGATGAGCCGTCGGACGTGAGGAGAGCGCGATGACACCGGTGGGCGTCCGCACCGATTCAGTGACAGTTGACGGCCTGCTCGATCGAGCAGCCGCCGACTGGGGTGAGCTGACCGCAGTGGTCGACGGAACCCGACGGACCACGTACCGCGAGCTTGCCGCGCTGTGCCGCGACGTGGCCGGCGGCCTGGCCGCCCTCGGGGTCAGCAAGGGCGATCGGGTCGCGATCTGGATGCCCAATCGATTGGAATGGGTGACAGCCTTTTTCGGAGCGATCTCGGCGGGCGCTGT
>NZ_DATMLH010000013.1:0-3031 GCF_035570115.1 Mycobacterium sp.
GCCCGGTTTGGCGTGCACGCCGTTCGTGGCGACCGCCAGTTCGTCGGAGACCGTGTCGATTTTCGACAACGGGATGGATATCGAGCGGGTGGACTGGATTCGCGACGGGGTGATCAACGCGCTGGCCTACCCGCGGGCCGCCGCCGCCGAGTTCAACGCCCCCGTCGCCGTGGCCGCCGACAACGTGGTGATGACCGGTGGCAGCGCCGAGTTGGCGGACCTGGTCGCGGCGACCGGGCGCGGGCTGTTGCTGACCACGCTGTGGTACATCCGCGAGGTCGAGCCCACGACGATGTTGCTGACCGGGCTGACCCGCGACGGTGTCTACCTCGTCGAGGACGGCGAGGTGACGGCGGCGGTCAACAACTTCCGGTTCAACGAGAGCCCGCTGGACCTGCTGCGGCGGGCCACCCAAGCCGGCGTCAGCGAGGCGACGCTGCCGCGGGAGTGGGGCGATTGGGTGACCCGGACGGCGATGCCGTCGCTGCGGATTCCCGACTTTCACATGTCGTCGGTGAGCCAGGCGACATAATGCGAGGGTGCGTGACGACGAGCTGACCCGGCTGGTCGCGTTGTCGCCCGGCGACGGCCGGGCTGCCGCCCTGATCCGGCGCGTCTGCGCCCAGACGCTGTCGCTGCCCCCGCTTCCGGCCGAGGTCGCGGTGACCGGCCCGGGATCGGATGCCGACGCCGTCGTCGCCGACTTCGCCGAACAGTTCAGCATCGATGTCTCGATGATCGGTGACCAGCAGCGCTCACGATTGTGGTCTGCACTGGGCGACAAAACGTTTGGCGTCGTCGTGCAGATGTACATCGCCGACTTCGTCCCGCGGGTGCGGGCGGGCCTGGAAGCACTCGGGGTGGGCCAGCGGTACCTCGGATGGGCGGACGGTCGGCTCGCCTGGGATCACACCACCGATCCGTCCGATGCGGTGTTCAACGGCTTTCTGCCCGCAGTCGCGCGGCTGCGCGACCTCGACGCGCTGACATCCGAGATGGTCCGGCTGCGCGGCGCGGCTCAACACAACTGCCGGTTGTGCAAGTCGCTGCGTGAGACGACGGCGCTGGATGCCGGCGGGTCGGAGACGCTGTACGGCGACATCGAGCGCTTCGAGGCGTCGGAGCTGCTGACCGATCGCCAGAAGGCGGCGCTGCGGTATGCCGACGCGCTGATCTGGTCGCCGGGCCATATCGACCGCGGCATCGTCGCCGCGGTGCGCGCGCAGTTCTCCGACGACGAGGCCGCCGAGCTGACCTTCGACGTGATGCGCAACGCCAGTAACAAGGTCGCGGTGGCGTTGGCCGGCGATGCCCCGCGGGTCGAAAGCGGTACCGAGGAGTATCTGCTCGACGCCAACGGTCAGACAGTGTTCAGCTAACCGTAATCTGTGTCATTCCTGCGAGCGTGCGGCGAGGGACGCCCGGTAGCTATTGAACTGCTGTCGGACGTAGCCGAGTGTCTTTGGCAACCCCAGTGGAATGCTAAAGGCCGAGATGGACCGTTGCGAACCCGCTGCTCAGCGAGATGTAGCGGGCATTGGCGAAGCCCGCTTCCAGCATCATCTCGCTCAGCCCGTCCCGCGACAGCCAGGTGCGGATCGAATCGGCGGTGTAATGATGGGCGTCGCGATGCCAGGCCACGGCCCAGCCCACAACCGGCATCAGACCGAAGTAGAACAGGTCGTGAACGACTTTCAGCATCTTCGAGGTCGGCGTGCTGAAATCGAGCACCATCAACCGGCCGCCCGGCCGCAGGACGCGCCGGAACTCGCGCAGCGCCTGGCCGCGGTCGGCAACGTTGCGCAACCCGAAGCCGATTGTGACTACGTCGAACGACGCATCCGGGAACCGCAGGTCCATGGCATCGCCGTCCTGGAAGTCGATGGCCCCGCGCTGCCGCCGTCGGGCGACCTCAAGCATCGCCGCGCAGGAGTCGACCCCCACGACCTGGCCTTCCGGCCCGACCGCCGCCTTCTCCAGGAACGCCAGATCACCCGTTCCGGTCGCAACGTCCAGCACTCGTTCGCCGGGCCGGAGGGCGCAAAGCTCCATGGCCTGCCGCTTCCACAGGCGATGAAGCCCGAGCGTCCACACATCGGTCATCACGTCGTAGCGCTTCGCCAGCGCCGAAAACAGTTCCTTGACGTAGCCGGCCTTGGCCTCGTCCGACTCATTCCATCGCCGTCTGACCATCGTGAGCCTCCGCACAACCACCGGGTACGACAGCAGCGAATGTACCACCGAATTCATCGTTTTCGAGACGGGCAGAGGGCGATGGTAGCGCGGTGACCTCGGCCTCGTCGTCAGTCCCTTCATTCCTCCGGATCATTGGTGGCGAAGGGTCGTGCCTCCGGCGTCCAGCCGTCGAGGCATCGGTACAGCTCGACCTTCGTGGCCCCGCTCAAGAACGAGTTACCTGACGAACCCAACGCCTTGGTGTTTCCCTGCCACCGCGGCGGACTCCTCCCCATCGAGGAATACCGGCGCGCGTTCGACCGGGCCTGCGCCCAGATCGGGATAGAGGGGCTGGTGCCCCACGGGCTGCGCCACACCACCGCGTCATTGGCGATATCGGCGGGCGCTAACGTGAAGGTCGTGCGACGGATGCTGGGCCACGCCACGGCGGCGATGAGGCTGGACCTGTACGGGCATCTTCTCGATGACGACCTGACGGGAGTAGCCGATACCTTGGGCAAGGCAATCGAAAGCGCTGCGGTATGAAGGGGCCGATAAAGCTAAAGCTGGATAGCTGATAACAGCATCTCAGTAGGTAAGCCATATAAGGGGCGGTAGCTCAGTTGGTTAGAGCCGCGGACTCATAATCCGTTGGTCGCGGGTTCGAGCCCCGCCCGCCCCACGAAGCAAAGGCTGGTCAGAGCCTGTACGAGCGCCTCGACTGGGCGGTCGGTGACGGCATCGTGCAAACCCCTCTTGAGGAGACGGACTCCATTCGGAAATGGCTGGAGTCAGATCCCCAACCCGCTGTCACTGGAGACGACCCGTACACGCGTCCGCTACATCGCGGACTGCG
>NZ_DATMLH010000014.1:0-8970 GCF_035570115.1 Mycobacterium sp.
GGTGTTGTCCCAGTCTTCGGAGACGACTGTGAAGCGGTCGGCCGCGCGTAGATATCCGGCGGACTTGAATTTGACGTTGTACTGATCGGACCAGAAGGCGGGTACCGAATTCAGCGGCCGCCGCTCGGGCGGCTCCGCAAGCAGGTTCGCCGCTGCGCAGTCGGCCATGTCTCTGGCGTTGGACCAGTGCTCGATGCACACGGGTGTCGTGCCGTGTCGGTGTGGCCATGCCGCGACGTCGCCGGCTGCGGTGACACCGGGGATCGGTTCGCCCATGCTGTCCAGCGCGCCGCAGTAGATATCGCAGACCACCGCGCCGCCGTCGAGGGCGATGCCGGTCCCGGCCAGCCACTCGGAGTTCGCCACCGTGCCGATCGCCACGAGAACCACGTCGGCGTCGAGTCGTTCCCCGTCGGCGAGGGTCAGCCCCGTGACCCGATCGGTGCCGTCGATCGATGCGACGCCCTGGCCGAGCCGGAACTTCACCCCGTGCGCGGTGTGCAGTTCGATAGCGCGTTTCCCGACTTCCGGGCCGATCGCGGGCATCGGGTATTCGCAAATGTCGACGATCGTGACGTCAACGCCTCGCTGGCGCAGGGTGGCGGCCACCTCGCAGCCGATGAAACCGGCACCGATGATCACCAACTTGGAGTCATCGACCACCGCGCCCTGAAAGCGTTCGACGTCGTCGAACGAGCGCAGGACCACGACTCCGTCGGCCGGCGCGGGGCCGGGCCACGGCCTTGCACGCCGTCCGGTGGCAATGACCAGGCCGTCATAGCCGACCTCCGTTCCGTCGGCCATGGTGATCAGCCCGCGGCTGCGGTCCAGGCTGGCTATCGGCTGGCCGAGCAGCCAGGTCACCTCCTCGACCTCACCGGGCAGCATGCACTGATCGCGGGTGTAGATCCCCGACAGCAGCTGCTTGGACAAAGGCGGTCGATCGTAGGGCCGGTGCACCTCATCACCGATGATCGTCAGCTTGCCGGTGAAGCCGTTCTTGCGGAGCGACTGAGCGGCACGGAAGCCGGCCAGGCCAGCACCCGCGACCACGATCGACCGCACGAGGTTCAGTCCTGCAGCCGGATCGCGGTGACGGGACAGTTGCGCACAGCCTCTTCGACTTTGGCGCGTAACTCCTCGCCGGGCTCGTCATTCAAAAGCGATACCACTTCGTCATCGTCACCGATATCGAAGACCTCCGGCGCTGCCAGCACGCAATCCCCGTGCAACTCGCACCGATCCAATTCAACGATGACTTTCATGGTTTCTGGCCTCCCTGGCCTGGCCTTCAGGCCGGTGTGATAGTGACCGGTAGCTGGTAGACGCCGCGCGAGTAGGCATCGCGCAGGTAAACAATATCGCCGGCGGGCTTGATGTCCTTGGTGCGCTGCAACAGCTCCTCGAAGAGAATCTTCATCTCCAGCGAGGCGACGTGTTTGCCGAGGCACTGATGCGGACCACGGCCGAAGCTGACGTGCGGGTTTTTCTCACGGGACAGATCGAAATCGGTCGGGTTGTCGAACACCCGGTCGTCGAAATTGCCTGCGGCGAAGAGCATCAGGACGATGTCGTCCTTTTTGATCTTCTGGCCGTGCAACTCGTGGTCGGCGGTCGCGGTGCGCACCAGGTGGGTGAACGGCGAAGCGATCCGGACGATCTCCTGGATGGCGGTGGCGGGGATGTCGTCGGCGTGTTCGCGCATCCAGGCCATCTGGTCCGGGCGGCGCATCAGCTCCCAAATGCCGTGCGACAGGGCGGTCCTGGTGCTCTCGGCGGCGCCACTGGCCAGCAGCGCAACATTGCCCTGCAGCTCGTCGGCCGAGATCACGTCGGCGCCGGCCTGCACCAGCTTGGTGATGACGTCGTCACCCGGCTCCAGCCGCTTCTGCTCGCCCAGCTCCGTCGAGTAGTTCAGCAGGCTCATGATCGCGTTGATGACGTACTCGAACGACGGCGTGATGCGGGTGTCGAACGGGGCGGCGAAGGTGTCCACCCACTTGAAGAACTGGGGGCGGTCGCCCTTGGGCACGCCGAGCACGTCACCGAGGGCCTCCATCGGCATGGCGTGGCCGATGTCCTCGACGAAGTTTAAGGTGCCCTTCGCCAACGCGGCGTCGACGATGTTGATCGCGTACTCGCGGAACTTCTCCTCGAGCTTCTTCACCATCGTCGGCCCAAGGCCCTTGCTCATCACCGCACGCTGGCCGCGATGCTTCTCGCCGTCCATCACCAGCATCGCGGGCTTGCCGCCCAGCTCCGGATTTGGCGAGATCGGGGCGACCCGCCACATGTTGACGTACCCGCCGGCCGCCGAATACAGCTCCTGGTTCTTGTCGACGGCCCAAATGTCCTCGTTGCGGCTGATTACCCATGCCCGTTCGATCAGCATCGGGTCGTTGAACTCGTGCAGATAGCAGGGTTGTTCATCGCGCAAGTAGCTGTACTGGTCCAGCGGCAGGCCAAATGTGGTCGGGTCGCCGTTGGCATAGGTCTCTGAGTCGAACACGCTGATGACGGGTTTGGTGGCTGTCATGTCGAGTCCTATCGATATGTGATGGCTGGTCAGGCGTATGGCAGAGCCGAACCGCTCCCAGAGAACCAATCTATGCCTTTGTTGGAATCTCAAGTTCCGGGAGACCGCGTCCCTGTTGTCCCGCCCCTGTCGTGATTATGAGTCAGACCGTCTCAATTATGATTCTTCGCTGCGCAATGTGTCAAGCGTCACCCCCTAGATCTTCCTCAGCGGGCCGGGCGCAGGCCGAATGTGGACGAGATGATGTCGCGCTGGATCTCGTTGGTTCCCGCGTAAATTGTGGGAGCAATGCTTAGTCGCAGGTGGCGCTGCATGTCGAACTCGTTACTGTAACCGTAGCCGCCCATCATCTGAACACCTTCCAGCGCAACCTTTTTGGCTGTCTCGGTCACCTTGACCTTGGACATTGACGTCGCGCGCACCCACTCCTCGGGCGTGCCGATCTGATGCTCGATGTGGTGCACGGTCGCATAAGTGAGCGCCCGTGCGGCTTCGATCTCAATAGCCAGGTCGGCGATGCGATGCCGGAGCGCCTGGAACGACCCGATCGGTGCGCCGAACTGTTCACGCTCGGCTACGTACGCCAGCAGGTCGTCGAAGGCGCGCTGCGCCATGCCCAGGCCCTGCGCCGCGCAAACCAGTCGTTCGCCGTTCAGGCCGGCCATTATTTGCTTCCACGCGTTGCCCTCGGTGCCTACCACGGCTGATTGCGGGACAAAGACATCGGTGAAAAACAGGTCATTGACCTCGCTACCGCCCATCGTTGCGATCGGGCGGATTTGTAGGCCGTCCGCGTCGGCGGGCACCTCCAGCAGCGTCAGACCGTCGTGCGGTCGGACACCGCGTGAAGTCCGCACCACGACCAGGATCGCGGTCGCGAATTGTGCATCGGAGCACCATGTTTTCTGTCCCCGCACGCGCCAGCCGCCCTCGACCTTCTCGGCTTTGCAGCTGACCGCCGCGGCATCCGAGCCCGCACCGGGTTCGGAAATGCTGATCGACATCACCTTGCCCGAGCAGATCGAGCCCAGCGCGGCTTTTTTCTGGTCCTCGGTGGCAAACCTCTTGTAGATGCCGGCTACGGTATGCGAGCTGCCGGCTCCGTGGACCGGCGCGAGACCCCGCCACAGTTGCTCGAACAAGATGACCTGCTCGGTGAGTCCGCCGCCGCTACCGCCATACTCTTCGGGAATCGACACGCCGAGATAGCCGACCTCTGCCAGCTTCTGATACAGGCCAGCATGGTGTTGCTCGGCGCCATTGTCGGTCAATGCATCGCGCTGCTCGCGGGTGCCGCATTCCTTGCGACAGAACTCGCGGACGGCAAGGGCGAAGTCCCGTTGCTCCTCGGTAAGTCCCACCGCGTCCATCTCAGCTCCTTAGCAGAACGACCGCTCGCGGAGGTTCGCAGGCAAGCGCCCGCGATACTCGCAGCGATTATGAGTCGATTCGTCTCGAATGGTATGTGGGGAGCTTCTACCTGGTCAACATTGCCATCAAAAGGCACTCCCATGGCGCCGAAGGTTAAGGGGATGTCGTGTGCGTGGCCGATATCGTGACAACGCAGAGCCCTCGGCCGGGCAATCGAGATAACGAACGTTTACGATGGTAGAGCCACGCTGATACGGCCCAAGACTTACGAGGAGCGTTATGGGATATCCACTACCGCAGGAGACGGCGCTTAGAGGTCCGTTCACGCCGATGCGGTTCGAGGCCACCGTCGAAGAATGCATCGTCAGCCAGGGCGAGATCCCCAAGGATCTTGCCGGTGGCTACTACCGCGTGGGACCGACCTGGAAGCGTCCGACCAAACAGGGCACCAACCCATTGCTGAGCATGGACGGCATGGTCCAGGCGATCACGTTCGAGAACGGGCGCGCGGACTTTCGGAACCGCTGGGTGCGGACGCCGAAATATCTGCTGGAGGAAAAGCACCGGCGCGGCCTGTTCGCCTGGAGCGATGGTGGCTTTCATGACTGGCGTGACTTCGCCTACGGGGACGTCGAACGCGACGGCCACAATCGGTGCACCCCGCAGGGCGTGAACAACGTCAATGTGTTCCCGTTCGCGGGAAACATGGTGGTATCCGGAGAGCAAGGCGGCGCACCGATTGCCATCGACCCGATCACGTTGGAGACCAAGGGGATCGTGGACTGGTCACCGGCGTTATCAGCGGGGTTGCACGACCCCGTGGTGTTTGGAGACTGCGCCTTTGCCGCCCACCCGAAATGGGACCACGATAGCGGCGTGCTCTATGGCTGGACGTATCGGGACACTGCGCCGTTCGTCACCCTGCATACGGTTCATCCTGACGGGCGCGTCGACTCGCGCGAGTTGTGGGACGCGCCGTACAACTCAGTGGCTCACGATATTTGGCTGACCCCGGAATTGATCGTGATGCCGTTTCAGCCCTTCACGGTGAGCAAGGAGCGCATTGCAAAAGGGCTCGGCATCTGGGGCTGGGAAACCGACCTGCCGATCGTGCTGGCGCTGATCCCGCGCGACGACATGGAAGCCGACATTCGCTGGATCACAACCGATCTGCCGCTCCAGTACGTGATGCACACGATGCAGGCCAATGTCCGCGACGGCAAGCTGCTCTTGGACGCACCGATCTTCAACCGGCCGCCATTTCCGTTCGAGCAGGACTTCGCGGAAGGCGATGAGGTCGCCTTGTTCTTCTCGATCGCCTCGAGCCGGCTGGGCCGCTGGACGATCGACCTTGCCACCGGCGACGCGACGAGCGAACAGCTTTCGGACCGGCCCAGTGAACTTCCCAAGGTCGACGAGCGGTTTTTCGGCAAGGGCTACCGATGGGGTTATCAGGTTGGCGGCGTGGTCAAGCGCAACGGTATGTCGATGAACAGCCTGGTGGTCACCGACATGGAGACCCTGTCCGAGCAGGTGTATCAGATCCGCGACGGGGAGCCGGCCGCGGTCCTGGAAGCCAGCTTCGCGCCGCGCCACAAAAATTCGCCGGAGGGTGACGGCTACCTAATCGTCCCGGTGTCCTGGTGGGCCGAAAAGCGTGGCGAATACCTGATTTTCGACACCGATGACGTTACCAAGGGGCCGATCTGCACCATCGAGTTGCCGTTTGCGTTCGGATGGACCCCGCATGGTCACTGGATGGACTTCCGGTAAGTGACGACCTCGCCGGCCCGGCCGGTATTCACACCCGAGCAAGAGCAGTTCCGTCACGCGGTGCGCCGCTTCCTCAACGACCACGTGGTACCGGAGTATTCGACTTGGCTGGCCGACGGGAAGCCGTCGCGGCGCTTTTGGCGGGCAGCGGCCGACATCGGCATTCTCGGAATTGGTGTGCCGGAGGAGTTTGGTGGCATGCCCGGTTCGGACTATCGGCACAGTGTCGTTGTCACCGAAGAGATCCAAGCGCTCGGCCTGGCCATCGGCGGCTTGCGTGTCCAGACCGATATCTGTTTGCCCTATCTGCTGAATCACGGTTCGCCGGAACAACGCGCGACCTGGCTGCCGCGGATGGTTACCGGCGATGTCGTCGTCGCGCTGGGGCTGTCCGAGCCGGGTGCCGGGTCAGATCTCAAGGCGATGTCGACGCGCGCTCGTCGGTGCGGGGATCACTACGTGGTCAACGGCGCCAAGACGTTCATCTCTAACGGTGCCGCCGCTGATCTGGTGATCCTGGCGGTCAAGACCGACCCTGACGCGGGTCGGCGCGGCATCAGCCTGCTTCTCGTGGATACCTCGACACCCGGCTTCGCGCGCGGCCGTAAGCTCGACAAGCTGGGCCTTCGCGCGCAGGACCTGGCCGAGATCTCGTTCACTGACATGAGGATCCCCGTCGAGAACCTCCTAGGAGTCGAGAACGAAGGGTTCACTTATCTGACGTCGAACCTCGCGCAGGAACGCTTGTCGATTGCGGTGAATTCGCAGGCCGCAGCCGCCGCAGCGCTTTCTTGGGCAGTTGAGGATCACCGGCAGGGCGCCAACGCGGGCCAGGAGGTCAAGTTCACGCTGGGCCAGTGCGCGGCCGAGGTGGCGGCCGGTCAGGCGCTTGTCGATCAGGCGTTATTGCGCCACGTCCAGGGCCGGCTCAGCGGCAACGACGCCGCAATCGCCAAGCTGTACTGCACCGAGCTGCAGGGCCGGGTTGTGGACCGATGTCTGGCGCTGTCGCACCCGTCGACCGCGCTGCGGGGCGACTCCCGGTTGGGCAATGCCTACCTCGACGGCCGGGTGAGCCGGATTTACGGGGGGTCCAGCGAAATCATGAAGGTCATCATCGGACAGAGCCTCGGCCTATGAGAAGCTGCTGAGGTGACGCGCGACGAAGAGATCCTGGCTGCTGCCGAGAAGCTGTTCTTCGAGCGTAGTTTCGACGGTGTTGGCGTCGACGAGATCGGCAAAGTCGCCGGTACCGCCGGGTCGGCCATCTATCGACACTTTCCCAGCAAGGACGCGATCTTGGCGGCCCTGTTCGATAAGACCCTCGACACAATTCTGGTGCGTCTCGGGGAGCCCGAAGAGGATCCCAACGCTGAGCTGAACAAACTGGTGCGCGCGTTTGTGGGCTTGGCGAGGAGCCACGAGCGATTGGTGTCAATCTGGCTCCGCGAGCAGCGCTCACTGGCCGAGCGTTATCGCCGGGAACACGACCGTCGGCAACGTCGCATCACCCAACGGTGGATCGATTGTCTGAAGCGCTGCTACCCCAACCGTTCGACCGACGAGATCATCACCGCCACGCGGGGCGTCCAATTGCTGTTGTTCTCCGAAGCGCTGCGGCCGCCGGGGGGGCGACGTGCCAAGCAGGCCGAGGAACTGCTGTCCCAGATGGCATTAGCATCGGTTCGAGCCCTGGAGCTGGAGCCGGCTGCTAAGCGGCGATGAATTTGAGCAGCGCTGATTCGAATGCGTCCGGTGCCTCCAGCATCGGATAATGTCCGCAGTCGAGGATTTCAACCAGGGTGGCGTCGGGTAGCTGCTGCTGCAGCCAGCGGGCGCCCTTGGCCGAGTGCACCGGGTCGGTGGCACCGACGATCTGCAGCACCGGCTGGATGACCCGCGGGATGTCGGCGAGCAGATCGGTCGTGAGCAGCGACCGATAGCTGGCCACCGCGGCCCACGAGGGCATCCGAAGCGAGCAGCGGACCAGCCAATCGACCGTTCTGGGATCCGGCTCGTGCGCGAAAGCTGACGCGATCGTGCGGTACCGGGCCCCCAGCCGGTTAGCGTGCTCGTCAGCCAGCATGCTCTCCAACAGTGGCCCGGGCGGCCCGCCGAATGGAAAGCTTTCGCTGCGGCTGGCGCGAACGCCGTTTGACCCGACAAGCACCAGCGCGGTGACCAATTCGGGCGCGGTCGCGGCGGCGCGAAATGCCACCTGCCCGCCGAATGAGTGACCGACTACCGTCGCGCCACCAACTTCGAGTCGGTCGAGCACGGTGACGAGATCGGCCGCCAGGCGCTCGATGTCGTAGCCATGCAATGGGTTATCGGAGAACCCGTGGCCGCGTTGGTCTACGCACAGGACGCGAAGGCCGCGGTCTGTGAGTACACGTACCTGGCGATCCCACAGCTCGTGATCGAGGCCGAAGCCGGAAATTAACGCCACGGCGGGCCCATCGCCGAGATCCTGCACGTGAATCCGCACGCCATCATCGACGTCGACAAATGCCACTTTGGGTATCACCTTCGATCATGTAGATTTATGAGCTTACAAGTCTTAATAATACGGGGAAAGGCCTCATGAGCACCAGCCTCGAAGCACTATCCATAAGCTCCCGCGGCGAGGGTGTCAGCGAGATATCGCTGGTTCGTCCAAAACTGTTGAATCGCTTCGACAATCAGTTGCAGATAGAACTGGCGACGGCGCTTGAAGACCTCGCTAAAGACGATGGCGTCCGCGCGATCGTGCTGGGCTCCACCGGAAGGGCGTTCTCAGCCGGCGGGGACTTTGCTTTGATGCGGGCCGCGCATGACGACGCCGATTCGCGACGCGAAACCGTCGAAGCGGGCGTGAGGTTGCTGCGGTCTTTTTTGGACCTGCCTCAGCCCATCGTCGCTGCGGTGCAGGGCCCGGCGATTGGCCTGGGTGCAACCGTGGCGCTGATGTGCGACGTTGTGGTCGCAGCAAGAACCGCGGAACTGGCCGACACCCATGTCAAGGTGGGTCTCGTGGCCGGCGACGGCGGCTGCCTGGTGTGGCCGCAGGCGGCCGGCATGCTACGGGCGCGACGTCACCTGCTCACCGGTGATCCGCTCGACGCGACTACTGCCTACCAGCTCGGCATGGTGACTGACATCGTCGACGAACCGGGCGAGGTATTGCCGTGCGCTCGCGAAATCGCAAAGCGCATTGCGGCTCTGGCGCCGTTGGCCGTGCAGGGCACGAAACGAGCCCTGAACCATGTGACGTCGCTTCGGGCCGACGAAGTGGTCCGGCTGGCTTTCGA
>NZ_DATMLH010000015.1:0-9233 GCF_035570115.1 Mycobacterium sp.
ACCTCGCCGAGCTCACCGTTGTCTCGGACATCATTGAGCACACCGGCCAAAGCGGCCTGCACCATGGGGTCGACGAAGAATTGGCGCTGAAGTTCCTGTATCAGCCGCAAATCCTCGCGCAAATTACCGCTGTCGGGGGCGGGATCGATCCCGAAGCGGCTCACCAGCAGCGCGACGACGAGCTCGCCGGGAGTCTTTGCCCGACGGTAGATCGCCGCGCGGGTGGTGCCGGCCAGCTTGGCGACCCGATCGATGTTCACCGCTGAATACCCATGCGAAAGCAACACTGCCTCAGTCGCATTCGCGATCGCGGTGTCTAAGGCAGTGTCGCGTGGGCGGCCTCGGAGCACTGACATGTGATCACCAGAACACTAGCGTTGACATATTAACGATGCACGCTGTACCGTAAATGTATGCCAACAATCTGGGTACTCGGCGCGACCGGCAAGGGCGGCCGCGCAATCGCTTCTGAACTGATCGGCGGCGACGCCGATGTGGTACTCGTCGGACGTGACCACGACCGGCTGGCCGCAGTTGCCGCATCGCTGGGAGGGCAGAACCGGACGATTCTGTCGCCCGGACCGTCCGACTTGGTTGCGCTGATCGCGGCCGAAAAGCCAGCGGTCGTGGTGAACACCATCGGCCCGTTCGGCGAGACAAGCACGCCGCTGGCGCGAGCATGCCTGGCCGCCGGGAGCCACTACGTGGACTTGGCTAACGAGCTGCCGCCGGTGCAGGCGCTGCTGAACATGGATGCCGACGCAAGAAGCGGGGGAGTCACGCTGGTCACCGGAGCGGGTTTCGGTGTGCTGGCCACCGAGGCGCTGGTCATCGAGTTGTGCAACGGCCGACCCGCAGCAGCCCGCGCGACGGTCGCAGCGATGCCCGCCGTGGACGGCTTGGGCTCGGCCGTGCTGTCCAGTGTGATCGATGCCGTCGCATATGGCGGTCGGCGTTACCGGGACGGGCACTTGGTGCGGACACGGCTTGGCGCCGAGCACGCGTCGATTCCGTTGCCGGACTTGCCCGCAAGCCAGTGCCTCGCGGTTCCGACCGGTGAGCTGGAAGCGGCACGCCGCGCATCAGGGGCTGACGATGTGGTGGCCTTCTCCAGTGAGGTGCCCAGCGGGCGAACAGTGCGCGCGGTCCTGCCGGTGCTATCGGCAGTGCTCGCCGCACAGCCGATCCGGGCCGGGGCTCAGCGGCTGGTCAGCCGCGTTCGGTTGACTCCACCGGTGAAGTCCGGCGACATCTCCTGGGCGTACGCGCGACTCGAGTGGCCCGACGGCACGCATCGTGAAGCGTGGCTCCGCACCGGGGAGGGCTACCGCTTCACCGCCAGGGTCGCCGCGCACACCGCCACACGGATAAGCGACGGTCAGGTCGGCCCAGGCGCATTCACCCCGGGCGCACTATTCGGCGCCGACTTGGCCCGTAGCGCGGGCGCAGCGATCATCACACCGGGCGCGGTGACATCGTGACGGGCTGCGCCGTCCGCCGCCAGCTGCGGATCCCAGCGGGCGCGGGCGACCAGCTTGATGCCTGGGTGTACATGCCCGACCGGCCCGGTCCGGTTCCGGTCGTGGTCATGGCGCACGGTATCGGCGGCATCAAGGCCGGTGGCTTAGCGCCCTTCGCACAACGATTCGCCAGCAGCGGATTTGCCGCAATTGCGTTCGACTACCGACACTGGGGTGACGCCACCGGTGAGCCACGACAGTTCCTTTCTATTCGTCGTCAGCTCCAGGACTACCGCTCTGCACTGGCTTGGGCACGCACCCAGGAGGAGTTCGACGCGGCACGGATGTTTGTGTGGGGCACCTCATTTGCCGGCATGCACATTGTCGAGCTGGCCGCCAGTGAACCCGGTCTGGCGGGCGCCATTGCGCAATGCCCGCTGGTGGACGGTTTGGCCGGGCTGACCAACATCTCGGTGCTCCGCGCGCTGCGACTTACTGCGTCCGCCCTGGCCGACCTGGCTGGGTCAGTGTTCGGCCGACCCCCGCGCTATCTGCCCATCAGCGTGCCCCCGGGGCAGCTCGGAGTGATCGCAACCGACGATGCGATGATCGGCATGGCCCGACTCGACCCCGGCGATGGGTCCTGGTCCAACGCGATCACCGCCCGGTCTCTGCTTGACGTGACGATGCACCGACCGGTGAGACACGCCCGGAATGCCCGATGCCCGCTGCTCATGGTTGTCGCCGAGCACGACACCATGGCTCCTACCGGACCGGCGTTGGCCGTGGCTGCACGCGCACCCCGCGGAGAGCTATACCGGAGCCGCGGCGGACACTACGACGTCTACGCCGGCGGGCTTGACCACGAGGACGTCTTAAGAGTCGAGACATCCTTCTTGCACCGACACTCCGAGATGCCCAACCAGTGACACGATCCGCCGCACCTGGATCATCTCGCCACCGCAGGCCGACCAGTCATACCACGCACTTACGACCATGCAGCATCGCTTGCTGGCTCCGCTGTCGGCCGCTGGTGATGCCATCAACACCGCTGGCGTATTCGCAGGGCGTTTCGCGTGCTCGATGAATCAGACGACGGATCGTGACTATTCGTCGGTGGCCGGTACCGCCAAAGCCTCGGCAACCGCGCGGTAGGCGTGCCGGTTGAATGCCAGGCCGATGTGACTTCCGTGCACCTCCACGCAGGTCGCGTAATCGGCGACACATGACTGCCAGCGCACCACTCCGTCGGTGCGCGAGTAGATCGATGTGAATCTGACCTCGCTAGGAAAAGGTGCGGAGAAACCCGCGCCGTATGCGCAGGTGCAGCGCAGGGTGAGGCATCCACGCTCGGATCGCGCGGCGGCACAGCCGGCCAGGGCGCTCCGCATGACCGCGGCGCCGCACTTGGTCAACATCGAGACGTCAAGTGGATCCTCCGCCCCGGCGCCCATCGTGACGATGTGGGAGACCCGATCGGGATAGCGTGCCGCGAGGGATCTGGCGTAGTGGCCGCCGCGGCTATGCCCGACGATGGCCAGGCGCCGGCCGCCCATCGAGTACTCGCGTTCGATGACGCCGACCATTCGCTCATCGAAGCTGTCGCCGCACCCGGAATTGAACCGGATTCCACTGGCAACCGGACGGTAGCCGATGCGCCTCAAAAACCGGGCCAGCAGCCTCAATGTCGCGTCGGAAACGAGGAAGCCCGGTAGCAGCAGCACGGTGCGGCCATCACCGTGGGGCACGCCGCGACCCCGCAATACGGGGTCTGCGAGCAATCGTGCCAGCTCACCAGAAGACCGGAATTCGAGCAGCGGATGACCCAACCAGAACTCATCGACTCCGGGCGCAGCGCCGTTGGTGGTGGCCGCAGCAGCCCGGTTCCGTGCCGTTGCCCTCATCGCTCGGTGCCGACCAGCGATTCCCAGATCCATTTCTGGACCATAGCCCAGCTCAAGCGCCGAGAACAATTCGAATCAGAATTCAAGGTCGATTCTTGTTCTGGTAATCTGAGTGGACACTCGCGTCGGCAGGCGGTTCTTACCCGTCCGACAAGTAGGGAGAAAACACGATGGTCGAGGTGGAGATCCACGAGGTTCCCACCGCACTGAGTCCGTTTTCGCAGACGGGGATCTTCTATGACGAACACGGTGTACCGCACTATGAAGTGCTGCCGACGTCACTGCTGGAAATGCTCGAAAGTCATGTCACTGACCGTCCCGAGGCCGAGGCCGTGGTCGAACTGGGTGGCCAGCGCCTGACCTACCGGCAGTTGTGGGACCGCGCCGCGCGGGTCGCCGGCGGATTGCGCACGGCCGGGCTGCAACCCGGGGCCCGGGTGGCCCTACGCCATCCGGCTGGTGCCAACTGGGTGCTGGGGTTCTGGGGCACCCTCATGGCGGGTGGCATCCCGGTGGCGATCAACACCCGCTCGGCCGCACCCGAGGTTGGCTTCGTCGTCGAGGACAGCGATGCGCGTATCGAACTGTCGGCGGAGACCTCCATGCCCGACGCCGAGCCCTATGTGGCCGACGACCTCACCGGTGGTGATATCGCCGCGTTGTTCTACACGTCGGGAACGACGGGGCGGCCGAAGGGCGTGCCGACCACCCATGAGGCATTTTTGACCAACGCCGAAAACGTCGTTCGTTGCCTAGACATTCCCCGTGACATCGGGGCCGAGTTGCGGACACTGATTTGCGTGCCGCTGTTTCATGTGACGGGCTGCAACTCCCAATTGATCGCCGCGACATATCTGGGCGGCACCTCGGTGATCATGCCGACGTTGGATCTTCCCGCGATACCGACCGTGCTTGCGCGCGAACGGATCACGCTGATGGTGACCGTCCCGGCCATCTATGCCCTGCTGCTTGGTCGATCCGACCTCGCCGACGCCGATGTTAGCCACCTCCGATGGGTGGGATACGGCGGAGCGCCGATCGCAACGTCGTTGGTCGATGCGCTGCGGTCGAAGTTCGGCAACGCCGATGTGTTCAATGGCTACGGGATGACCGAAACGTCCTCGTTGACCACCGTGTTGCCCCACGGCGACGCCCTTGGGCATGCGGATTCAGTTGGCTATGCCGTGCCGTCGGTGGATATCGCGATCAAGCCCGTGGGAGACGACGCCACCACCGGGGAGTTGTTGGTGCGCGGGGCAAACGTCATGCCGGGCTATTGGAACCGCCCCGAGGCCACCGCCCAAACCATCGCCGACGGCTGGCTGCACACGGGAGACGTGGTCAGGGTCGACGACGCTGGGCGTGTGCACATCATCGATAGGACGAAGGACATCATCAACCGTGGGGGTGAGAACGTCTCCAGTGTGGAGGTAGAAAACGCGCTCGCGACCGCCCCCGGTGTCGCCGAGGCCGCGGTGGTCGCGGTGCCGGATGCGGTGATGGGTGAAAAAGTCGGTGCTGTGCTCTTCGGTGGCGGTGAGCAGATCGTCGTCGGTGACGTGCTGAAGCACTGCCACGAACGGCTCGCCGACTTCAAAGTTCCCCAGTACGTGAGCGTTTCGGATGATCCGCTGCCCCGCAACGCGGCGGGCAAGCTGCTGAAGGCCACGCTGCGCAAAGAGGTGCGGTGGGGACCGCCTCTGCGATGACGACCAGCGCCGCGGAAGGTCACGACGTCAGGGAAGCATTGCATCGCGCGGTGCGAGACCTGTTCGAACAGAAGGGTTACGCGGGCACCCACATCCGCGACATCACCGACAAGGCCGGCGTCGCTCTGTCGACGTTCTACGCCACGTATGGCTCCAAGAAGCAGGCCTGGCATGTCACCATGGGCAGCGCCGAGGAGACCGCCGGTAGCGGGGCGCTGCACGGCCGCGCGGCCCAAACGCGGGCGGCGCTGATCGCCGCGGCTCGCGACGTCATCGAGCGCGACGGCTATCATGCCGCGCGGATCACCGACATCGCCAATCAAGCGGGAGCCGCCATCGGGTCCTTCTACCACCACTTTTCAGGCAAGCAAGCGGTTTTCACCGCGGTCTTGCACGAACACCTCGCCACGCTGCACAACACCGTTGGCACCGGTAGCGGCGGCGACGGCGCCCGCGATACCGACGATACGAAAGTGCGGACGCCCGCTCAATTGCGCGCACATGCCATCCAGCGCGTCAATGCTGCCGTCGATCGCTACTTGGACGACTACCCCGGTCACACATCACTGTTGCTGCTACGTCTCGACGAGGCCATCGGAACCCACCCGGAACTCATCGATTTGCGCCTTGCGGTACACCGCCATTTCGCCTCAGCGATTGCGACCAGTCTGCGCCGCTGGCAAGCAGCGGGCATTGCCGACGCGACGCTCGACGCCGATCATGCCGGTGACGCATTGGCAGCCATGGTGGGCCACGCAACGAGAGTTTGGCGGCTGTTCGGCAGCCCGTACGACCGCGATGTTGCGTCACAAAACTTGACGACCCTGTGGTGCAACGGAGTTGGCTTACGTAACCCAGAGTGACGTCAGGTTGTCAGCACTCCGCCGTCGACCGGCAAGGTTATGCCGGTGACATAACTTCCGGCGTCGCTGGCGAGGAAGATCAGTGCGGCGGCGAGTTCGGCGTGCACGCCGAGGCGCCCGGCGAGGACGCGTGGGAGGATCTGTGTGTCGACGTGGTTGCGGTCCATGCTGTCACTCATTTCGGATTCGAAGAAGCCCGGAGCGAGTGCGTTCACGCGAATTCCCTTGCGGGAGGTCCATTGCTGTGCAAGATCGCGGGTGAGGCCGATGAGGCCGGCCTTCGATGACGAGTATGCGGCTTGCGGCAGGCCAGTGGTGGTGAGTCCCAGCACACTGGCAATGTTTACGATCGAACTGCCGGGGCGCATGACGCGCGCGCAGGCCTGCGCCATCCAGTAGCAGCCGTTGAGATTGATCTCGATGACCGATCGGAACTGGTCGGGGGATTCCTTGAGTGCGGGTATGGCGGTGCCGACTCCGGCATTGTTGACGAGAATGTCTACGCGCCCGTAGGTGGTCATAGCCGCGTCGACCAGGGCTGTGCAGTCGTCGGGGTCCGCGACGTCAGTGCGCACGGCGATCGCGCGGCGTCCCGTGTTCTCGACGAGGGTGCAGGTTTCTGCGAGGCGGTCCGCTCGGCGGGCGCCGAGGGCGAGGTCGGCGCCGGCTTCGGCGAGCGCAGCAGCGAACCCGACACCCAGGCCGCTGGATGCGCCGGTCAAGATGGCGACCCGGCCGTCGAGTCGGAATCGGTCGAGGATGGTCATTGGGTACCTTTCGCGGTCGATGTCTCGGTGGGGAAAGTGACTACGCGGCGGACGTATTCGCCCGGCGCGTCACCCATTGGCGGGTAGGTGTCGTTTCCCAGTTGGATGGGTGCCGGCCGTTTGCCGGGGGTGTGCTGCTCGATCCAGACGTTCCAGTGGTCCCACCAGCTGCCCTGGTTGTCGACCGAGTCGGAGAGCCACGTCTGCGGATCGGTACCACCGATGTCACCCGTGCGATAGCTGGCTCGCGTGCTGCCCGGCGCTCTGGCGATCGCGATGGCGTGTCCGCCATGTGCGAGCACGAATGTCACGTCGCCACCGACCATCGAGACCGTCCGATAGCAGTTCTGCCATGGGGAGATGTGGTCGGTCGACGCGGCAAGGACGTAGGTATCGACGGTGATCTGTCCGGCGTCGATCGGCACCCCGCTGACACTGACTCCGCCGGGCCGGGTGAGCGTATTCTCCAGCGCAGCCTCCATCATTTGCGCGCCGAAGCGGGTGGCCAAATTGGTTTGGTCAGCCGCCCAGTAGAGCAGTCCCACGGCGGGTGGCGGCTTGCCGAGCAGGTAGTTGTGCACAGCGTTTGCCCAGATGCCTTCGATGGGCCGGATCAGCGCGAACGACCACGCCGACTCACGGGCGTCGAAGTAGCCGTGCTTGATCGCGCGACGTACAGCACGGTCGACCTGCTTCTGGTCGAGATACGCCATGGCCGATGGGCCCCGGTCGTAATCGAGGACTGCGATGGCGATGGTCAGTGTCGCGAGTATGTGCTGTTGTCCAATCGCGGCCAGGTATGCGGCGGTTAAAAAGGCGAGCACGCCCCCGCCGCACAGGCCGAGCAGGTGGCTGGTGGTGGAGCCGCTGATGTCGGAGACCGTCTCGAGCATCTCGACGGTGCTCGACACGTAGTCGTCGAAGCCGATGTCGGCGTGGCTGGCGTCGGGATTGACCCAGGACGCCACGAAAACGCTGCGACCGCGGTCCAGCTCTGCGCGTATGACCGACTGCTCGGGCTCGAGGTCAACCAGGTAGTACTTGTTCACTGGTGACGAGACCAGCAGCACCGCGACCTCGTCGATCTCTTTGGCGCGCGGCTGATATTGGATCAGCTCGTAGATCCGGCTCCGTCGCACCACCTTTCCGGGTGTGGCGGCGATGGTTTCGCCGATGCGGTAGGCCGACTGATCGACGCTACTCGGCAACTTGGTGGGTAAGCGAAGGTCGGTTACAAGGTTGTCCACGCCCGCCCTCAGGCTCCTGCCGCCGGTGTCGATGAGCTCCTTCCAGAAGGCCGGGTTCGTCAGCGGGTTATTGGTGGGCGCGGCCGCAGCCATCACGTTGTCGATGAACAGCCGAAGCCGTTCCCTGGTGCGCCAGTCGACATCGGCGTCGTCGAGCGCACCTTGGACGCTGTCGCAGCAGGCCAGGTAGGACAGTGCCACTCCGTTCAGCAACGAGTTGTCCGCCCAGGCGCGGTCCCTGAAACGGCTGTCCAAACGGCCGGGCGCCTCCGTTGGTTTGCCGCGTCCGATCTCCATCAGCTGCGTTGCGAGCCGCCCGATCCGCGATGCGACCGGTTTCGGGTGCCAGGCCAACGACCACGCGAACCGGGTCAACTCGGGCAGCGGAAGCACTCCGCCGATTCCGGCGGAGGCAGCGTTTGCCATCACGGCCTCGAGCCCGGCGCCGGCGCCGCTGTAGGCGAGGATGTCCTCGGTAGCTGCCGCGTTCTTGTCGGTCATCGCAGGTCAGCTTTCCCGGTGCAGAGGAACTGGATCGGCACCTCTTTCACGCATGCCTCACAGAGGTGCGCTGGGTGCCGAGGTTGATGGCGCCGTCATTGGTTGCAATTGAGACTTCCAAGATATCGCCGTGCTGTAGGTACTTCGGGTTGCTGGCCTCGCGTTCCAAGAAGGCCTTTAGCTCCGCCGGTTTGGGTGGCGCGCCCAGAGCTGTGCCCACCGGCGTGCCGGTCATGATCAGGTCGCCTGTGCCCAACGGCTGGAATCGCGCCAACGACTGCAACGCCTGTAGCGGTGGGTAGATCATGTCGCCGCGAACGAGCATGTCTTGGCGTACTTCGCCGTTGACCCGCAATTCGAGGCGCAGATCGCCGAAGCGGTTGAGCTCGTCGGCGTCGAGAAGTACCAGGGCCGGGCCGACCGGGGTGAATGTTGGATACGACTTGGCTTCATAGAACTGGGTTTTCGTCAGCTGGACGTCGCGGGCCGAGACGTCGTTCGTCACAACCAGGCCGGCGATGAAGTCGGCCAGGTTCGACTCCGTGAGCTCGGTGCCGAGCGGGATATCGCGGCCAATCACCAGACCGATCTCGATCTCGTAGTCCAGGAGCTTGACGTGCTGGGGTTTGATGATCTCGTCGAAGGGCCCTCTGATCGAACCCGAAGTCTTCCGAAAGAATGTGAGCGGGACAGTTTTTGGGTCCATGCCGGCGCCCTTGACGTGCGAAACATAGTTTGTCATCTGTGCCACCACGCGGCACGGGGCGGTGACAGCAGAGATG
>NZ_DATMLH010000016.1:0-4801 GCF_035570115.1 Mycobacterium sp.
GCATGGCAAGAAAAATGTCTCAATTAGATGGCAAATTGGAAACGATCCAATAAAGGCGGGGCGGTCTCCACACCGCACCAGCAACACAGGCCAGGCCGGCGACGCTCTGCGCAGCCAGGTACGAGTTGGCGACCTTGCTGGCTCGTTACCGCCGGGTAAGCCCATACTGGTGCGGTGAAACCGGATTACGACGTCCTGATCATCGGTTCGGGTTTCGGGGGCAGTGTCACCGCGCTGCGGTTGACCGAGAAGGGTTACCGCGTCGGCGTGCTCGAGGCCGGTCGCCGGTTCTCTGACGAGGATTTCGCCAAGACCTCGTGGAATCTGCGCAAGTTCCTGTGGGCGCCCAAGCTCGGCATGTACGGCATCCAGCGCATCCACCTCCTGCGCAACGTGATGATCCTGGCCGGGGCTGGCGTCGGCGGGGGATCGCTGAACTACGCCAACACGTTGTACGTGCCGCCGGAGCCGTTCTTCGCCGACAGGCAGTGGTCGCATATCACCGACTGGCGCGCCGAGCTGACGCCGCATTACCAGCAGGCGCAGCGGATGCTGGGCGTGGTAAGCAACCCGACGTTCACCGACGCGGATCGCATCGTCAAGCAGGTCGCCGACGACATGGGCGTGGGCGACACGTTCGTGCCGACCCCGGTGGGCGTGTTCTTCGGGCCCGACGGCACCAAGACACCCGGCGAGACGGTGCCCGACCCATACTTCGGCGGCGCCGGCCCGGCCCGCACCGGTTGTCTGGAGTGCGGATCCTGCATGACCGGCTGCCGCTACGGCGCCAAAAACACGTTGCTGAAGAACTACCTGGGCCTAGCGGAATCCGCTGGGGCCGAGGTCATTCCGATGACCACCGTCACCGGGTTCGAGCAGCGCTCCGACGGGATCTGGCAAGTCCGCACCGCTCGCACCGGCCGTTGGCTGCGTCGCAAGAAGCACACCTTCACCGCGACCCACCTGGTGCTGGCCGCCGGCACCTGGGGCACCCAGCACCTGCTGTTCAAGATGCGCGACAAGGGCAAGTTGCCCGGGCTGTCCGACCGGCTGGGCGTGCTGACCCGCACCAACTCCGAATCGATCGTCGGTGCCGCGACGCTGAAGGTCTCGCCGGACCTGGACTTGACCCACGGGGTGGCGATCACCTCGTCGATTCACCCGACCTCGGACACTCACGTCGAGCCCGTCCGATACGGCAAGGGTTCCAACGCGATGGGGCTGCTGCAGACCTTGATGACCGACGGCCCCGGCCCCGGCGGCAGCGATGTGCCGCGATGGAGGCAACTGTTGGATCAAGCCGGCGAGGATCCGCGCGGCATACTTCGAATGCTCAATCCCCGTCAGTGGAGCGAGCGGACCGTGATCGCGCTGGTGATGCAGCATCTCGACAACTCGATCACGACGTTCACCAAACGCGGCAAGCTGGGCCGTCGCCGCTATGTCAGCAAACAGGGGCATGGCGAGCCGAACCCGACGTGGATCCCGGTCGGCAACGAGGTGACCCGCCGCATCGCCGCCAAGATCGGCGGGGTCGCCGGCGGAACTTGGGGCGAGCTGTTCAACATCCCGCTGACCGCGCACTTCCTCGGCGGCGCCGCGATCGGCGACAGCCCGGAACACGGGGTCATCGACCCATACCAGCGGGTGTACGGCTACCCGACGCTGTTCGTCACCGATGGCGCAGCCATCTCGGCGAACCTGGGGGTCAACCCGTCGCTGTCGATCACAGCGCAGGCCGAGCGGGCCGCGTCGCTGTGGCCGAACAAGGGCCAGAACGATCTGCGGCCACGCCAGGGCGAGTCGTACCGTCGGTTGGACCCGATCGCGCCGCAGCATCCGGTGGTGCCCGCCGACGCGCCCGGCGCGCTGCGCTGGCTGCCGATCGAGCCGATCAGCTCGGCTGGCTAACCGACCGGTACGCGTTCCGGTGCAGCGGCGCGCGTCCGGGTGGTTGCTGCGGCGTGGGCAGCAGCGGCTCACGCTTGTGCAGCGTGATCGTTGTCGGAGCGCTGGTGCTGAGCTCGACGTCCTCACCGGCGTGCCGGATCGTCAATCCACCCCCGGGACCGTCCCGCAGCGTGTAGGTCACTTCGTCGTGGATGACGTCCACGGTCAACCGGAAGTCGCGCCAGCGCAACCGGAATCGCAGCCGTGAGATGCCGTCGGGCAGATACGGGTTGAGGTACAGCATGCCCTCGTCGTCCCGCAGGCCGCCGAAGCCGGCGACCAGAGCGGTCCACGCGCCGGCCAGCGACGCCATGTGCAAGCCGTCGCGGGTGTTGTGGTGCAGGTCGCGCAGGTCGACCAGAGCCGCCTCATAGGTGTAGTCGTGCGCCAGCTCCACATGCCCGACGTTGGCGCACATCACCGCTTGGGTGCAGGCCGACAGTGACGAGTCGCGCACCGTGCGCCGCTCGTAGTAGTCGACGTTGCGCGCCTTCTGCTCGTCGCTGAATTTGTGGCTCTGCCAGTACATGGCCAAAACCAGATCGGTCTGCTTGACCACCTGCGCGGGATAGAGCAGCGCGTACGGCTCGTGCAGCAGCAGCGGGTAGGTTGTCTTCTCGTCGAAGTCCCACTCGGCGTAGGTGGTGAAGCCTTCGGACTGCGGATGCACGCCAAGCTCTTCGTCGAAGGGAATGTGCGCCGCGTCGGCGGCATCTCGCCACGCGGCGGTTTCTTCGGTGGTCACGCCCAGCTCGCGAGCGGTCTCGGAGTGCCGGGCGCACGCGTCGGCGGCAACCCGCAGGTTGTGTGCCGCCATCATGTTGGTGAACACGTTGTCGCGCACGATCGCGGTGTATTCGTCGGGACCGGTAACCCCGTCCAGGTGCCATACTCCGTGGCGGTCGTGATGGCCGAGTGAATGCCACAGCCGGGCCGTCTCGATGAGCACTTCCAGCCCGCAGTCCCTCTCCAGCGACTCGTCGCCGCTGACGATCCGATAGCGCTCGAAAGCCATTGCGATGTCGGCGTTGATGTGCCACGCGGCGGTTCCGGCCGGCCAGTAGGCCGAGCATTCCTGGCCGCGAATCGTTCGCCACGGATAGCTGGCACCCTTGAGGTCCAGCTGTGCGGCGCGCTCCCTTGCCAAATCCAAAGTTGTAGCGCGCCACCGCAATGCATCGGCGGCTGCGTGCGGCAAGGTATAGGTCAGCACCGGAAGAACGAATCCCTCGGTGTCCCAGAAGATGTGGCCGTCGTACCCGGTGCCGGTCAGGCCTTTGCTCGCGATGCCGCGCCGCTCGGCTCGTGCACTGGCCTGCAGCAGGTGGAACAGCCCGAACCGCACCGCCTGCTGGCATATGGGGTCGCCTTCGACCTCCACATCGGCGCCGTCCCAATAGTCGTCGAGAATCTTGCGCTGGGCGTCCACCAGGCCCTGCCACCCGCTGTAGCGCGCGCTGTGCAAAGCGGCGGCGGCCTGGTCGCGCAGCGCCGGACGTGAGCGCTGGCTTGACCAGCCGTATGCGAGGTATTTCACGATGCGCAGTTGCTGGCCCGGCCGCAGCCCGCAGATCACGGTCGTGCGGGCGAGGTCGTCGCCCGCGTCGTTGGTGATCTCCACGCGGCCTTCTACCTCGACTTCGTGGTCCATCGCGGCGGCCATCATCAACGCACTGGCGCGCGTCCGGTGCATCAGCAGTGCACCGCATTTGGTGTCCTCGTGTTGGACGGGCTCCAGCGGTCTGTCGAGGATGGCCGCAACCCGCGGATCGCCCGACGTAGTGGGCTGGTCCTCGTTGGCGACTAGCTCGGATTGCACTGTGACACGGACGAATTCGTCGACCGCCTCGACGATGTATTCGATGGCGACAACGCTGCGCTGTGCCAGCGACACCAGCCGGGTCGAGGTCACCATCACCTGCTTGCCGACCGGTGACTCCCAGTGCGCGTATCGCTTCAGCGTGCCGGCCCGCAGGTCAAGCACCCGCTCGTGGCTCAACAGCTTGCCGTAGCGAACGTCGAACGGCTCGTCGTCGACCAGCAGGCGCAGGATCTTGCCGTTGGTGACGTCGACGACGGTTTGTCCGGCTTCCGGGTAGCCGTAGCCCGCTTCGGCGTAGGGCAACGGCCGGACCTCGTAGAACGAGTTCAGATACGTGCCGGGCAGGCCGTGCGGCTCGCCTTCGTCGAGGTTGCCGCGAATTCCGATGTGCCCGTTAGACAGCGCGAACAGCGATTCCGATTGCGCCAGCACGTCGAGGTCCAGGCGGGTCTCGCGGAGCTGCCAGGGTTCGACGGGGAAGGTGTTATCCGGGATCATCTCGGCGCCTACAGCAGATCGCCGAGGTCGGTGACCACGACATCGGCGCCGTGGCTGCGTAATTCGTCGGCTTGGCCAACGCGGTCAACGCCTACCACGTAACCGAAGTGGCCGGCGTGCCCGGCGGCGACGCCGGAAAGCGCGTCCTCGAACACGGCCGCTTCGGCGGGGGAGACGTTCAGCAGTTGTGCCGCACGCAGAAACGAGTCCGGTGCGGGCTTGCCGGCGATGTGTTCCTCGCGCAGGGTCACGCCGTCGACGCGCTGCTGAATGAACTTGTCGAGCCCGGTGATCTCCAGCACCTGGCGAGTGTTGGCGCTGGAGGACACCACCGCCGTAGCGAGACCGGCGGCGGCCACCTTTTCCAGGTAGCGGCGCGAGCCGTCGAAGACCTTGACGCCGTCGTTCTGCAGCGTCTCTTGGAAGGCATCGTTTTTGCGGGTGCCTAACCCGTAGACGGTGTCCTTATCGGGCGTGTCGTCGGGGTCGCCGTCGGGCAGTTGGATGCCGCGGCTGGCCAGAAACGACCGG
>NZ_DATMLH010000017.1:0-11085 GCF_035570115.1 Mycobacterium sp.
TACGTACGGCAATCGAGCATGGAGCGACACCGGCGAGAGATAACAAAGGGGACCCAGGCGCCGGATTGCGTCGACCGGCGTCGGTCACGCCCACGCCGAGTCGCAATCGGCGGACCCGGTTTCGAGCCGCGAGGTGCCCGAGCATCGTCCACGGTTCAAGGACGGGATGCCGAAACGAAAGGCATCAGGTATCTCTGCGCTCGCTGCCTGTGTTCAAGTCGTTTATCAGCGTTGTTGCATCTGACATCGTGAGAGACTCACCACGTTGCGTTGCCAATTCGACCACCTCGGCCACGAGATCGGCTGTGGTGTTCAGTTGGTCCTTGGTGTGTTCGCTAGTCAGGAAGAAGCGCAACCGTTCCTGACCCGGCTGGACCGCCGGCGCCGCCACGGGGCCGACATAGATGCGGGCTTGCATCAGCACCGAAGAGGCGTAACCGACTTGGAGTTCACCAGGGACCAGCACAGGACAGATCGGTGTGTTCTGTGAGGATCCAAGATCGAGATTGCGCTCGCGTAGTGCAGACGTGAACCATTGCGCGTTATGCCATAGCCGGGTGAGCCGCTCAGGCTCGGTCTCGAGGACGTCAAGGGCGGCCAGCGCGGCCGCGGCGGCGGCTGGTGCGGGGCCACCGGTGAGTTGAGCAACCCCGGGGGCGGCCGAGCGGATTGCTTCGATGAGATCGCCCTCACCGGCGATGAACCCGCCGCAACTGCCCAGCGCCTTCGACAGGGTGCCCATCCAGATGTCCACTGCGTCGCCGGATAGGCCGAAGTGGTCGCGCGCGCCGTGTCCGTGGGCACCGAGCACCCCAAAGGAATGGGCCTCGTCGATCATCACTGCGCAGTCGAATTCCCGTGCCACCGCGGCGATCTCCGGAAGTGGTCCGATGTCTCCGTCCATGCTGTAGTGGCCTTCGACGACAACGAGTGCCCGATCAAAGCGTGCCCTTGACATGCGCAGGACGCTGCGCAAAGAGTCTGGGTCGTTGTGTCGGAACGTCACCCGGCGTGCTCCGGACCATTGCACCCCGGAGATCACGCTGGCGTGGATGAGTGCATCACACACCATCGCGTCCCGGTCGCCAAGCAGGAATCCGATCAGCCCGGCGTTGGTGAGATATCCACTGGTTGTGATCAGGGCGGCGTCAACGTCGTAGAGCTGGGCCAGCCGGTTTTCGAGAACGGAGTAGAGATCGATCTCGCCTGAGATGATGCGACTAGCTGATGCTGAGGCGCCATACTGTGCGACCGCATCCTGAGCGGCACGAATGACTTTCGGGTGGTGCGCCAGTCCGAGATAGTTGTAGCTGGAGAAGTTGGTCATCGCACCGTCAGGGCCGTCGATGACGGGACTGTTTGCGCCTCGTCTCGGCAGGAACAGCGGGTTCGGCATCCCGGTGAACTCCAACATGGCGCGCGTGCGCGCGTTCCGTTCGCGGGCCGCAACGACCTCCGGGTGATCAGCGAACGGTTGGCGTGAATCTCGTCGTGACTTGGCGACCGAACTCGTATCGGGTGCCGATGCAACGACGTGATCGTCGCGCGGCTGCGCGAGCAAACGGCGAGCGGTTTCGCGCGCCGACATACCGTCCCAGCTTTCGGTCACGCAGCCGCCATCATCTCGGCGATGCGAGCACCCGCTTGCCGAAGGTCGAAGCTACGTCCCAAGGAGAGCGTGGTGAGTTGCACACCGAGCGCCTGGGTGGTGCGGACGCCGAATTCGACGGCCATCAGTGAGTCCAGGCCGAGCTCGGTCACCGGGATGTCGATCTCGATCGACTCAGCCGATACACCCATGACGACGGCCAGTTGCTCAGCGAGCATATAGGCGACCACCTCTGCGCGCTTAGTGTCGTCGAGGGCGACCAAAGCGGCACGCAAGCGCTCCTCGTCGGAATTGGCTTCAGCTGCAGCGGAGATGAGCGCCGAGGTGCGTAGCACGTGTCGCAGGTGGCCGCTCGCGCTGCTGAGCTTGGACCAGTTGATCGGAATGATCGCCGCTTGCGTGATGCCCAACCGGAGCGCCTCTTCGAGATAGATTGGGCCATCGTCCATGTCGATCGAGTCGAACCCGACGGTATCCAGATACTTCGCGGTGGTTTCGTCGGCAGCCATGCCGCCGCCTGTTCCTGACATGTGCCCCCAGCCGATGCAGATTGCAGGCTGACCGTGGCGGACAATTGTTTCGGTCAGAGACTGCAGGGCGAGGTTGGCTGCTGTGTAGTTGTACTGCCCGAACAGGCCTAGCATCGAACCGCCCGAGGAGTAGAACACGAACTGGTCGAGTCTGATCTCGGCGGCAGTGACGGCGGACCATAGCGCGCGCGCTCCCTGCACCTTGGCTTCGTATACGCGTTTGAGAACGTCGAGCTCCAGATCAGACACCATCTGGTCAGCGACGGCTCCCGCAGCGTGGAAGATGCCGCGCAGCGGATGCTCGTTGGTGTGGGACCGCGTCACCAAGGCGGCGACGGCGCCGGCATCGCTCACGTCGACCGCTTCGTCGGTGACTTCGATTCCTGATGCCCGCCACCGGGCGAGGTGTTTGCGCGCGAAACCCGTTGTCGCGCCGCTCCTGCCGGCCAGGACGAGGTGCCGTGCGCCGCGTCTGACCAGCCATCGTCCGGTCGCCAGCCCCAAGCCGCCGTATCCGCCGGTGATCAAGTAGGTGCCCTCCGGGTCGATAGTGACGTCGTGCCAGGCGGGCCTCACCGGTGGCGCCTCGCCGGCGAGGCGAATCGCCACCCGGCCGGTCCGCTCCGAGCGGAACACGTCTTCGAACGCTTGCGGAAGGTCGCCTGCAGCATGAACTTCCACCGGCAGTGGCTGGTAGGTTCCGCTGCCGAATTTGTCGAAGATGCCGGTGGTCAGCTTCAGGAAGTCGTTGGTCCTCTTGGCCAGCATCCGGTCCATGTCGACCGAGAAGTAGCTGACGTTCTTATCGAACGCCGCCATATCCAAAGTGCCGCCGCCATAAATGTCCGCCTTGCCGACTTCAACGATGCGACCGAACTCGGCAACGGCATCGAAATTGTGGCGCAGCATCTCTCCGGGTGCGGTACTGATGATCACGTCCGCGCCGCGTCCGCTGGTGAGTTCACGAACGCCGTCGACGAAGTTGAGCGAGCGGGAGTCGATCATGTGGTCAGCGCCTGCGGCCAGCGCGTAGCAACGCCGCTCGTCGGTGCTGGCCGTGCCGATAACCTGTGCGCCGCAGAGCTTCGCGACCTGAATGGCGGCCGAGCCGACACCGCCGGCCGCTCCGTGGATCAGCACCGTCTCGCCTGGCTGGAGCCGCGCCAAGGTCAGCAGGGAGCGTTCGGCCGTGACGAACGCGGTAATGCTGGTGCAGTGTTCGGGGCGAACGGGTTGCCGGCCGGCAGGATTGGGCAGCTTGAAGCAGAGTGCTGCATCGGCGATGTGATAGCGGGTGAGCATGCCCTGAGCAGCGGTAGCGACAACGTCTCCGACCTGCAACTCGGGGACCTCAGTTCCGACGCGGGTGACTACTCCGACGCCCTCCATGCCGAGGTGAGTGCCAAAATGTGTCTGTTCTAGGTCTCTTTCGCTGAGCAGTCCGAGCGCCTTGACGGCGTCTTTGTAGTTCAAGCCGACGGCCTCCATTTGCAGCTCCACTTCGCCTCGACTGGGCGATCGCCGGGGGCAGCGCCGCCACCCGAGGTCGGGCAGAAGTCGTGACTTCGGAGTGTCGACGGTGAAGTTCGCTTCCGGCTCAGTGGGTTGCTCGTCGTGGGCCATCGCTTCAAGCCGATGAGCCAGCGTCTGCGTGACGATCGGAGTCCACCGTAAACCGCTGCGCAGCAACACTTCGTCGGCATTGTCGTGACAGAAGGCACCCGGAATTGCCAGCTCCGCGATGAGGTCGGCGATCTCGGTGGCCTCGTCGGTGTCGATCAGACGCCACCGCAATCGCGGCTGCTCTCCGACCAGGACACGACGTGCTCCCGCCAGCGCCGCATGGCTGGTGTCGGGTACCGAAGCATCGTTGGGGTGGACAAAGGCCCGTTCGGTGATCAGGCTGACGTAGAACGTGTCGTCGCCGAACGGGGGCATTTGCGCGGCTTTGTCGCCAAGCTGCTCGTCGAGAAACCTCTCGATTGTGACGGCGACGCGTTTCAGCGCCCAGAGGGCGGCGACGTCATCGGCGATGTCTCCGACAACCAGACACACGTGAAGCCGCGGCAGATCCTCTGCGATTTCGCTGAGCCGTTGCGTGAGGTCAGCTTCGAGTTCGGTTGTGCCAGTGCAGGTGTGGTAGCCGGCGTGCGGGAGGGCCTTAGATAGCTGTCGGGCCCGTACGTGAGGCTGGTCACCGAGGGCCACCACCAACGTCGCGGTTTGCTGGGAAGTCGGTGGCGCTATGGTGGTGAGCTCGTCGCGTAGATCCCAAACCTCCTGGTAAAACAAGGGTTCGAGGTGGTCGATTGGCTCTTTCCCGGGGGTAATCGGACCCAGTCGCACACCCATGAGTTGCATGCACGCAGTGTGCTCCGAGTCGAGGATCACGTAGTCGGCGCACAGCGGGTCTGTGGGGTGCCGGCGGGCGACAACCGTGACCTGATCGGGGAGCGGGGCGAAGGCCCGCACCGCGTCGACCGCGATCGGCACAACGGTTCCCTGGTGCCGGCCAATTGACTGCTCGACGAGCGGCGCGACGGTTTGCATGGCAGCGTCAATGAGGCAGGGATGTACGAGGTGCCTGGTCGTGTCGGGCCCAGTGGGCGCCTCTACAGTCGCGATTGCCTGCAGTGAGTTCACGCGCAATGACGTAACCCCCTGAAAGTGGCGGCCGTAATCCAGGCCGCGAGCAGCAAAGGCGGCATAGAAGTCGGCTGGGTCGATCTCGCTCATGCCGCGGGTTTCGGGCGGGGGATGCTTGGTGGCAAGGTACGTTGCCTCGACCAGCCGGCCGGTGGCGTGGACTGTCCAGAATGTGCTGGTTGCGGCGCGAGAGCGGATAGTGAAGCGACGACTCGGCTCGTCGAGTTCGGTACGCAGTATGGTCCCGTCGGCAGGGTCCACGATCAAGGGCGCGACGAACCGAATGTCTTCGGCGGTCACCGAATTCGATCCGGTGCGTAGCGAGGCGGCGCTCAGTGCGGCATCAAGGTATGCCGCAGCGGGAAGCACGCAGGACCCGTCAACCACGTGATCGGTGAGCCACGGCAGTGTCTGTCCGCTCAGGTGCAGCTCCCAGGCGAACCGAACATGCAGGTCCGGGTCACCCAGCATTGAATACGTGTCAGGAGTCCCGAACTTCGTCTGCCGGTGTTCGGGTAGCTCGTCGTGGAGCCGCTTCCGCTGCCAGGGATACCGAGGAAGTTCGAGATGCGGAGCCGGTTTCGCGAACATTCCTGTGTCATCGAGCGTTCCGGCGGTATAGAGTCCGGCGACTGCTTGGCGGATGCTCTCTGCGTCAGGCCGACCGCGATCCAGCGTAGAAATCGTCGTGCCCGACTCGCCGCTCGTCAACAGGAGTTCGCGGATGTTCGCCGACAGCACCGGATGTGGGCCCACCTCCACGAACACGCGGTGGCCTGCGCGGATCAGCGTCTTGGTTGCGTCCGCGAATCGCACCGGCTCACGCACGTTGACGCACCAGTAGTCGGCATCCCACGAGGCGCTCGTGACGGCTTCGCCGGCGACCGAGGAGTACAGCGGGACCTTTGGCGGTTGAGGTGTGACACCGGCCAGCACAGCACGCAGTTCCCCGAGAATAGGGTCCATATAGCGACTGTGATATGGCACTTCCACCCGCAGGAGGCGATTGAAGACGCCTTGCTCAGTGAGGGTTTCGGCGAAGGCTCCCAGTTCTCCCAGATCGCCGGACACCGTCACCGATGACGGGCTGTTGATTGCCGCAACATCGATTCGCATGTCGTCATGAAGCAGCGGTCGTACGTCATCGACCGGCAACCCGATTGCGAGCATGCCTCCGGTTCCGGCAGTCGTAGCCAGCAATCGTCCACGATGATGGGCCACCAGAACAGCGTCGCGCAGCGACAGCATGCCGCTGACGTAGGCAGCCGCTATCTCGCCGGCACTATGGCCCACCACGGCGCTGGGTGTGATTCCGAACTCGGCGAGTTCGCAGGTCAGCGCCGCCTGGATGAGGAAGTTCGCCGGCTGGGCAACCGCTGTCGACGTGATCCGTGACTGCTCCTCAGGGCGCAGAAGTTCTTCCACGAGAGACCAGCCGGCGACGCTGCGGAAGACGGCGTCGATGCGGGCGGCTTCAGCGGCGAACGCGCCGCCGGCGTTGAGTAGATCGCGGCCCATCGCCCACCATTGCGGGCCCATTCCGGTGAACACGAACGCCGGACCCGCCGAACGGCCCACCACCGACCCCACCGGAACAGCGCCGGCCGAGATCTGCCGTAGCTGGTCGGCCAGGTCCGCGGGATCGGAGAACGCTACTCCCGCCCGGTAGCGGTGGTGCGCCCGGCGAGTCCATGCGACCTCAACGAGATGGTCCGGATCTGCACCCGTCTCGAGCAGATCAGCGTAAGTGCCGGCCAGCTCACGCGCCGCGGCCTCGCTGCGCGCCGAAAGCGCAAACACATCAACGCTGCGACGACTTGGGGCCCGAGACGGGGTTGTTTGCCTCCGTGCACTTTGCGCCTCTGCGATGACCGCATGTGCGTTGGTGCCGCCATACCCGAAACCGTTGACAGCCACGGCCATTCGGTCGACGTCACCATTCACGACTTCAGGCTCGACCTGAACGGCCAGCTGCAGCTCGTCGAAAGGAATATCGGGATTGGGATCTTCGAACCACCCTTGCGGCGGCAGTGTCCTGTGGTAGACGGCCAGAGCTGCCTTGATGACGCTCGCGATGCCGGAGGCCGCTTCAGTGTGCCCCAGGGTGGCTTTCACCGATCCCACTGGAAGGGGCCTATTCCGGCCGTCAGCGGCGCCGTAGACGCGTCCGAGTGCACGTAACTCCACTGGATCACCCACCGGTGTCCCTGTGCCATGCGCCTCTACATAGGTCACCTCGTGCGCCGCGACGCCGGATCGTTCGCACACCGAACGCGCCAGCGCTTCTTGCGAATCGGCATTCGGGACGGTGATGGCGGGCGTGCGGCCGTCCTGATTGGCGCCGGTCGCCGCCACGACCGCGTAGATGCGATCCCCGTCGCGCAAGGCATCTTCGAGCTTGCGTAACACGACGATCCCGGCGCCCTCGCCGCGGCCATACCCGTCGGCTGAGGCTGAGAACGCTTTGCAGCGCCCGTCTGCCGCCAGAAAACCACCTTTGCACATCATCACGAAAGTTTCCGGGCGCAGCATCATGTTGACTCCGCCGACCAGCGCCATCTCACAGTCACCATTGGCAATTCCCTGGCACGCAAGATGGAAAGCAACCAACGACGACGAACAAGCGGTATCCACTGTCAGCGCGGGTCCCGTCAGGTTGAGCGCATATGCCAGCCGGTTCGACAGCATCGTGAAAGAGGCGCTCGCCGCGGTGTGCATATCGACGTGGGGAAGTGCCGGACCGGCAACCGAAGTGATCGAGTGATCCCAGGTGAACGCACCGACATACACGCCGACCGGCTCCCCAGATACTCGACCCGCCACGCCCGCATCATCGAGCGCTTCCCACGCGACCTCCATAATCAGTCGCTGCTGAGGATCCAGGCTCGTTGCCTCGCGCTGGGACATACCGAAGAAGTCCGAATCGAACTGCCATGGATCGCAATCGAGAAAGGCGGCACGCTTGGTGTACATCCGTCCAGCGGCGCGCTTGTCGGGATCATAGAAACGCCTGTAGTCCCAACGCTGCGAAGGTATCTCCGCGACGCCATCACTCTTGCTGAGCACAAACTCCCAGAATGACTGTGCCGAATCGATTCCCCCGGCATACCGGCATCCGATCCCGACAATGGCAACACGGCTCATGGTGAAACTCCTGAGGACTTACCGGTGAAACGCGTGGCACACGGATCCGCTGCACATCGTGCGCAGCGCACCAGCAAACAAATGTGTTGCGCACTGGCTGGTTTTGGTCGTACTGGGGTGGGAGGCATGGACGCCTGTTGGAAAACACATGGTCTAGCCATGACGGCCCCCAACCCGCGGCTTGCTGCTGAACTCTAGTGGACAACCCAAGAAGCCGTCCACTGACGCCAGCCTCACCACAGCCACCCTACTTCGGCGGCCAACGACCCGCGAGCCGCGGTTAGCCCGGTGTGCCCCCTGCAGCGGAATCCGCTGCGCGCAGCGACTTGTCGGTGTCGGACGGGCGGCCGGCGGCCTCGCTGCGCCCGAACCGATCGTTGCGGCGGGCCAGCGGTTTGGGCGCCCACCAGTTGACCCGGCCGAGCACATGCATGAACGCCGGCACCAGCAGCATCCGCACCAGCGTCGCGTCGACCAGCACCGCCACCGTCAGCCCGAGCCCGAACAACCGCATGAAAGACACCTGCGCCGTCATCAACGCCGCAAACGAGATCGCCATGATCAGCGCCGCGGCCGTGATCACCCGCCCGGTGTGGGCCACACCGAGCGCGACGCTGTCGTCGTTGGCGGCCGGGCCGCGGTCGGATGCCAGCCAGTACTCCCGGATCCGCGAGACCAGGAACACCTCGTAATCCATCGACAGGCCGAAAGCGATGCAGAAGAGCAACACCGGCAGGTCGACCTCAAGCGTGCCGGTCACCGCCGAGCCCAGTGCGCCCAGGTGCCCGTCCTGGAACACCCACACCAGCGCACCGAACGCCGCGGTCAGCGACAAGATGTTCAGCAGCACCGTCTTGATGGGCAACACCGCGCTGCCGGTCAGCAGGAACACCAGCACCAACGTGATCACGGCGATGATCCCGAGCACCAGCGGCAGCCGCGAGGTGATCGCGTGCACGCTGTCGTGATTGCTCTGCGTGACGCCGCCCAGTTGCACCGGTTTGCCCGCCGGGGTCGAAACGGCGTGCAGCCGGTCAAGCTGAACCGCCGAGTCGTCGGAGAACAGCGGCGCGGTGCTGCTCACCGTCAAGAAGGCGCTGCCGTCCTTGAGTCCGGTGGGCGCCGACGGCGGTCCGGCCAGTGCGCCATGGACGAACGTGCCGCCGGGCGAGGACGCCAACGACACGTCCGCGACCCGTGACAGCGCTGCGGCATATCGATTCAGGTCGGTGATGCTCACCCCGACCGCGTCCGGGATCACGACGGTGATGTCGGGAATCCCGTCCCCCGGGAAGACGTTGCGCAGCTGGTCGCCTAGCTGGCGTGCTGAGGAGGACGGAGGCAGGACGCGGTCGTCGGGAAAGCCCCACCGAACGCCGAGGAACGGTGTGCCGAGAAGCAGCAGAAGAGCGATGATCGCGGCACCGATCGGCACCGCGTGACGCATGACGAACTTGGTCCATCGGTACCAGAACCACTGTTCGACCGGTTTGGATTGGGGCTCCGGTCGCCCGCGGATCCCGCGCAGCGGCCGGCGCGCGTCCAGCGAATCGAGCCGATCACCGAGCAGCACGATCGCCGCCGGCGTCACGATGATCGCCGCCGCCGCCGCGAACGAAACGACCGCCACCCCGGCGTAGGCGAACGACTTCAAGAAGTACTGCGGGAACAGCACCATCGTGGCCATCGACAACGCGACCGTCATCGCGGAGAACAACACCGTGCGGCCCGCGGTGACCATCGTGCGGATCAGCGCCGCGTCACGAGTTTCGCCCTCTGCCAATTCGTCCCGGAAGCGGGTGAGGATCAGCAACGTGTAGTCGATGGCCAGCGCCGCGCCCAGCGCGACGGCCAGGTTCAGCGCAAAGATCGAGACGTTGGCGAACAGCGAGATCGCGTGCAGCGCCGCCATCGAGCCCAGGATCGCGAATACGCCGACGGCCAGCGGCAGCGCCGCCGCAACCAAACCGCCGAAAACCCACACCAGCGCTACAAAACTCAGCGGCATCGCCAGCGACTCGGCGAGCAACAGGTCTTTCTGCGTTTGGTCGTTGATCTGCCAGTAGATGCCGGCTTCTCCGCCGGTCCGCACGGTGACGCCATCGCGGTCGTGCACGAACTCGTCCGCCAGTCGCTCGGCGTTTCTCTGCGCATCGGTCTCGCCGCCGGAGATACCGGCAATGATCAGTCCCGATTTGCCATCCCTGCTGATGAACGAGGGCGCCGCTGACGGCGGCGCGGTCCACGCCGACACCACTCTCCCGACGTTGGCCGAGTTCTGCAATCGCCGAACCAGGTCGGTGCCGACCGCCGTGGCCTGGGATCCCCACGCGCCTTGGTCGGAGCTGACCGTGATCAGCAATTCCATGTCGCCCTGGTCAAACTTCTGTGAGAGCACGGCGGCCGCCTGTGACGACTCGGCGCCAGGATCGCGCATCCCGCCGGCCGACAGTGCCGTGACGACCGGAACGCCGAAGATCGCGGTACCGGTCATCACCAGCAGGGTAACGGCGATGATCCGGCGCGGCACGGCGATGGCGAGTCGAGCGATTGCCTGCAGCACGACACGACCTTCTCACGAAGCCGCAGTACGGGGAACCACCCGAGCGCTTCGGCCCGTCCGCGACAGTTGGCAGCAGTAGCAGCGCTCTGAGCAGTGTGCAGCGTCACGATGCGCCCGAAGGGTGAACAACACCCGGACTGGCCTGAATCCCTTGAGCGGCAGCCTTTCTAGGCGTCATGTTGCTGCCGTGCGCGAGTCGCCTTAGCGCGATCAGACAGGTCGCGGAGAATTGCCCAAGCGAAACGCCGTCATTCGCACGATTGACGAATCGTGCTTTGCTGCAGCGCGATCCGGCCGCGCAGCGGATGGTCGTGGTCATGACCAAGACCACACTGACGGCGTTCGTATGTTGCCCGACAAACAGGCATCCTTCCCGCACGGGTGTCCGTGCGGGAAGGATGCCTGCCCCCGCTGTGGTTCCGACCTCAGAAGGACGTGAGCAGCTGCAGTGCTAGGTCGGGGATAGTCGTTATAGCCGTGTTGGCTGCACCGGACGCCAGAAGTGTGCTGAGGTCGCCGGCCAGTGTGCTTGGGTCGAACGACCCGAGCAGCGAGCTTGGATCGACCGACCCGAGCAGCGAGCTTAGGTCGGT
>NZ_DATMLH010000018.1:0-30696 GCF_035570115.1 Mycobacterium sp.
TACTGCCGCCGAACGGATCTCGTAGCCGTCGATGCGTGGCCCCGAGTTGCCGTAGGGGGTGTTGATCACCATGTCGACCTCACCGGCGCGGATGGCGTCCACGGCAGACGCCGCAGGCCGGCCCGGCTGCGCCGGCTCGAAATGCTTGCGAACCTCATCGCACGGAATCCCGTTGCGGCGCAACATTTCCGCAGTTCCCTCGGTCGCGAGCACCCGGAAGCCCAGGTCGGCCAACCGCTTGACGGGGAACACCAGTGACCGCTTGTCCCGGTTGGCCACCGACACGAAAATGGTTCCCTCGGCCGGTAACGATCCGTACGCGGCGGTCTGGCTTTTGGCGAACGCACTGCCGAAGTCGCGGTCGATCCCCATCACTTCGCCGGTCGATTTCATCTCCGGGCCCAGCAGCGAGTCGATACTTGAGCCGTCGGCGCGGCGGAACCGGTGGAACGGCAGCACGGCCTCCTTGACGGCGATCGGGGCATTCGGCGCCACACTGCCACCGTCACCGGAGGACGCCAGCATCCCTTCGTCACGCAGTTGAGAAATCTTGGCGCCCAACATAATGCGAGCACAGGCCTTGGCCAGAGGTATCGCGGTGGCCTTCGAGACGAACGGCACCGTGCGGCTGGCACGCGGATTGGCTTCCAGCACGTAGAGCACGTCGTCCTTCAAGGCGTACTGGACGTTGAGCAGGCCCACCACCCCGATGCCGTGCGCGATCGCCTCGGTTGCGCGACGTACCTTCTCGATGTCGCTGCGGCCCAAGGTCACCGGGGGCAGCGCACACGCCGAGTCGCCGGAATGGATACCGGCCTCTTCGATGTGCTCCATAATCCCGCCGATGTACACCTCGTCGCCGTCGCAGAGCGCGTCGACGTCGATCTCGATCGCATCCTCCAGAAAGCGGTCGACCAGCACCGGGTGTTCCGGTGAGAGCTCGGTGGCGCGAGCGATATAGCCCTCCAGTGTCTCGTCGTCGTAGACGATTTCCATGCCCCGACCGCCCAACACGTACGACGGCCGCACCAGCACCGGATAGCCGATCTCGGCGGCGATCCGGCGGGCCTGCGCAAACGTCGTCGCCATCCCGTATCGCGGGGCCGGCAGCCCAGCGGCCGACAGCAGATCACCGAACGCGCCGCGGTCCTCCGCCAGATCGATAGCCTCCGGCGGAGTCCCGACGATCGGGACTCCCGCATCGGCGAGCCGCTGCGCCAGCCCGAGCGGCGTCTGGCCACCGAGTTGCACGATCACGCCTGCCACCCCGGGCCCAGCCCCGTTTTCGCCTTTGGCGGACAGCTCTTCGGCGTAGAACACCTCCAAGACGTCCTCGAAGGTCAACGGCTCGAAATACAGCCGGTCGGCGGTGTCGTAGTCGGTGGACACCGTCTCCGGGTTGCAGTTGATCATCACCGTCTCAAAACCGGCCTGCGACAACGTTGTTGCGGCATGCACGCAGCTGTAGTCGAATTCGATGCCCTGGCCGATCCGGTTCGGACCCGAGCCGAGGATCAGCACCTTCGGCCGCTCGGTCTGCGGCGCCACCTCGGTCTCGGCAGACGGGTCGAGCTCGTAGCTGCTGTAGTGATACGGCGTCTTCGCCTCGAACTCCGCGGCGCAGGTGTCCACGGTCTTATACACCGGGTGGATGCCGAGCCGTGCCCGCAACGACCGCACACCATCCTCGCCGGCCAGTTCCGGACGCAGCGCGGCGATCTGGCGGTCCGACAAGCCGTTGTGCTTACTCCGCCGGAGCAGCTCCGCGTCGAGCACCGCGGCGTCAGTCACCTCGCGGCTTAACTCCACGAGTTCGGCGATCTGCGCGACGAACCACGGGTCCACCGCAGAGGCCTCGGCAACCTGCTCCACCGACGCGCCCAGCCGCAACGCCAGTTCGATGTCGTAGAGCCGCCCCTCGGTGGGCGTGCGCAGTCGCTCCAGCACCTCGCCGACGTCACCGTCGGGATCCGGCTTAGTCCAGAACCCGGCCCGGCTGGTCTCCAGCGACCTCATCACCTTGCCGAGCGCCTCGACGAAGTTGCGGCCCAACGACATTGCCTCGCCGACCGATTTCATTGTGGTGGTCAGCGTCGGGTCGGCGCCGGGGAATTTCTCGAACGCGAATCGCGGTGCCTTGACCACCACATAGTCCAGCGTGGGCTCGAAGCAGGCCGGAGTTTCCTTGGTGATGTCGTTGAGGATCTCGTCGAGGGTGTAGCCGACGGCCAGCTTGGCGGCGATCTTGGCGATCGGGAAGCCGGTCGCCTTGGACGCCAGCGCGCTCGACCGCGACACCCGCGGGTTCATCTCGATGACGATCAGCCGACCATCACTCGGGTCGACCGCGAACTGGATGTTGCAGCCACCGGTGTCGACGCCGACCTCACGCAGGATCGCGATGCCCAAATCCCGCATCCGCTGGTATTCCCGGTCGGTCAGCGTCATCGCCGGCGCCACGGTCACCGAATCGCCGGTGTGCACGCCCATCGGGTCGACATTCTCGATCGAGCACACCACGACCACGTTGTCCTTGCCGTCGCGCATCAGCTCGAGCTCGAATTCCTTCCAGCCGTAGATCGATTCCTCGATCAGCACATTGGCGCTCGGCGAGGCGGCCAGGCCCGCGCCGGCCATCCGGTCGACTTCCTCGGCGCTGTGCGCCAACCCCGAGCCCAGGCCACCCATGGTGAACGACGGCCGAACCACGACCGGAAGGCCGAGCTCAGCAACGGTCTCGCGAACCTCGTCCATGGTGAAACACACACGGCTGCGGGCCGATTCGCCGCCGACCTTGGCGACGATGTCCTTGAACCGCTGCCGGTCCTCCCCGCGCTGGATGGCGTCGAAGTCGGCACCGATCAGCTCGACACCGTAACGCTCCAGCACCCCGCTCTCGTACAGCGCAACCGCGGTGTTGAGTGCCGTCTGCCCGCCCAGGGTGGCCAGCAGCGCATCGATCTTGTCGCCCCGCTCGGCCTGCTGGGCGATGACCCGTTCGACGAAGCCGGGGGTGATCGGTTCGACGTAGGTGTGATCGGCGTATTCGGGATCGGTCATGATGGTGGCCGGATTCGAGTTGACCAGGCTGACCTGTAGTCCTTCGGCACGCAGCACCCGGCACGCCTGAGTGCCCGAGTAGTCGAATTCGCAGGCCTGCCCGATAACGATCGGCCCGGAGCCGATCACCAGGACATGGCGCAAGTCGGTGCGACGCGGCACTAGCGGCCCTCCCCTGCCATCAGGTCGACGAACTGGTCGAACAGGTATTCCGCGTCGTGCGGCCCCGCCGCGGCCTCCGGGTGGTACTGCACCGAAAATGCTTTCCCTTCAGCAAGCTTGACCCCTTCGACGACGCCGTCGTTGGCGCAGGTGTGACTGACCACCGCTGGGCCGAACGGCGTGTCGAAGCGCTGGCCTGCCTCCCCCTCCAGCGCGAAGCCGTGATTCTGCGCGGTCACCGCGACCCGACCGGTGGCGTGATCCATCACCGGAATGTTGATACCGCGGTGCCCGAACACCATCTTGTAGGTGGACAGGCCCAACGCGCGGCCCAGGATCTGGTTGCCGAAACAGATTCCGAATAACGGGATTCCGGCGCCCAGCACCTCACGAGTCACGTCGACGATGTGGTCGGCGGTGGCCGGATCACCTGGGCCGTTGGACAAGAACACGCCGTCCGGTTTGAGCTCGGCGATCTGCTCGAATGTCACCGACGACGGCAGCACGATGCTGCGGACTCCGCGTCGGGCGAAGTTGCGCGGGGTATTGGTCTTGATCCCGAGATCGATTGCGGCCACGCTGAACCGGTGCGGCCCTTCGGGTGCGACGATATATTCGCCCGCGGTGCTGACCTGGCCGGCCAGATCGGCGCCGAGCATCGGCTGTTGGTCGCGCACCCGCGCCACCAGCTCTGGCGCGTCGGCCAGCGCGGCGCCGGAGAACACGCCCGCTTTCATCGAGCCGCGGCTGCGCAGGTGGCGCACCACCGCGCGGGTGTCGATGCCGGCGATTCCGACGATGCGCTGACGGACCAATTCGTCCTCCAGCGTTCCGGTCGCCCGCCAGTTCGAGGCTCGTGGCGAGGGATCGCGCACCGCGTACCCGGCGACCCAGATCTTGTCGCCGCGGCTTTCGGCGTCCTCGCCGTTCCAGCCGGTATTGCCGATCTGCGGGGCGGTGGCCACCACGATCTGGCGGTGATAGCTGGGATCGGTCAAGGTCTCCTGATAGCCGGACATCCCGGTGGAAAACACCGCTTCGCCAAGCGTCTCGCCGACCGCGCCGAACGCGGTTCCGGTGTACGTCCGGCCGTCTTCGAGGACCAACACCGCTTTGCGGTCGTTGGCGCGGCTCATCGGGTGTTCTCCGGCAGCCAGCGGGCGTAGTCGCTGCGGTCGTTACCGCGAAACCCGAGATCGATCTCGGTGCCCGACGGCAGCCGCCAACGGATTGCCAGGATCCCCTCGGCCGCGGTCGCTTGCCCGTCGCGGTCCCGCGCCGCCCGACGCGAATTCAAACCGGGCGGAACCACCTTGCCGACGATGCCGCGCTCGGTACGGATCGCCGTGATCGACTCCTGCGGAATCCAGATCGGGCCGGCCCCACTGCGCTCCACCATGATTCCCTCGGGGTAGCGGGTCAGCACGGCCTTGCTCCGGTAGCCCAGATCACCGACCGCGACCCGGTCGTGCCAGTCGGGCGCAAGCGTGCAGCCCACGTACACGCCGCGAGTAGGCGCGACGATCGGCGACCCGAACGTTTCCGGCACCGGCGGCAGCGTGCCGATCATCTCGGCCTGCCGCCGGGCCCGCGCGCGCCAGCCGCGCATCATCAGCTGGATGACGAACGCGATCACCACCGCCAGCAACGCGGCGATGATCAGCGATACGACCAGTGTTCCGGAATTCATGCGGGACTCTTCCCGTCGCGGGCGGTGATCTTGCCGCGCAGCAGCGTTGTGGTCACGCTCGCGGGCAACGTCATCGCTTCATACGGGGTGTTGGCCGAACGGCTGGCCAGTTCCGGACCGGCGACCGTCCAGGTGGCATCGGGGTCCACCACTGTCAGGTTGGCCGGTTCGCCGATCTCCAGGGGCCGACCGTGGTCGGGCAGTCCGGCGATACGAGCCGGGTTCTCGCTCATCACGCGTGCCACATCACGCCAGGTCAGCAGACCGGGCACGACCATGGCCTGCACCACCGCCGACAGCGCGGTCTGTAGTCCCAGCATCCCGGGCAGCGCCGCCGCGAACTCGACGCATTTCTCGTGCTCGGCATGCGGGGCGTGATCAGTGGCCACACAGTCGATTACCCCGTCGGCCAACGCTTGACGCAGGGCCACCGCGTCAGCGGCTTCCCGCAGTGGTGGGTTGACCCGGTTGACGCCGTCGTAGCTGGCCAGTCGGCTGTCGTCGAGCAGAAGATGATGCGGCGTGACCTCGGCGGTGATCGAAATACCTTGACCCTTAGCCCATTTCAGGATCTCCACGGTGCCCGCGGTGGACGCGTGGCAGATGTGCACCCGGGCGCCGGCGTCACGGGCCAGCAGGGCATCGCGGGCGACGATGGATTCTTCGGCGGCCCTCGGCCAGCCCGACAGTCCCAATCTGGCGGCGTTGGGCCCCTCGTGCGCGACCGCGCCGACCGTGAGCCTGGGCTCTTCGGCATGCTGGGCGATCAGGACACCCAAGCCGGTGGCGTATTCCAGCGCGCGTCGCATCACCAACGGGTCGTAGACGCACTTGCCGTCGTCGGAGAACATCCGCACCCGCGCGGCACCGGTGGCCATCATGCCCATTTCAGTGAGTTGGGTTCCGGCCAGCCCGACGGTGACCGCGCCGACCGGGTGCACGTCGACGAGGCCGACCTGCTGGCCGCGGTGCCAGACATGGTCGGTGACCACCGGGCTGTCGGCGACCGGGTTGGTGTTGGCCATCGCGAACACCGCGGTAAATCCGCCGAGAGCCGCTGCGGCCGAACCGGTTTCGATGTCCTCGGCGTATTCGCGGCCGGGCTCACGCAGATGGGTGTGCAGATCGACAAAACCGGGTAGCAGGATCTGCCCGGTGGCGTCGATGACATCTGCATCGTCCGGAATCGGAAGCTCTGTACCGATCGCGGCGATCTGACCGTCGTCGACCAACACGTCGACCCGGTCGCCTTCACCGTACGGGCGCACCCCGCGGAGCAGCACGCTCATGCCAGGACCTCTTTTTCGGCGAGCCCTTTGTCGGTTGGCTCTGTCCCTACCAACAGATGGAACAGCACCGCCATCCGCACGTGAACTCCATTGGAAACCTGTTGCAGCACAGCAGATTGTGTGGAGTCGGCCACCGAAGAGGAAATCTCCATGCCGCGCAGCATCGGGCCCGGATGCAGGACCACCGCGTGGCCGGGAAGCATGGCCTGCCGCCGTTCGGACAGCCCGTAGCGCACCGAGTACTCACGCGCAGACGGGAAGAAGCCGCCGTTCATCCGTTCGGCCTGCACGCGCAACATCAGCATCGCGTCGGCGGCGGGAAGCTCGGCGTCGAGATCGTAGGAGACGGTGACGGGCCAGTCGGAAACCCCTACCGGCAGCAGCGTCGGCGGCGCCACCAGCACCACTTCGGCACCCAGGGTGGCCAGCAGCATGACATTGGAGCGCGCGACCCGGCTGTGCAGGATGTCGCCGACGATGACGACGCGCCGGCCGTCGATGTCGCCAAGCCGCTGCCGGATGGTCAGCGCGTCCAGCAACGCCTGGGTCGGGTGCTCGTGGGTGCCGTCGCCGGCATTGATCACCGACGGGCCAGCATCTCCGGCGCTGGCGGTCCAGTCGGCGAGCCGCTGCGCCGCACCCGAGGCTGGGTGCCGGATGATCAGCGCGTCGGCGCCGGCCGCCCGCAGTGTCAGCGCGGTGTCGCGCAGCGATTCGCCCTTGCCCACCGAGGATCCGGCCGCGCTGACGTTGATCACGTCGGCGCTCATCCACTTGCCTGCCACCTCGAACGACACCCGGGTACGGGTGGAGTTCTCGTAGAACATCGTGATGACGGTGCGGCCCCGCAGCGTCGGCAGCTTTCTGACCTCCCGGCCCATCAGGGCCTGCGCGAACCGGTCGGCGTCATCAAGGATGGCGGTGGCCTCGGCGCGGCTGAGGTCTCCGGCGGCCAGCAGGTGCCTGCTCATGAGGCATCCCCCCGGGAGATGACGACGCCGTCACGGCCGTCTTGCTCGGCCAGCTGCACGTGCACGCTTTCGGTGCGTGAGGTGGGCACATTCTTGCCGACATAGTCGGCGCGCAACGGCAGCTCGCGGTGGCCGCGGTCGACCAGCACGGCCAACTGCACGACTCGCGGCCGGCCCTGGTCACGCAGCGCGTCCAGCGCCGACCGCACCGAGCGTCCGGAGTAGAGCACGTCGTCGACGAGGATCACTAGGGCGTCGTCGATGCCACCGGCCGGAATCGAGGTGGCCTCCAATGGCCGGGGTGGCTTTTGCATCAGGTCATCGCGATACAGGGTGATGTCCAGCGCGCCGTGGGCGACCTCAACACCGCTGTATTCGCCGATGTTGGTGGCCAGGCGCTTGGCCAGGTTCACACCGCGGGTCGGGATGCCCAGCAGCACGACGCGTGGAGCATCGGCACCGTCCAGCGCGGTCTTTTCGATGATCTGATGTGCAATGCGGGAAATGGTGCGGCCGACGTCGGCCGCCGACATCAGTTCCCTAGGTTCGCTGCCTAAAGCGGCGTCACCCGCGGCACTCATGCGAGATCTTGACCTCCTTCTCCGCCTCTCTGGACGGATCGTTAAAGGATGTCGACTGCCGGGCAGCCTAGCATTCCGCGCTATCCTCGCGAAAATGACAGGCTCAAGTTCCGCCGCCCAATCTTCCGGCGGTGTCCCGTTTGATTTCGACGCCCTTTACCGCGGCGAAACCCCGGCCGAAGGCTTTCCCGCCGTGGCCACACCACCGTGGGATACCAAGGCGCCCAAAGAGAACGTCATCGCGTGGCAGGAGGGCGGCTGGGTGCACGGTGACGTCCTAGACATTGGCTGCGGGCTCGGCGACAACGCCATCTACCTGGCCCAGCAGGGCTTCAACGTCACCGGGCTCGACATCTCGCCGACCGCGCTGATCACCGCTGAGCGGCGGGCCAAGGACGCCGGGGTCAACGTCAAGTTCGCGGTGACCGACTCCACCAAGCTCGAGGGCTACACCGACGCGTTCGACACCGTCGTCGACAGTGGGATGTTCCACTGCCTGGACGACGACGCCAAACGCAGCTACGCGGCCGCGGCCCACCGCGCGACCAGGCCGGGCGCGACGCTGCTACTCAGCTGTTTCTCCGACGCCAACCCGTCGGACGAGGAATGGCCCCGGCCCGCGGTGTCCGAGCAGACCCTGCGCGACGTCCTCGGCGGCGCGGGCTGGGATATCGAGTCACTGGAGCCGGCGACCTGGCGCCGCGAGATCGACGGCAACCAGGTCGAGATGGCGTTCTGGTACGTCAGGGCGCTACGGCGTTAGCGTTCTCGCCGGCTAGTCGTCATCGCGGAGCTGGCCAGAACGCGGTGATCATCCTCTCGCTGTGCCGAGGTGACGTCGCAACGGCGCGCAAAGTCGGTTACCAGCACTTCCTCGACGGGCTGTCAGTATGCTGTGCGTTCAATTGTTAATGGGCCGCTGCCGCCGAAGCCTGGCGTGCCCCATTCCGCAGCTAATCGAGGATCGGATGAGCGACATGTCCAACAATCCGGTCCGTCCACTGATTGGGTTCACCACCCGCGATAACGCGCCGCAGATTACCCCGGCACCGGTTAGCCGGGCGTGGATGTCAGAGATGTCAGCGACGCGCAACGGTTGGCCTAATCGGTGTTTGCCGATGCTCATCGCTAACCAAAGCGGCTGGGTGCTGCGCAATCGGTGCGCGTTCACCGCTACGTGGGTCGGTCAGGAAGACGACGTGGACGTGAGGATCGTGCCCGATCAGCGCGACACCGGTCAGTTCCTGCCCCTCAGCCATTTCGATAACGGCATCTTGACTTGGCATCTGCCGCTCCTGTTTCGCACTCCGGCGGGCTATAACCTGTTGGTCCGCGGACCGGCAAACCATCCGAAGGACGCCGTGTCTCCATTAGAGGGGATAGTCGAAACCGACTGGGCAAGCTCGAGTTTCAGCATGAGCTGGAAACTGACCCGCAAACTGATGCCGGTACGATTCGAGGTCGACGAGCCGATCTGCATGATCGTCCCGCAGCGCCGAGCGGAGCTTGAAGAGTTCGCCCCCGAACTCAGGCGCATCGAGTCTGACGAAGATCTGCAGTGCAAGCACGAGTTCTTTCTTCGCTCACGTGACGCGGCGAAGCAAATCGAGCAGATAGCGAGGGTCGCCAGGGGAGAGGAAGTGCAGTGGCAAGGCGACTACACCCGGGGCAGACACGCCGACGGCGAGGCCGGGACACTGGATCACCAGACTCGCCGTCATCTTCGTTCATTTGTTCAGCCACAAGATGAGAACCGGCAAGGGTTGGACGTGGCGGGGCTCGAATAGCCGCAGCCATATGTCGTCCCAGCTGTCGGCCCCAGGATTCCCAGGCCGGGCTTTTGACCAATGCAACCGGGTCCGCAACGGCGCCCGCTAACCTGGTCCGGGTGAATCTCGAGGGCAATCAGGCCTCCGTTCGCGACGCCTGCGACGCCGGTCTGCTCGCCGGTGCGGTGACGGTGGTGTGGCAGCACGGACACGTGTTGCAGGTCAACGAGATCGGCTACCGCGATATCGACGCCAAGCTGCCGATGCAGCGCGACACGCTGTTTCGCATCGCGTCGATGACCAAACCGGTCACCGTCGCCGCGGCCATGAGCCTGGTCGACGAGGGCAAGCTGGCGTTGCGTGACCCGATCGTGCGTTGGTTGCCGGAGTTCGCCGACCTGCGGGTGCTGGATGAACCCACCGGCCCGCTGGATCGAACACATCGGGTGCAGCGAGCGATTTTGGTCGAGGATCTGCTCACCCATACCAGCGGCCTCGCATACGGGTTCTCGGTGGGCGGACCGATATCCCGGGCCTACCTTCGGCTGCCGTTCGGCCGCGGACCCGACTCCTGGCTCGCCGCGCTGGCCGAGCTGCCGCTGGTGCATCAGCCGGGTGAACGGCTGACCTACAGCCACGCCATCGATGTGATCGGCGTGCTGGTATCACGGATCGAGGGCAAACCGTTCCACCAGGTACTCGACGAGCGAATCCTGCAGCCGCTGGGCATGACTGACACGGGGTTCTTTGTGTCGGTGGAAGGTCGCCGCCGTGCTGCGACCATGTACCGGCTCGACGAGAATGACCGGCTGCGACACGACGTGATGGGGCAACCGCATATCTCACCGCCGGCCTTCTGCAACGCTGGCGGCGGGTTGTGGTCGACCGCCGACGACTACCTGCGGTTTGTCGAGATGCTTATGGGTGAAGGAACATTGGATGGTGTGCGGGTGCTGTCACCGGAGTCGGCGCGGTTGATGCGCACCGATCGGCTCACCGATGAGCACAAGCAGCACTCCTTTCTCGGTGCGCCGTTCTGGATCGGCCGCGGGTTCGGGCTGAACCTGTCGGTGGTGACCGATCCGGCGAAGTCGGCGCCGTTGTTCGGGCCGGGTGGCGTCGGGACCTTCGGCTGGCCCGGTGCATACGGGACGTGGTGGCAGGCCGATCCGGCCGCGGACCTGATCCTGCTGTACCTGATTCAGAACATGCCCGCGTTGTCGGGCGATGCCGCCGCCGCGGTCGCCGGGAACACGTCGCGCGCGAAGCTGCAAGCGGTGCAACCGAAATTCGTGCAGCGGACCTACCGGGCACTAGGCGTCTAGTTGGCCGATTACCTACCTCACCGCATCGCGGGGCCGCGGCTGCTGCTGCGCCCGCCGGTACTCGACGACGCCGGCTCGGTGTTCCAACGGGTTGCCGGCGATCCCCAGGTCACCAGGTATCTGATGTGGACGCCCCACCCCAACGTGGCGGCGACGCGGCAAGTGATCACCCAGAGACTGCGTACCGGCGAGGACGAGCGAACCTGGGTGATCGTGCTCCAGCACAGCGGCGACGTCATCGGGATGATCAGTTGCGTGCGCCGCGTGCGTCACTCCGTCGAAATTGGTTACTGCATGGGTCGGCGGTGGTGGGGCAAGGGTTTGATGTCCGAAGCGGTCGAGATGATGGTGGACACGCTGAACGCCGATCGTGACGTGTACCGGATTTGGGCTACCTGCCATGTCGACAATGAGCGGTCAGCGCGACTGCTGCTGCGGGCCGGGTTCCTGCTGGAAGGTCGGCTGGCCCGACACGCGGTCTACCCCAACCTCGGGCCCGAACCACGCGACAGCCTGCTCTACGGCAAGGCAATGCGCTGATTTTAAGCCGAGATCGAGGTGGTCGCGCCGAGATCGACGCCGGTGCAGGAAAACGCGAAGAAAACGACGCTAGCGTCGATCTCGGCGCGGACAAACTCAGATCATCGCGAACGGCGAAACTTTCGCGCCGATCTCCAGCGCACCGGCGAGCTCACGGCTCACGTCGTAGTCGAACACCACATGCCCGGAGATGACGTCGACGTCCCGCTTGGCACGCTGCAACGGGTTGTCCAGGAATTGCGCGCTGGCGCCGGCTACTTCCAGGAGATCGGCGATCACAGCGCGGGATTCGTGCACGACATGCGCCGCGGCGGCCCGGATGCCGGCGCGCACCGTACGGCCGACACGCTGCCCGTTGCTCACCCTGGCCTGAATGTCCGCAGCGGCGGCGTCGACCAACTCGCGTAATGCGCGCAACCGCACCCGCGCACCGCCGAGGCGCACCTGTGCGGTGGGCTGATCCTTTTGCGCCACACCCGAATACGCGAGCACCCTTTCGCTGAGCCGCTCGGCAAAGAGATCGGCGACCAATTCGGCGGAACCCAGCGCGGGCATCGCGGCGGTCAGCGCCAGCGCCGGCACCATCGGCCACCGGTACACCGCGTCGCCGTGCAACGCCGCGCCCGGTGTTGTCCCACCGTAGATGTCGGCTACCGCGACCAGTCGATGCCCGGGTACCCAGACGTCGTCGACGACGACGTCGTTGGAGCCGGTGGCGCACATGCCGGCCGCGTGCCACACATCCTCGACGCGAATGTCGGCCGCCGGCAACAACACCAGCGCCGGATACGGCGCGTCGTCAGTCCCGCAAATGGCGCCCACGAGCACCCAGTCGGCGTCCATGACTCCGGTCGCCCACGACCATCGCCCCGTCAATCGGATGCCGGCGTCGACCGGTGTGCCTCGCCCGGTTGGCGCGAGCGGCGCGGGGCACAGCACCGGCCCGTCGACGAACACCTCGTCTTGGGCCTGCTCACCGAAGAGCGCGAGCATCCAGTTGTGCAGGGTGTAAAACCCCAGCGTCCAGGCGCTCGAGGCGCAGCCGTGCGCCATCCGGCGCACCACATCGAGGCTCTCCGGGAACTCGGCCTGCCGGCCGCCGTACCGCGCCGGCAGCAGCAGCCGTGCCAGCCCGGATTGCCGAAAGTCGTCGATGGTGGCCGTCGGCAGCCGGCGCAGCCTCTCCGCTTCGCCGGCCCGATCGGCCAGGCGAGCGACGAACTCGGCGCTGACCGCCGGGCTTGACGTCGGCGATATCGTCATGCCGAGGAAGCTACCATACCTTTTGGTATGGTAGCTTCCTACTTTCAGTGCCGAAGCATCACCTCGAGGAATTCCTCGCGGCGTCCGGCGGCCTGTGGATTGGGCCGCGAACCCGACAGGTGCAAGAAGCCGATGCCGGCGGCAAATGTGGCGTTGGCGCGCATCTCCGCCTGATCGGGGTCGAAGCCGTCGTCGAGGAAGGCTTTCCGAACCGCCGCGACCACCCTGCGGTCGGATGCCCGCACCGCGGCGGCGACCTCGGATTCCGATCGCGCCCATTCCCGCATCGCACGCTCGAGCATCCAGTGCCGAGGTCCGACCAGTGCGGTCATCATGCGCGACAACCGCTGCCGGGGAGGCTCGGCTGCCAGGTCGTCGAAATAGCCCCGGTCCTCGTCGCGGACGGCAGCCCAGGTGCCGATCAGCGCCTCGCGGTAGGCCTTCATGTCCGTGAAGTGCCAGTAGAAGCTGCCCTTGGTCACGCCGAGGCGACCGCACAGCCGTCCGAGCGTCAGGGCCTTCACACCGTCCTCGGCGAGGACCCGAAAACCTTCCTGTACCCAGTCATCCACGGAGAGCCGGGAATTGGGCCCGCTGCCCGAAGTCGCCATGGGCGGTAAGCCTAGCGAGCCGGGCAGACCCAGGTCCCATAATCGAACGCAGATGCCACCCGGTGAGGCGATAACGCCAGGCAACCGCCCGTCACTTGCCGTCGGCCAGGTGACTATCCACGACCACTGCCACCTTCCCCCGCACGCCGCGGCCCGCCTTCAGCGACTGCAGTCCGCCATTGATGGCCGCTACGGTGCTATCGACGGTCTGGCTGATGTGCGGGACCACGAGTCCCTGCCCCGCCCACTGCATCGCCAGAGTCATCCCCCGCTGGAGAAGACCACGCGCGTCGCTGTCGAGCGTGGCGGGTTCAGAGAAGTAACGCAGCAGATTGACGTTGACGTACCTGGCATCACGCTCGGCCAGGATGGCATCCACCGGGCTCTGCGTTTCGACCAACCGTGTCGTCTTGCCGGGGCCGACGCCGAGCACGATCCAGCTGCCGCCCCGCCGAACGGCCTTCGCAGTCTCGACAAAGCCGTGCTCGCTGTAGGTGGCATCGAAGACGAGGTCAACGCCCCGGCCACCGGTCAACTTCGCGATTTCGGCGGCGATGTCGTCGCGCTTGTAGTCGAAAACGTGATGAGCGCCGGAGTTTCGCGCCAGCGCGATCGACTGTGGCGTGCTGCCGCTGCTGATGACCAGTCCGGCCCCCAGGGCACGCACCGCCATCTGCACAGCGAGATGCCCGACGCCTCCCCCACCTCCCGGGATATACACGGTGTCGCCCGTCTGGACGGCCCGGTAAAGACCCGCAAAAGCGGACAAGAAGGCCATCGGAAGCGCCGCCGCATCGCGGAAGCTCACGGATGGCGGCTTGGCGACAGTGAGGAATTCGCGTGCGACGGCATAGCCGCCTTCGCCTGCGCTCCCGCCCGTTGCGACCCAGCCGCCATCACTATTCAAATCCGCCATGGCGGCTACCGCGTCGCCGACCGCGACGCCATTCACGCCATCGCCCACGGCGACCACCACCCCGGCGAGGTCAAGACCGAGAGCGACGGGGGGTGTCCGTCCCATGAAATTGAGGTCGGCCAGCTTGTACTCGAGCGGGTTGAGCGACGAGGCGGCCACGCGGATCAGCACCTGGTCGACCGCCGGCTGCGGAACGGGAACACGCACCGCTTCAAGCGGCAGCCCAGCTCTGTCCCTTGTGTAGCCGACGCCGAGAAACGTCTCCGGAATCGTCTGAGTCTGCTTCATGACGCTGCCGCTTGCCACCGGCTGTCGTGAGCGTGTCACACTGCCCTGCTTCTTGATTCGACCAGCCGGGCGCGGTTTTCCTCAAACCATTCGTGTTCGTGGCCGGGCGCGGGAATCAACGACCCGGCCTCCATGACATTTGTGTGATCGGTTTCGGTTATCGAGATCCACACGTCGGCTTCGGACTGGCCCGTGATGCGAGTCCACATCTCCGAGAGCTGCCGCAACATTGCCCGTCGTGTTTCGAGGTCACGCCCATGGCGGTTGAGGGCGAGAATCAAAGATTGCGTTGCGGGTTTGCCGCCCGCGAAGCACTCGCCGTCGGGAATTTCCTCGAACAGAACTTTGACCCATGATTCCGGTGCCCCGGTGATGTTGCAGTACATGCTGGTCATCTCTTCGGCGAGCTTGGCCTTCGCAGATGTGCTCAGGAGTCCTTTTGGGCTGTAGCACTGGTAGACGGGCATGATGTTTTCCTTTCAATATTTTTTCGTTGGTTTGGTGTCACTGGGTGAGCGCGGCCGGCACGGGAGCCTCGAGGTGCTCCAGCAAGGCAGCAAGCTTGTGATCCAACTCGATTCCCACCTGAGTGATTTGGGGTGTGTTGAAGCTGCTGAACCGGGTGCTGGGTCGGTCCACGGTGAACCAGGTGGCGCCGTCGGCGTCTTCCACAATCGCGGTGCGTAAGGGTGCGTAGAGCAGAATGGCTGGGTTGTAGCGGTACATCCTTTCCGCGATGGTGTGGTTGCCCATCAGGTATTCGACACACCGGCCGCGGTCTCCGGCCAGACTCATCAGCGACGTGAAGTCGTGGGACCAGTAGAGAATAAAGTCGTGTGGCGCGTTGTCCGCCGTGACTTCCAGAATGGTCTGCCAGTCGACGCCACGCCCGACGAGGGAGTCGAACCGCTCGCGATCGAAGACGGGTACCGCTCGCTCATAGCGCTTCCTGAACCCATGGAACGAGTCGTCGATCCGGATCGTCAACCGGTCGACCTGATGCGAGACCGTTTCGATCGGCCCCGCCAATGACTGCGTCATGATATCTCTTTGATCCTTCCTCTCAATTGCTTTGCGCCACATTGATTTATGACGCTTTAGAGTCCCACACCGCTGCTGTGTGACGCCCGGGCCCGTAAATGAGGGCCAGTGCCTCATTGGCCTTTTCCGGGCTGTCGGCACGCAGGAGTGCACGAAAGCCCTCCCAGTCGGGAACGCGGCCGTCCTGCGCCCACTGGTCGTGCGGGATGGTGTAGACGTGCACCCACGGCCCGTGCGCCGGTAGTGGACCAGGGCCGAAAACCGATCGCACGGCTTCGGCGGCCTTGCTCAGCATGGCGCGAGTGTCTTCGGGCGTGCTGAGTAATTTTTCGGGGGCGATGACGTCGAGCTGGACGCGGGAGTTGGCGTCGGCACCGGCGACATTGGCCGGGGCATACCAGTTCTCGGGGTCGAACTCATAGAACTGCACCCAGGAGGTTTCCTTATGGGTGTGGTTATTCACCAGGTTCTCGACTTCGGACACGGCCTGAACGAGTTTCGCGCCGAGCTCCTCTTTCTGCGCGGCATTCAGGCGGTCCTTCATGAGGTGCACACGAACGAAAACCATCTTCTCTTCCTTTCCAATTTGTTGCAGGTGTGCTCACGAGCCCGTTGCTGGCGAGCTCGATGCCGCGGCGGGCGGATAGCTGAGCTCGCCGCCGCCGAACGACCAGTTCTCTTGGGCCATTTCGACGAGGTTGATGAGAATGTCGTCGCCACGCACCCCGGCCGCGGCCAGATTCTCGGTGATTCGCGCGTACAGTCGCCGCTTGACGTCCACGGATCGGCCGGCATTGAAGAAGATCTGAATGAACACGACCGACGGACTACGGTCGAATCCCCTGTAGTCCGGGCTGTAGATCAGGTTGGCGGGGGGAACCTCGTTGATGACCTGGAATCGGTCGTCTACCGGCACATCGGCGACATCGATTAGGGCGCGGTAGATTCCGTCCCCAATCTGCGTGCGTCGATCCTGGGTGGTGGTCCCCTCGGCGAGAGTCACATAAACGAGCGGCACGATGATTTCCTTTCGAAGGACGGCGGGCGGCGTAGCCGGCTACGGCTAAATGCGTTGTGCGCCTGCGGCGCGCAGGTCTGCGATGGTGGGGAAGCCGTCGATGGCCATCAGCAGGTCTCCCTTCCTCAACTTGCGGCTCTCCAGCAGCGGCGGGCACGCCCGTCAATATTATGTCGGTCGTCATACTTACTACTTGAAGCGATGCTACAAAGCAACCCATGCTCTGTCAACAACTATGTATGATGGGCGACATGCCAAAGAAGACCGATAGCAAGGAACGCATGGTCACCGCGGCGCGACGGCTGTTCCGCGAACACGGCTATCTGGGCACCGCTTTGTCGGACGTCATCACCGAGAGCGCCGCCCCGCGCGGGTCGATCTACTTTCATTTCCCGGGTGGCAAGGAGGAGCTCGCCAGCGAGGTCACCCTCCTACACGCCTCCGTCCGCATCGCAGACATCAACCGCGCGGCCGCCACCACGACCACCGCGGCGCAGCTGATCGAGGTCTTCATGGGCCGAGAACGCGACGACCTGGTCGCCAGCAACTACCGCGAGGGGTGCGCGGTGGCTCCCATCGTCATCGAGACGACGCCCGCTTCCGATGTGCTGAGCGACGTGGCCCGGCGGTCCTTCCAGGATCTGATCACTACCCTGGCCGCGCGCTTCACGGAAAAGGGCCTCCCCAACGAGAGGGCCGTGCAGCTGGCCACCAATGTGTGGACCAGCGTTGAAGGAGCACTGATCCTCAGCCGCGTGCTACGCACCCCAGAGCCGTTCGACCTGGCCATCGCTCAACTGACCGCAGCCGCCGACGCTGAGGCCACCGCCTAGGGAGAGTTCATGCCCACGTACATGTGTTATGCCCACGAAGGTCAAATTACGGCTGAGCAGAAGTCGCATATCGCGGCGGGAATCGCGCGGATCCACAGCCGAATCACTGGCGCTCCAGTTGCGTTCTCCCAATGCATTTTTCGAAATCTCGGGTCCGACGAGCATTTCATAGGTTTGCAGCCCGCACCCCATAACGGCGTGTTCGTCTACGGCCACATTCGCGCCGAGCGGACCAGCGCCGCCAAGAACGAGATCTTGATCGGCATTCGAGATCTGCTCGTGCGGGTGCTGAACGTTCCCGAGTCGGTGGTGTGGGTGTATCTGAACGACCTCGCTCATACCGACATGGTCGAGTTCGGTCATGTCCTGCCCGAACCGCTGGGCGAACAGGCCTGGCTCGATGACCTCCCGGCAGACCTGCGGGATGAGTTGGCCACGCGTGGAGGGCAGTGAGCCTGCCGTCCATCTGCCGAACTACGCCGGCTCGTACTCCAGCGCCCGGCGCGCGTAGGCGCGCACATCCGCGTCGTCGTCTTTCAGCGCCATGCCCAGTGCATCCCGCGCCGCGGTTTCTGAATCCGCCCAGCGGCTCAAGCTCAGCACCGCGGCTTTGCGCACGTCGAGGTGCTCGTCGACGAGGGCCTGCGACAGCCGCGGAACCGCCAGCTCGGCTGTCGCCCCCGACAGTGCCCGCGCGGCACCCTCCCGCACCTGCCAGGCCGGCGCTCGCAGCGCGCGCTCAACGGTGATCAAATCGACTTCGCCGCAACCTAATTCACCCAACGCCGCCAATGCCGCCGCGCGCACCAACGGATCGGTGTCAGCAACAAGGCTACGAACCGCATCGCGACCGGCCCGCAGCGTCGCCAGGCCGTTGGCGGCGACGATACGGACCTCACGGTTGTCGTCGCGGGCGGCCGCCGCCACACCGGCCGCGTCGTCGATGGACACCAGTGCCCGCACCGCCTCGATCCGCACCCGGTGGTCGACATCGTCGAGCGCATGCCGGAACGCATCCGCATCGCCGGCCCGCCGCGCGGCCAGCAGATAGACGCTCACCGACCGAACCACGGCGTCAGCCGAGGCCAAAGATGCGCGCGCCGTTTCGGGATGCGGTAGCACCTCGACGAGTTCACGCACACCCTCGGCGGCGGTCCGGCGCACCGCGGCGTCGGTGTCGGCGAGCGCATCCATCAGCGCCGCGCCGTAGCCGTCCGGGGTGTGCTCGGTCAGCGTGGCCACCGCCGTGCGCCGCACGCGGGCGTCGGGGTCGGCCAGGAACTCCGCCAAGGCCCCCACCGTCGGTTCTTCGAGGGCCAGCACCGCGACAATGCGCGGCGAGGGCGGATCGGCAGGCGCCGCGGCGACCCGAGATCGCGTGCTCGCCGGAGCCCGACCACCGACCAACGGCGGCTGCTCGACCGGCCGGACCGTTTGATCGGCCGGCGGCAATGCGTCCAGCCCCGGCACCGGCACGAAATACGGCGCCACCGGCCGCTTGAGGAATTCCATCGACCCGTCTGGCGCCCTACGGACGTTGAGGTGATATCCCCACCGGGCGTCGTCGCGCGCCGGCAGGTCGGCGCGCTCGTGGTAGAGACCCCACCGGGATTCGGTGCGGGTGAGCGACGAGCGAGCCGCCAGCTCGGCGCAGTCCCGGATGAAGGACACCTCGATGCTGCGCATCAGCTCGTGCGGGGTGCGGGCGCCCATCTCGGCGATTTCGTCGCGCATCCGTTCGAACGTGTGCACCGCGATGGACAGCTTGGCCGCCGACTTGGGCGGCGCCACATAGTCGTTGACGAATCGTCGCAGCTTGTACTCGACCTGCGGCTGGGGCGGCCCGTCGGGGTGGCGCAGCGGGCGGTAGATCAGCTCGTGGGCGTCGCTCAGCTGAGTCTGCGGAAGTTGTTGTGGCGCAACCACGTCAGGCAATATCGATGCCGCATGCGCGCCGGCCAAATCGCCGAAGACGAACGCGCCGATCATGTAGTTGTGCGGTACACAGGCAAGATCCCCCGCGGCGTACAACCCGTGCACCGTGGTGCGGGCGTGCTCGTCGACCCACACCCCGGACGCGGAATGCCCAGAACACAAACCAATTTCGGAGATGTGCATCTCCACGTCGTGAGTGCGGTAGTCGTGGCCGCGGTTGGCGTGGAAGGTGCCGCGGGTGGGCCGTTCGGTGGTGTGCAGGATGTTCTCCAGCGCGGTCAACGTCTCGTCCGGTAGGTGGGACACCTTCAGATAGATCGGCCCGCGCGCAGACTCGATCTCGCTGCGCACCTCGGCCATCATCTGACCCGACCAGTAGTCCGAGTCGACGAACCGTTCGCCGAACGCGTTGACCTGATAGCCGCCGAAGGGGTTGGCCACATACGCGCAGGCCGGGCCGTTGTAGTCTTTGATCAGCGGGTTGACCTGGAAACACTCGATGCCCGAGAGCTCCGCCCCGGCGTGGTATGCCATCGAATAGCCGTCACCTGCGTTGGTCGGATTCTCGTAGGTGCCGTAGAGGTATCCCGATGCGGGCAGGCCAAGCCGCCCGCAGGCGCCGGTGGCCAGGATCACCGCCTTGGCACCGACGGCGACGAATTCGCCGGTGCGGGTGTGCAATGCGGCGGCGCCCACCGCCCGGCCGTCCTCGACCAACACTCTGACCGGCATCAGCCGGTTCTCGATCTGGATCTTTTCTCGCATCGACCGCTGCCGCAGCACCCGGTACAGCGCCTTTTTGACGTCTTTGCCCTCGGGCATGGGCAACACGTAGGAGCCGGAGCGGTGTACCCGTCGTACCGCGTACTCGCCGTGTTCGTCCTTTTCGAACTTCACCCCGTACCGTTCCAGCCGCTGCACCATCGCGAACCCGCGGGTGGCGGTTTGATACACGGTGCGCTGGTTGACGATTCCGTCGTTGGCGCGGGTGATCTCCGCGACGTAATCCTCGGGTTCGGCCTTGCCCGGGATGACGGCGTTGTTGACGCCGTCCATCCCCATCGCCAGCGCCCCGGAATGCCGAACATGCGCCTTCTCCAGCAACAGCACCTGAGCGCCCTGCTCGGCGGCGGTCAAGGCGGCCATGGTGCCCGCGGTCCCGCCGCCGATGACCAGTACGTCGCAGTCCAGTCGAATCGGCTGCGCGGGGTCCGGAATCTGCATCAACTGGCCACCAAATCATGCAGCGCGGCAATAACTTCCGCGCGAAGTTCCGGATGAGTCCGGTCGCCGCGGGGCTGCGGCACGTCGACGAGCGCCCGCAGCGGTTGCCCGGCCCGGCCGAGTACCGCGACCCGGTCCCCCAGCGCCAGCGCCTCGTCGACGTCGTGGGTGACGAACACGATCGTCGTCGGATGGGCCCGCCAAGAATCGATCAGCAGCCGCTGCATCGCGGCGCGGGTCTGGGTATCCAGTGCGCCGAAGGGCTCGTCCATCATCACCGCGCGCGGCGCCCCGGCCAGCCCACGGGCCAGCTGGACGCGCTGACGCATCCCGCCGGAAAGGTTCCTGGGCAGGTAGTCACCGAAGCCGGTCAGCCCGAGTTCAGAGATCCAGCGGTCGGCCTGCGCGGCCCGGGTGACCCGCGGCTCACCGCGCAGCCGCAGCGCCAACGCGATGTTGGACCGCACGCTGCGCCACGGCAGTAGCGCGTTGTCCTGAAACACCACTCCGCGATCGCCCGATGTGCCGGTGACCTGGGCGCCGTCGGCCAGCACCCGGCCGGCGTCGGGTGCCAGCAGGCCGGCCAACGCGCGCAGCACCGTCGTCTTACCGCAGCCCGACGGCCCGGTGAGCACCAGGATCTCCCCCGGCCGCACCGTCAGGCTCAGCCCGTCAATGACAGCAATGCCGTTGTAGCACAACTGTACTCGATCCAGCTCGAGGCTCATGGCTGAGTTTTTCGGGGTCATCGCGCGTTCTCCTCGGCGCGCGGCAACCATCGTGTCAATCGACGGCCGGCCAGCTCCACCGCCGCCGACGTGGCGAATCCGAGCACCCCGATGGTGATGATGCCGACGAACACCTGGGGGTAGGCCAGCACCGTGTATGCCTGCCAGGTTCGGTACCCCACACCGAGCCGGCCCGAGATCATCTCGGCCGATATCACGCAGATCCACGCCACACCCATGCCCACCGACAGCCCGCCGAACACCCCAGGAAGGATGCCCGGCACCACCACCTGGGTCAGCACGTCGAAGCGGCCACCACCCAACGTGCGCACCGAGTCTTCCCACAACGTCGGCAGCGCTCGCACCGCGTGCCGGGTGCTGACCATGATCGGGAAGTACGCGGCGAGGAACGTGATGAACACGATCCCGGCCTCGTCGGTCGGAAACAGCAGGATGGCCACCGGCACCACCGCGATGGCGGGGATCGGCCGGGCCAGCTCGGTCAGCGGGCCCAACAGGTCGCCGATCAGCCGGGACCGGCCGAGCATGATGCCGGTCGCCACCCCGACAACGGCGGCCAGCCCGAACCCGGTGAGGATGCGGATCAGCGACTGGGCCAGGTCAAGCCAGTAGGCGTCGGCGCCGAGCGCGCGGGTCAGCGCGCCGACGATCTCGGTGACCGTCGGCAGCGTGTCGAATCGCAACCAGAGCCGGACGTGGCCGGCGGTGAGCAACTGCCACAGGCCGATCGCGGCCGCAACCGACGCCAACCGCAACAGCCGTGACCGCCACACCGAATCGGACCGCCGCGGCCTGACGGCACCGGCCACCGGCACCGCGACCACCGGGCCCTCGACACCCACTCCGAGGGCGGTCACGCCGCACCCGCCAAGGCCTGTTGGTAGTCGATGGTGGTGCTGCCGGGATGTGCGGCGATATAGCGGTGTGCGCCCGCCGAGGTGTCGAACGGCAGGTAGTTCGCGCCGTCGTGCACCCACGCCGACTTGTCCGCGAACCAGCGGGTACCCAACTCGGCGTCGGGAACGTAGGCAGCCCGGACACGGGCCCCGCGGGCGGTCGCGCCCCGGACGGCTTTGAGCAGGCTGACGGGGTCGGCGACCGGCTGAGTCGTGTCCGATCCGTCCAGCCAGAGCTCACTTCCGGACACGGACGGATTGGCGCGCAACGCCGCGTCGTAATCGACCTTGCGGGTAGCGAACGCGGCGCGCAGCGGACCATCCTGCACGAAGTTCGCGACGTCGAGACTGGCGAAGTTGCCGATCGACTTCAGGTACGGCACATCGTTTTTCAGCGCATCAATCAGCGACGGCTTGAGCGTAGTGTCGAACGATGTGCCGCCCGGGCCGTTGTAGAGGTAGACGACCTCTTGCGGCAGTCCACTGGCCTGGGCGACGATCCGCGCCGCCTCCAGCGGCTTGCTCTTGATGAAATCGGTGGCGTCGAGCTGAGCCTGCAGAAAGGAGTCGAGCACCTCCGGGTGGGCGGCGGCATAGGCGCGACGGACCACGACGCCGTGCAGCGTCGGGTAGTTCAGTTCCGCGCCGTCGTAGAGCAGCTTGGCCTTGCCCTGATGGACCAGCAGCCCGGGCCATGCGACGAACTGTGAAAGCGCCTGCGCCTGGCCTGATTCCAGCGCAGAGGCACCGACCTGAGGCTGTTGGTTGAGCACCTCTACCCCGGTGCTGGGATTGATCCCGGCGGTCGACAACGCTCGCACCAGGGTGCCGTGGCCGGCCGAGCCGACACTGGCCGAGACCTTCTTACCGGCCAGGTCGGTAATCCCGTTGGCGGTCGAATTCGGCTCGACCACAACCATGTTCAGTGCACCCTTGGCGTTGTAGCCGGTCACCGAGACGACCTCGGTGACCGCGCGCGGGTTGGCCTGCGTCTTTGATCCGTTGATCAGCAGCGGGTAATCGCCCATCGAGCCGATATCGATCTTTTCGGCGACCATCTGCGCGGTGATCGGCGCGCCGGTGTCGTAGTCCTCCCACACCACGTGGTACTTGGTTCCGGTGCGCCTGGTTAGGTCGTCGAGCCGGTGCTCAAGGTACCCCTGGGCCCGCAGCAGCGTGCCCGCGGTGACGGTGTTGATGGTTTTGGACTGGTAGCCCACGACGACGTTGACCGCGTTCGCGGAATCCAGTGCGCAGCCCGCTGGGGCCATTGTGACCACGGCTAACGCCACAGCAGCCGACGCCAGCCTGACGGCGGATGTTCTCATGAAATGTCCTGGGGGCTCAGCGGATGAGATAGGGCATGTTGACTGTCACTGCCCCGGTCGGGCAACGGGCCGCGCACGGGCCGCAGTACCAGCATTCGTCGACGTGCATGAAGGCTTTGCCGGTCTCGGGGTTGATGGCCAGTGAGTCCAGCGGACAGATCTCGACGCACAGCGTGCAGCCATCGATACACAGCGACTCGTCGATGGTGACCGGGACGTCGACGCGGTTATTGACCAATGTCATGACGTGCTCCTTATCAGATTGCCGCGCATAGTGATTCGATCACCGCGCATCCGGATGTACTCCAAGTCAACGGGTCTGCCGTCATCCAGGCTGGTGAGCCGCTCCAACATCAGCAGCGCCGCTCCGTCAGGAACCTGCAGCGCGGCCGCGGAGTGAGCATCGGCGGGAATGGCCTCCAGCGCCAGCGACGCCGACCCCAGCCGATGCCCGCTGACCCTCTCGATCAACGCGAATATGTCGTTGGTCTCGAGCGGTTGAGTCAATATCTCGGCACCAATGTCGGGTGTCAGGTAGGTCAGGTCGAGACTCAACGGCAGGCCGCCGAGATAACGCAGCCGTTCGATGAACACCACCTGCTGGCCGGGCTGCAGTCGCAGCCGCTGCGCCACGGATGGCGGCGCCGACACAGCCATCGCCGCGCGTACCTCGTTGCGGACCTCGCCGTAGGTTTTGAAGGTCTCCTTCAGTCCCAGCAGTGTGTCGAGTCCGTGGTCGTACTTGCGCTGCGCGACGTGGGTGCCGACCTTGGGTCCGCGGTCGATCAGTCCTTCATTCTTCAGTGTGGTCAGCGCCTCGCGAATGGTGTTGCGGGACACCGAGAATTCGGCCGCCAGTTCGAGCTCACCGGGCAGCCCGTCGTCGTAGGCACCGGAGTGGATCTGATGGCGCAGCACGTCGGCGACCTGACGCGCGCGATCGGCGCGCGGTTGGCGAATCGGCAATGGTACTGCTTCGGCCACGCCGTCACGCTATCGGCGTTCGGGTGTCTGCCCAGGCCAGCCGGGTAACGACCGCGGCGGAGCGCGATGCATTGCGCCGCTTGCCACCCCGCGGCTACCAGCCGAAAGCCGCAGCGTACCGGCCATTGCGCCACCTGCCGCGATGCGTTCAGTTTCCGATCCCGGTGAGCAAAACCCGCATCAAGCACACCCCGACCAGCGGTAGCGTGCGTTAGCCGAGAAGCGCACGCGTCGACGCGGCTGCCACCCGCGACGCGTTGCCATTTCCGTTTGCCGCAGCAATCGCGCGGCGCGCCGAGGTAATCCGTTTCAGCACGGCGTCGGTGAACACCGACAACCCCAGGTCCGGGTTGTATCCGTGGATCTCCTTGACGTCGAGTTGAGCAAGGAAATACAGGATCTCCTTCGAGATCACCTGGCCTGGAACCAATACCGGAAAGCCGGGCGGGTAGGGCACGACGAAGGTGGTAGACACCAGAACCCTGCCTTCGGCGAGCCGTCGCCCGGCCTCACCGACCATGACGTGCTCACGGTCGGATTCTTCGTAGCCGGCGTAGAACGCTGCACGCATGTCGCCGAACGAGCAGGCGTCGTCGAGTCGGAATGCCGCGTCGAATTCACTGAAATCGGGCAACGGCGGGAGGTCCTGCGTGATCTCTTCAACCCGACGTTCATGCAGCGCGCGGTCGTCCTTGCTGGCCGCGCACTGGCTACGGTCAAAATCGGTCGCCACCCGGCGCAACACGTCGAGCAGGTAGTGCACGCTCGACCAGGTCACTCCGATCGTGAAGATCAGCAGCACACTGTTGATCGAGGTCTTGTTGATCTGGATGCCGAACCGATCCATCAGGATCTTTTCCCGGAAGTCGTATCCGTTCATGCCGGTCTGACCGACATAGAGGGTGACGCGCGTCGGATCCAGCACGAACTGGTCGGACCGCCAGGCCTCGTTCCAGTCCGCCAGCACACCCTGGCGCACCTGACGGTAGGAGCTGACCGCTGAAAGCCGGAACTCGTCGGGCACCAGGTCGGACTCGTCGAGAATGCGAAACCACTTGCTGATCAGCCGGTCTTTGCGGACGCGGTGACGGAACACCAGCGCCATGTCATAGACATTTCGGACCAGCTGGAACCCCTCGATGTCGACTTGCCGACGCGCCAAATCCAGCGATGCCAGTAGTTGCTGGTTCGGCGACGTCGAGGTGTGGGTCAAAAACGCCTCACCGAACGCATCCCGGGTGAGCGCGTTGAAATCCTGGTCGCGGATGTGAACCATCGACGCCTGCCGCAGCGCCGACAGCGACTTGTGGGTGGAGTGTGTCGCGTAGACCCGCACCCGCGCACAGCTCGGGTCCGGCAACAGCCGATGCTCGGTCCACTGCGCACGGTCGACGCCTTGCATCGACTCCCGCCACTGCCGGTACTCCCGCGCGTAGGCCGGAGACGACAACATCGACTCGAGTTGCTCGGCGGCGACCATCGCCGTGCGCTGCCGCGCCCACGGCACCGCGGTGGCGAACGCGTACCACGCCTCGTCCCACAGGAAGCAGATGTCCGGCTTGATCGCCAGCACCTCTTCCATCACCCGACGCGGGTTGTACACGACGCCGTCGAACGTGCAGTTGGTAAGCAGCAGCATGCGTACGTGGCCCAGCTGTCCGGCAGCCTCCAAATCGAGGAGCGCCTTCTTGATGGTGTGCAGGGAGACCGCTCCGTAGATCGCGAACGGCTGCAGCTCGTACGCGTCCAGATAGCGCGGGTAGGCCCCGGCCAGCACCAACCCGTAATGATGCGACTTGTGGCAGTTGCGGTCGATCAGGACGATGTCGCCGGGCCTGGTGAGTGCCTGCACGACGATCTTGTTCGCGGTGGATGTTCCGTTGGTGACGAAGTAGGTCTCGTTGGCATTCCAGGTTTTGGCAGCCTTGTCCATCGCCGCCCTGATGTTGCCGTGCGGATCCAGCAGTGAGTCCAGACCACCGGATGTCGTGGACGTCTCGGCCATGAAGATGTTGCGGCCGTAGAACTCCCCCATGTCCTGCAGTGACTTGGAGTTGAAGATGCTGGCGCCACGTGCGACGGGCAACGCGTGAAATTGGCCCGCCGGCCGTGCGGCGTAAGCCCGCAGTGCGTCGAAAAACGGTGTGGTGTAACGATTTCGGATGCCCGCCAGCACGGTGCTGTACAGGTCGGTGACGTCGTTGAGCCGGTAGAAGGTGCGGTCGTAGACGTCGGACTGGTCCTCGGCCTCGGAGGCGATCGACTCGTCGGTGAGCAGGTACAGGTCGATGCTTGGCCGCAACTCGCGGATCCACTCGCCGCATTCGACGTAGTCGTGGGTTCGGTCGGTGGCCACCACGTCGTCGTTGACACCCAGCAACGTGTTCATCAACGGAACCCGATCACGGGACCGCAGCGGTATGTCATGGCGAATGATCGCCGCCTGGATCTCTCCGTTCAACGCGACCGCAGTGATCGCGTCCTCGACGCTGGACACCACCAACAGCTCGAACTGCACGTCGTCGGACGGATCACGAAGCGCCCGCAGGCTTTCCGCCAAGCCCTCGGGGGCGGTGGGAGGAGAATCATCGGCGAGCAGAACCGTGTAGAACTGCTGTTCTTTGGCCCGCGCCACGAGCTCCTGATCGGCCAGCGACGCCGACGTATCGAACAGCGCTGCACGGTCGCCGTATTCGGACAGCAGCCGCACCGCGAGCGAGACCTTCTCCTCGAGGCTCACCGTGGCAAGGTTGTCGAGGTACTCGCGGAATGACGCCAAATTCTCCGCCCCCGGATAGATCCAGTAGCGCTCGTAGGCGCCGAGGCGATTGAACAGTCGCTTCGCCCTGGCCGCCTCGTGGCCGGTGTCCAGCCCGGCACGGTCGACCACGGCGAGCTGATGGCACGCGTCGTCGAGCAGATTCCAGGTGTCGAGGCGCGAATACGACGGGTTCGCCACGGCCGCCAACGCGGACACACAAAGCCGTCTCGGGCGCCTGCCGTCGCGGTCCATATCGCCAGTGTGTCCCTCCTGGGACGCCCGCGAGGCCATTTCGTCGACCCTGGCCGACTAGGCCCGTAATGTCACACCCGCCACACCAGACTCGGCGGGGAGGCAACATGCAGCCCATCGATTGCCCGCCTCTGCGCGATTTCGCCGAAAGCGACTGCCCGTTTTCGCTCAGGGCGGCCAACGCAGATACCGCGGCCGCACGGTACCCATGAGCAGGTGTGACTGTTCGGGCGGGCGCTTAGCCGTCGAACTCGTCCTCATCTCCGCCCCGGCGGTCGCTGCGGGTGATCTCCATCCACCGCCGAACCGGAAGGTCCCAGCGCCTCAGTGTGGTGGGCGCCACGTCGGTGACGTCGGACAGCGATCTCACCACCGCCTGCGTCAATCCCATGATCGCGGCCATCACCGGAAGCAACGGCTGGAACGGCTTGGCCACCGACCGAACCGTGCTGATGCGCCGGGCCACTACGTAGCGTTCGATCGAGTGATAAAGCCAGGCGCCGACACCCAGGGCGTAGATCGCCAGCGCAGCCGCGATCACCGCCTGCCCGTACGCTGCGCACATCACCGCGCCAAGCACGACCGTCGCCGCCATCACGGCAGCGACGACGACGCGCAGCTCCAGCCGCGTCATGAATCCGCGCCGGGGTGGCGGGCTCCACGGACCGCTTCAGCGGCGGCTCGGATCTGTGGCGTCACCAGCATCACCTGGCCGAGCACGCCGTTGACGAAGCCCGGCGACTCGTCGGTCGACAGCTCCTTGGCCAGCTCCACCGCCTCGTCGACGGCCACCGGCCCCGGCACGTCGTCGGCATGCAGCAGCTCCCACACCGCGACCCGCAGGATCGCCCGGTCCACGGCGGGTAGTCGCTCCAATGTCCAGCCCTGCAGATGCGATGCGATCAAGTCGTCGATATGTGCCGCCTGCTCGGTCACGCCGCGGGCCACCGTCACCGTGTACGGATTCAGGTGCGCGACATCAGGCTTGGCCTCCGCGAGTGCGGTACGCGCGTCGGCGGCTTCGGCCGGCGTGACCCCGCGGGCCTCGGCTTCGAACAACAAGTCGACGGCCCGCTTCCGGGCCTGGTGCCGTCCCTTAACGGGGCGGCTCACGCGTTGACACGTCCCAAGTAGCTGCCGTCGCGAGAGTCCACCTTCAGCTTGTCTCCGGTGTTGATGAACAACGGCACCTGGAGCTCCGCACCGGTCTCCACGGTCGCCGGCTTGGTGCCGGCGCTGGACCGGTCGCCCTGCAGACCCGGCTCGGTGTGCGTGACCACGAGTTCGACGGTTACCGGAAGCTCGAGGTACAGCGGCGCCCCGTTGTGGAAGGCCACCTGCACCGGCAGGCCCTCGAGCAGGAACCGGGCGGCGTCGCCGACCAGCGACTCCGGCAGCGGGTGCTGCTCGTAGTCCTGGCTGTCCATGAACACGAAATCCGAGCCGTCGCGGTAGAGGTAGGTGGTGTCACGCCGGTCGACGGTGGCGGTCTCCACCTTCACGCCCGCGTTGTAGGTCTTGTCGACCACCTTGCCCGACAGCACGTTCTTGAGCTTGGTGCGTACGAACGCCGGACCCTTGCCCGGTTTGACGTGCTGGAACTCGACGATCTGCCACAGCTGGCCGTCGATCGCCAGCACGAGGCCATTCTTGAAATCGGCAGTCGATGCCACGGTCGGTACATCTCCTAGATACAGCTACTTTTTGCGTGGGTGGGAGTCCACCAGATACCCAGCGGAGCTTACCCGCACCGTTGTCGAGCCGGCGCCGCCGGCATTGGCCGCGCAAAGGCGTGCGCGGCCGCAACTGGCCACGCCGATCGAAACTAGAGCGCCGGGAGGATGTCGACCAGGTAGTCGCCGCCGATCGCGGTATGCGCGTTCCGGCGCTGTGTCCAACCACGGTCACTTCGCCGGTAGCATCCGCGCATGTCGATGGCGGTTGGGGCGACCATTGCGGGGTCGCATACGTCCTCGATTGGCATCCCGGCCGCGTAACGGTCTTTGACCAGTTGCGCGGCGTCGGTGCCGTCCACGTACGGATGCGCTGCCACCGCGACCAAGCTGGACGCCAAGCTAAACCAAGCGCCGAAAATCCCGGGCAGCACAGACGTTTTCCACTTCGTCGAAGGCAATCGGCTCCACGCGAGCGAAACTCGTTTTAGTTGCTGTGCGGGTCGGCGGCGTTGAGCGCGGCCACCACCTGGTCGTAGTCGCCGCGGGCTTCGCCGTAGCGCAGGAACTTCACCCGCTCGACCTGGATCTCCTTGGCCTCGGGCTGAGACTCCAGCAGCCCCACGGCCTCGGCGATGAACTCGTCCAGCGGCATGGCCTGCTCGTTGTCCTCCTGGCCCGGTACCAGCCCGGTCCGCACCGACGGCGGCACGAGCTCGATGATCTGCACGCTCGTGTCCGCGTACTGCAGCCGGATCGACTCGCTGAGCAGGTGGATCGCGGCCTTGGACGCGCTGTAGCTGGGGGTGGCGGCCAGCGGCGTGAACGCCAGACCGGAGGACACGGTGATGATGGCGGCGGCCGGCTGGCCCTGCAGGTGCTCGATGAACGCGGCGATCAGGCGGATCGGGCCGAGCAGGTTGCTGGCGATGACCGATTCAGCCGAGGCCAGGAAGCCGTCGGGCCGGTGCCAGTCCTCCACCTGCATGATGCCCGCCATCGGGATCAGCACGTTCAGGTCCGGGTAGCGGCCTGTTACCTCCCGGGCGGCCGATGCGATGCTGGCGACATCGGCCGTGTCGATCTGCACCGTGCCGAGGCCGGGATGGTCGGCGGCGATCTGCTTGAGCCGGTCGGTGCGGCGGCCGCCGATGATGACGGTGTTCCCCCGGGACTGCAGTTCGAGGGCCAGGGCCAAGCCGATGCCGCTCGTGGAGCCGGGGATGAAGATGGTGTTCCCGGAGATGTTCATGCCTCAATGGTGGCCCGGCCAGCCTGGTTGGGGCAGAGACCGGTTATCGGGGGACTGGCGATCCCTGGTTGGCCGCCACCGCGGGCGGATAATGGGGTCATGGACCGAGCCGCCCTGGCCGGCTTCCTGCGGCACCGCCGGGAAGCCCTGCAGCCCGAAGACGTCGGGCTGCCCGCCGGTGTCCGCCGCCGGGCCCCGGGCCTGCGCCGGGAAGAGGTCGCGTCCCTAGCCCTGATGTCGACCGACTACTACACCCGGCTGGAGCAGCAACGTGGCCCGCAGCCC
>NZ_DATMLH010000019.1:0-11221 GCF_035570115.1 Mycobacterium sp.
GCGGGACGCCGCGACGCCGATCGCCAATGCGCGGCTGCACACCACGGTCGACGACGCCATCGGTCAGGCCGAAAACGTCCCTGAAGCAGGCCAGTTCATCAAATCGAACCCGGACGCAGCGCGCGCGGCGCTGGCCGGGAAACCGCTGGCGGTGAAAATCGGCTATCGGGGTCCCAACGCGCGACTGGCCGCCATCGTCGGTGCGATCGCCAAGGCCTGCGGTCCGGCCGGTATCACCGTTTCCGACGTGACCTCGGACGCCGTCGGCCCACAAGCACTCAAGGACGGTGCCGTCGACGTGCTGCTGGCCAGCACCGGCGGCGCCACCGGCAGCGGTTCGACGGGGTCGTCGGCGATCGACGCCTACGCTCTGCACACCGGCAACGGAAACAACTTGTCCGGCTACACCAACGGTCAGATCGACGGCATCATCGCCGCGTTGGCGGTCTCGGCCGACCCAGCCGACCTGGTCCGGCTGCTGGCCGAGAGCGCGCCGGTGCTGTGGGCCGGAATGCCGACATTGCCGCTGTATCGCCAGCAGCGCACCCTGCTGGCGTCGAAGAAGATGTATGCCGTCGGCGCCAACCCGAGCCGCTGGGGCGCCGGCTGGAACATGGACCGATGGGTGCTGGTGCGGTGAATGCGGCCGACCGCGACTCGACAGCCGATCTGATCACGTCGCTGACGCGGCAGGTCGCCGATTTCCCCACCGCGGGAATCCAGTTCAAGGACTTGACCCCGGTGTTCGCCGACCGCCGTGGGCTGGCTGCGGTGACCGACGCGCTGGCCGACGTCGCGTCCGGCGCTGACCTGATCGCCGCCATCGACGCGCGCGGGTTTCTGATCGGCGGGGCGGTCGCCGCCCGACTCGGCACCGGTGTGCTGGCGATCCGCAAGGGCGGAAAGCTGCCGCCGCCGGTGCGCACCGAGAATTACCAGCTCGAGTACGGCACCGCGAGCCTGGAACTTCCCGCCGACGGGATCGAATTGTCCGGCCGCCGCGTTGTGATCGTGGACGACGTGCTGGCCACCGGTGGCACGCTGGCGGCCGCGCACCGGCTGCTCGAGCAGTCCGGCGCGCAGGTGAAGATCGCCGCGGTGGTCATCGAATTGGCCGGGCTGGGCGGGCGCGAGCTGGTCGCGCCGCTGCCGGTGCACAGCGTCGCGGTTCTCTAGCGCACAGCGCGGCGGGCTATATCCTTGAGGCTCCGGAGGTGACGAACGTGGCGGACGATAAGGGCACGGCAATTCAGCCGCCCACCGAGCCGCTGCAGCTCGCCGACATCCCGCCATCGGGTGAGCTCGGGATCGGTCTGAAGGCTCCCAGTAGTGCCTCGCGCCGCGTGCGCGCCCGGCTGGCGCGGCGGATGACCGCTCAGCGCAGCACGATCAGCCCCGTGCTCGAACCGCTGGTGGCGGTGCACCGGGAGATCTACCCGAAGGCCGACCTGGCGTTGTTGCAGCGGGCCTACGAAGTGGCCGAGCAGCGGCACGCCAGCCAGTTGCGACATTCGGGGGACCCCTACATCACCCATCCGCTGGCGGTGGCCAACATCCTCGCCGAGCTGGGCATGGACACCACCACGCTGGTGGCCGCCCTGCTGCATGACACCGTCGAGGACACCGGTTACAGCCTGGAGGCCTTGTCGCAGGATTTCGGCGACGAGGTCGGCCACCTGGTCGATGGGGTGACCAAGCTCGACCGAGTGGTGCTGGGTAGCGCCGCCGAGGGCGAGACGATCCGCAAGATGATCACCGCGATGGCGCGCGACCCGCGGGTGCTGGTGATCAAGGTGGCCGATCGGCTGCACAACATGCGGACCATGCGCTTCCTGCCGCCGGAGAAGCAGGCGCGCAAAGCGCGCGAAACACTGGAAGTCATTGCCCCGCTTGCACACCGGCTGGGTATGGCCACGGTCAAGTGGGAGTTGGAGGATCTGTCGTTCGCGATCCTGCATCCCAAGAAGTACGAGGAGATCGTGCGACTGGTCGCCGGCCGGGCGCCGTCGCGTGACACCTACCTGGCCAAGGTCCGCGCCGAGATCGTCGCGATGCTCACCGGGTCGAAGATCAGCGCGGTGGTGGAGGGACGCCCTAAGCACTACTGGTCGATCTATCAGAAGATGATTGTCAAAGGCCGCGACTTCGACGACATCCACGATCTGGTCGGCGTCCGCATTCTTTGCGACGAGATCCGGGACTGTTACGCCGCCGTCGGCGTGGTGCATTCGCTCTGGCAGCCGATGGCGGGCCGGTTCAAGGACTACATCGCCCAGCCGCGCTACAGCGTGTACCAGTCGCTGCACACCACGGTGGTCGGCCCGGAGGGCAAACCGCTGGAGATCCAGATCCGCACCCGCGACATGCACCGCACCGCCGAATACGGCATCGCTGCGCACTGGCGCTACAAAGAAGCCAAGGGCCGCAACGGAGTTCCACATCCCCTCGCCGCGGCCGAAATCGACGACATGGCCTGGATGCGCCAACTGCTCGACTGGCAGCGAGAGGCGGCCGACCCCGGCGAGTTCCTGGAATCACTGCGTTACGACCTTGCGGTACAAGAGATCTTCGTGTTCACCCCGAAAGGCGACGTCATCACGCTGCCGACCGGCTCAACGCCGATCGACTTCGCCTACGCCGTGCACACCGAGGTCGGCCACCGATGCATCGGCGCCCGGGTGAACGGCCGACTGGTGGCGCTGGAACGCAAGCTGGAAAACGGCGAGGTCGTCGAGGTCTTCACGTCCAAGGCACCCAACGCCGGGCCGTCGCGAGACTGGCAGCAGTTCGTGGTGTCACCGCGCGCCAAAGCCAAGATCCGCCAGTGGTTCGCCAAGGAGCGCCGCGAGGAGGCGCTGGAGTCCGGCAAGGACGCAATGGCTCGCGAAGTTCGCCGCGGCGGACTTCCCCTGCAGCGCTTGGTCAGCGGCGGATCGATGGCCGCAGTGGCCAACGAACTGCACTACGCCGACGTGTCGGCGCTCTACACCGCGGTCGGCGAGGGCCATGTATCGGCTAAGCATGTGGTGCAGCGGTTGCTGGCCGAGCTGGGCGGCATCGACCAGGCCGAGGAGGATCTCGCCGAGCGGTCCACTCCGGCGACGATGCCGCGGCGCCCGCGCAGCACCGACGACGTCGGGGTGGCGGTGCCCGGTGCCCCGGGCGTGCTGACCAAGCTCGCCAAGTGCTGCACACCGGTGCCCGGCGATCAGATCCTGGGATTCGTCACACGTGGCGGTGGAGTCAGTGTGCACCGCCACGATTGCACCAATGCCGCGTCCTTGCAGCAGCAGGCCGAGCGCATCATCGAAGTGCACTGGGCGCCGTCGCCGTCGTCGGTCTTTCTGGTGGCGATTCAGGTCGAGGCACTCGACCGGCATCGGCTGCTGTCGGACGTCACCCGCGTGCTGGCCGACGAGAAGGTGAACATCCTCTCAGCGTCGGTGACCACATCAGGTGATCGGGTGGCGATCAGCCGGTTCACGTTCGAGATGGGCGACCCCAAGCACCTGGGGCATCTGCTGGATGTGGTGCGCAACGTCGAGGGTGTCTACGACGTCTACCGGGTGACATCTGCCGCCTGAGCGGCCCGACCGGGCCGACCCCTTACCGTCGGTATTACGGTAAGTGATATGGCGTCGGACAATGACCAGATGACCGCGGCCGGACAACGGGCTCTCGTGATGGGCGCGAGCGGCAATGTCGGTGCCTGCGTTACCCGTCACCTGGTCGCTGCGGGTGCCGATGTCCGGGTCCTGTTACGAAAGTCGAGTTCTACGAAGGGAATCGAAGGGCTCGACGTCGAGCGGCACTATGGCGGATTATCCGACACGGCGGACGTCGCCGCCGCCATGTCTGAACGCGACGTGGTGTACTACTGTGTCGTCGACACCAGAGCGGAACTGCGAGATGCCGCTCCGCTGTTCGAGACCAACGTCAACGGCCTTCGCAAAGTACTCGACGTGGCGATGAACGCGAACCTGCGGCGGTTCGTCTTCCTGAGCACGATCGGCACCATCGCCATCGGCAGGAACGGCGAAACCGTTGACGAGGACACGCCCTTCAACTGGTCCGACCAAGCCGGCAGTTATATCGCGTCACGGCGCCAGGCGGAGCAGTTGGTGTTCTCCTACGTGGCGAAGCACGGGCTGCCCGCCGTGGTGGCCAACGTGTCCAACCCGTACGGGCCGCCCGACTGGCAGCCCCGACAAGGGATGTTCGTGCAGCTCGCCGCGCTCGGAAAACTGCCGTTCTATATCCGCGGCGTCGGAGCCGAAGTGGTCGGTATCGACGACGTCGCCGACGCGCTGCTGCTGGCGGCCGAACGGGGACGAATCGGCCAGCGCTACATCATTTCTGAGCGTTATATGACGCATCGTGAACTGGTGACCATCGCCGCGGAGGCAGTTGGCGCGCGGCCGCCACGCCTGGGTGTCCCGATGGCGATGGTCTACGGGTTCGCGCACGTGTCGGACGCCATCAGAGCGCTATCCCACCGTGACTTCCCGATCGGCAGCCAGAGTGCCCGGCTCATCGCGCTGACCTCGCCGGCCAGCCATGCCAAAGCCACCCGTGAACTCGGCTGGTATCCGGCGCCCACCGAACACTTCATCCAGCGCGCAGCCCAAACCTATGTAGACAGAGGCGGATTGGACGCCGCCGAAACGTAGCGCCTCAGCTCAGGCTCGCCGACGTGATGGTGACGGGGGTGGCGGGCGCACCGTCCTCGCGACCGCCGGCGACGCCGGCCGCGGCGATCTTGTCCACTACTGCGAGGCCGGTGGTGTCTATGGTGCCGAAAACGGTGTATGCGGGGGGCAGCAGCGAGTCCCGGTACACCATGAAGAACTGGCTGCCGTTCGTGAACGGTCCGGCGTTGGCCATCGCCAGCGTGCCCCGCGGATAGACGACGGGCTTCTTCAGCGCCGGATCGCCGGGCGGGTACTGGTTGGTCGGGTATTCGTCGACGAACTGATAACCCGGCCCGCCGGTGCCGTCACCCTTCGGGTCACCACACTGCAAGACCGACAACCCCGGCGACGTGGTCAGCCGGTGGCATTGGGTGTCGTCGAAAAACTTCTGCCGCGCCAGGCTGACGAAACTGCGCACCGTGCAGGGTGATTCGTTATTAGCAAGGTGCAGGCCGATCTTGCCTCGATTGGTGACTATGTCCAGGTCGACCGGAGCGGGAGTGGTCGCCACTCGGCCGGTCCGCGGTGGCGTCACCGCTTTGCCGGCCGCGTCGGCGGACGGCGGGTACAAGCAGTCGGCGCCCACGGCGGGGGAGGGCACGAATGGCGGCAGCTTCGGGACGGCCGGAGGTGCCACCGGGGCCGAGGTGGTCGTCGTGGTGGTAGTGGTGCTGCGCGAGGCTGCGGCGGTGCTGGTGGGGGCGGCCGACGATGTCTCGGTTGCGCCGCGATCCGAGGTTGTGGCGGTAATAATCACCAGCGCGATCACACCGAAGAGCGCCGCGAGCACTGCGGCCAATCCACCGACAATGGCCAGCGCGTGCCCTCGGTCGGCGGATTGTGCAGACGGGCCTGGCTGCACCATCCGCGGCCGCGGGGTGGCCGGTGATCCGGGCGGCGGTGGCGGCGGGCTCGGCGGCGGAATGAAACGATTGTCCAGCGCTGCTCTTGCGGCCTCGGCCAGCTGCGATGCCGTCTGGTAGCGGGCCTGCGGGCTTTTGGCCATACCCGCGGCGATCACTGCGTTGAATGTCGGCGGTATGCCCGGGGACGATGTCGAGGGTCGCGGCGGTGGGGCGGTCAGGTGCCCGGCGCGTTGTTCTTCGAATGTGTCTCCGGGATAAGGCTGTTGCCCCGTCAAGCATTTGTGCAATACACAGGCGAGCGAATACACGTCAGCGCGGGAATCACCCGCGCCGCTGAACCTTTCGGGTGCCGTGTAGGCGCCGGGGATATGGCCCATGCTGGCCGTGGCGGTATCGGTGGGGTTGCGCGCGAGCCCGAAATCGGTTAAATAGACGAAATCTCCTGGCGCGACCAAGATGTTCGACGGCTTGACGTCGCGATGGACCAGTCCTACCCGGTGGGCGCTGTCAAGCGCCGCGGCGATTTGTGCGATGATCGCGACCGCGCGTGCGGGAAGTATTCGGCCGCCTTCGTTTCTGATCGCGCGACCGAGGTTGCTGCCCTCGATCAGCTGCATGTCCACGTACAGTTGACCGCCGATCTGGCCAAAGTTGTGGATCGGCACCACGTGCCGGTTGTTGAGGTCGGCCGCCGCGGGTACGTCGCGGCGGAACTGTTCGCGAAATTCTGGATCCTCGTCCAGGTCCGGCGCCAGCACCTTGACGGCGACTATCTGGTCTGTAACGGTGTCATCGGCCCGGTAGACCTTCCCCGATGCGCCGCGGCCGATTAAGTCGAGCAGCTGGTAGCGCCCGAACGTAGTCACCTGCACAAAGAATTCTCCTGTCAGCGTGCGGCCCGCCGCGATTCAATCGACCATAGACGGCCGAGGCCGCCGACGGCTCGATCAGTCCATCCGCACCGACTTGATCGTGACTTCGATGGTTGGCTGGCCGTCCTGACCGCCGCCGGCAACGCCGCCCTTGGCGATCTTGTCCAGGGTAGCCAGCCCGTCCTGTTGAATCTTGCCGAAGACGGTGTATTCGGGTGGCAGCTGAGTGTCCTTGTACACCATGAAGAACTGGCTGCCGTTGGTGTTCGGTCCGGCATTGGCCATGGCCAGGGTGCCGCGCGGGTAGATCACCGGCTCGTGCACCGCGGGATCCTCGGGCTTGTATTGGTCGGTCGGATATTCGTTGGCGAACTGATAGCCGGGCCCGCCGCTGCCGTCGCCGGTCGGGTCACCGCACTGCAAAATCGACGATGTCGGTGAGGCGGTGAGGCGGTGGCACTGAGTGTTGTCGAAGAACTTCTGCTGCGCCAGGCTGACGAAACTGTTGACAGTGCAAGTTGATTCGTTGTTCGCGAGCAACAGGCCGACGTTTCCTTGATTAGTGACCATGCTGACACTGACCTGCGCCGGGTCGGTGGGCACCTTGCCTTGCCTCGGCGGGTTCACCGGCTTGCTGGCCTGTTCCGCCGAAGGCTCGTATTGGCAGTTGGCGCCCAGATTGGCGGCCGGTTTGAACGGCGGCAACGGCGGTATGCCCGACGATGGGCCCGGAGCGGCGCCGGTGGCCGAGCTCCCGGCTGCCGTAGTCTGCTTGTTCTTGTGCTCGTTATTGGTCAGGACGACCGTTGCTATCACCGCGACGACGACGACCGCCGCCGCGACCGACCCGCCAACGATGGCCAGCGTCCGGCGACGACGGGCCTGCTGAGCGCGGCGTTCCAGCTGCCGTTCGAGTTTGCGCTTGGCCGTCGCACGTCGCTGTTCATTGGTCGGCACCGCCGATGTCCCTCCGTGGTTGTCTGCTCAGTCAGCAAAGAGTGTGCCAGTTGATGCTGGCTAGGGGTGGCGCGACCCGCGCTCGCGGGGCGCGACGGCCCGACTTCTTCTCCTCTGACTGCGTCGGCCGCATCGTCGTCGGGCGGCATGGGAAACTGGAGATCGTGTTCATGACCGGATTTCCCGCTGGGTTGCTGCAGTGCAATTGCTATGTACTGGCGCCGCACCCCGGGGCCGACGCGATCGTCATCGACCCGGGCCAGCGTGCGATGGGCCAGCTGCGGCGCATTCTGGACAAGAATCGGCTGACTCCCGCGGCGGTGCTGCTCACCCACGGTCACATCGACCACATCTGGTCGGCGCAGAAGGTGTCCGACACCTTCGGCTGCCCTGCATACATCCATCCCGAGGACCGGTGCATGCTGACCGATCCCATCAAAGACTTCGGCCCGCGGCTGGGGCAGCTGCTGCTGGCGGCGATATTCCGCGAGCCCAAACAGGTCATCGAGCTGGATCGAGACGGCGACAAGATCGACCTCGGCGGGATCAGCGTCACCGTCGACCACACGCCCGGCCACACCCGGGGATCGGTGGTCTTCCGTGTCCCGGATGCCGGGGACGACAAAGACCTCGTGTTCACCGGCGACACCCTGTTCGAGCGCTCGGTGGGCCGGACCGACCTGTTCGGCGGCAGCGGCCGTGATCTGATGCGCTCAATCGTCGACAAGCTGTTGGTCCTCGACGACAAAACGGTGGTCCTGCCCGGACACGGCAATTCCACCACGATTGGCGCGGAACGGCGGTTCAACCCCTTCCTCGCAGGGCTGAGCCCGTGACGGACTTCTCAGCGTTTTCTGGGCCCAAGGGCGTACCGGACTACGTCCCGCCGGATTCGGCCGCGTTCGTCGCGGTGCGTTCGGGGTTGCTCGACGCCGCCCGCCGAGCCGGCTACAGCGACATCGAGCTCCCGATATTCGAGGACACCGCGCTGTTCGCGCGAGGGGTGGGCGAGTCCACCGATGTGGTGTCGAAAGAGATGTACACCTTCGCCGACCGTGGCGACCGCTCGGTGACGCTGCGCCCGGAGGGCACCGCCGGGGTGGTGCGTGCGGTGATCGAGCACGGCCTGGACCGCGGCGCGCTGCCGGTCAAGCTGTGTTACGCGGGCCCGTTCTTCCGCTACGAGCGGCCTCAGGCCGGTCGCTACCGCCAGCTGCAGCAGGTCGGTGTGGAGGCGATCGGCGTCGACGACCCCGCGTTGGACGCCGAGGTGATCGCCGTCGCTGACGCCGGCTTCCGCTCACTCGGTCTGGACGGGTTCCGGCTGGAAATCACCTCGCTGGGCGATGAAACCTGCCGTCCGCAGTATCGGGAACTGTTGCAGGATTTCCTGTTTCAGCTTGACCTCGACGAGGAAACCCGCAAGCGCGCTGAGATCAACCCGCTGCGGGTACTCGACGACAAGCGTCCAGAGGTCAAGGCGATGACCGCCGACGCACCGGTGATGCTCGACCACCTGTCCGATGTGGCCAAGCAGCATTTCGAGACCGTGCTGGCGCACCTCGATGCCGTGGGCGTGCCGTATGTCATCAACCCGCGGATGGTCCGCGGGTTGGACTATTACACCAAAACCACCTTCGAGTTCGTGCACCCTGGCCTGGGTGCCCAGTCCGGCATCGGCGGCGGCGGTCGCTACGACGGTCTGATGCACCAGCTCGGCGGACAGGACCTGTCGGGCATCGGGTTCGGTCTCGGCGTGGACCGCACGCTGCTGGCGCTGCGGGCCGAGGCCAAGGACGTCGGACGGATCGCCCGGTGCGACGTGTTCGGAGTGCCACTGGGCGAGCAAGCCAAGCTGCGGCTGGCGGTGCTGGCCGAACAGCTGAGGGCCGCCGGTGTGCGCGTGGATCTGGCCTACGGCGATCGCAGCGTCAAGGGCGCGATGCGCGCCGCGGACCGCTCGGGTGCGCGGCTGGCTCTAGTCGCCGGTGACCGCGACATCGAAGCGGGAACCGTCGGCGTGAAGAATCTGACGACGGGCGAGCAGGTCGAGGTCGCAATGGATTCGGTTGTCGCCGAGGTGCTTTCGCATCTGAGTTTGTAGTTGACGCCAGACACCCGAGCCCCTTTTGCCACAGGAGTCACCACGGAGAGGGACATGGCTTTCTGCCCGGCTACGAGCGACAATCGCGTCGATGTCATAGCTGCGTGGAATCGAGCTGCGCTACGTACTGGCGATGTACCTCGCGCGTGCCACGGAATTCCTAATCCACCAGCGCGTGCCGGCCTTGCGCGATGAGGCCGCCAGTTGTCGCTCGTAGGCGGGCACATCGACACATCCCGATCTTCCAGGGATTCCTGCGAATGTTGAGGCGCCTGAGGTTAACCCGCCGGGCGGCCGCTGCCGCTGATCAGCCGCCCACCGCCGGTAGGCTCCGGACGAAATCCGCTACAGCCGAGCCGATTTCGTCCGGACTGTCCTCCTGGATGAAATGCACCCCGGGAACGGTGACTTCAGCCAGGTTGGGCCAGCTGCGGACGTAGTCGCGGACTCGCCCGGTGATGATCGCGCCGGGGTCGGCGTTGATGAACAGCTTCGGCACGTCGCTTTCGGCGAGCCAGTCCCGGTACTCCTCGACCACGGCGACCACCCCTGCCGGCTCGCCGTCGATCGGGATGTTGCGCGGCCACGACAACGTGGGCCGGCGGTCTTCTCCGGCGTTGGCGAACGGCCGCCGATAGTGGTCCATCTCCTCGTCGGATAGCCGTCGCCGGATCGCGCCCGGCAGCACGCCCTCGACAAACATGTTCTGCTCCAACACCATTCGCTCGCCCTCGGGCGAACGGAAGCCCTGGAACACCCCCCGCACGCTGCTGTGGAAGTCCAGCCACGTCATCGGAGTCACGATCGCCTCCATGAACGCGATACCGGCCACCCGGCCACGGTGCTGGTTCGCCCAGTCGAAACCCAGCGCTGATCCCCAGTCGTGTAGCACCAACACCACCCTGTCGCCGAGGTCGAGGGCGTCCCACAGCCCGAAAAGGTACTCACGCTGTTCGGCGTAGTGATAGCGGTCGGGGCCAGACGGGCTGAGCTTGTCCGACCCGCCCATGCCGATCAGATCGCAGGCGACCAGCCGACCCAGACCTTCCAGACGCGCCATGACGTTGCGCCACAGATACGACGACGTGGGATTGCCGTGCTGAAAGACGATTGTCGTGCCGTCGGGGCCGTTGCCCTCGTCGACGTAGGCCATGCGCTTGCCCGCGATCTCCCGGTACCGCAGCTGCCGGTACGGTTCGGCGTTCAGCATGGCGTCACCTCCGATCAGCTCCGGCTGTGCTTGACCTGGTTGAAGGGTACGCCGCGATCGGCGGCGTGTTCGCGCGGAAAGCCCAGCACCCGTTCGCCAATCACGTTGCGCGCCATCTCGGTGGTGCCGCCGCCGATGCTGGCGATCTGACGGCCCAGGTAGCGGATGCCGATATCAAGTAGGTGTGCATCATCCTCGATCACGGCCGCCGTACCCGTGACGGCAACGGCGGTGTCCGTTTCGACGTCGTGGACTGCAGCCATCGACAGCCGGATGATCGATCCCGCGGTCGGCGGCAGGGCTCCGCCGGCCACCGCGTGAAAGACGTGCTCGCTGAGCTGACGCGCAACCGCGCGGTGGACCAGGGCACGCCCGACCATCTCCCGGACGCGTTCGCTGTCGTGCTGGTTCGTCCTGTCGACCAGCGACAGCAGATCGATCGAAACGTCCTCGGCTTCAGCGATTCCGGGTCCGCTGGTGTATTCGGAACCATCGCCCATCGTGCGTCGCTCGTGATACAG
>NZ_DATMLH010000020.1:0-20335 GCF_035570115.1 Mycobacterium sp.
CTATCCCGGCGTGCGGTCCGACAGCAGCATCTTCACGCTGTGCTTTCCGTGGGAGCCGTGGACGCGCAAAGAAGGCGTGGCCGACGGCGTGCACATCCGGGAGTACCTGCAGACCACGGCGCACAAGTACGGCATCGACCGCCACATCAGGTTCAACAACTACGTCCGCTCGGCGGACTGGGATTCATCGACCGACACCTGGACGGTCACCGCCGAGCAGGACGGCGCGCAGAACAGCTATCGCGGCCGGTTCGTGTTCTTCGGGTCCGGCTACTACAACTACGACGAGGGCTACATCCCGGACTTCCCCGGCGTCGAAGAGTTCGACGGCGCCGTCGTTCATCCGCAGCATTGGCCCGAAGACCTGGACTACACCGACAAGAAGATGGTGGTTATCGGCAGCGGCGCCACCGCGATGTCGCTGATCCCGCCGCTGGCCGAGAAGGCGTCGAAGGTGACCATGCTGCAGCGGTCGCCGACGTATCTGTTCTCGGCGTCGAAATACAGTCCGGCGGCGGATGCGTTGCGGAAAGTCTTGCCGCGCAGGGTTGCTCACTCGATCATCCGGCAACGCAATGCGCTGCTGGAGGGCGCGATCTGGCTCTTGGCGCGAAAGACACCGCGCTTTTTACGGTGGTGGATTCGTCGCATCGCGATCCGCAATCTGCCTCAGGGCTACGACGTCGACACACATTTCAAGCCGCGCTACAACCCGTGGGACCAGCGGCTGTGCCTGATTCCCGACGCCGACCTGTACGTCGCGATCGGTGATGGCCGCGCCGATGTGGTGACCGACCACATCGACCACTTCGATTCCAGCGGCGTCGTTTTGAAGTCCGGCGGGCATCTCGACGCCGACGTCATCGTCACCGCCACCGGTCTGCAACTGCAGGCGCTGGGCGGCGTGTCGGTGTCAGTCGACGGCGGCGAGATCAAGCCGCAGGACCGCTTCGTCTACAAGGCCCACATGTTGGAGGATGTGCCCAACCTGTTCTGGTGCGTCGGGTATACCAACGCCTCGTGGACGCTGCGCGCCGACATGACCGGCCGCGCGACGGCAAAGCTGCTGGCTCATATGAAGTCTCACGGCTACACGCACGCCTATCCGCATCTCGACGGTGAGCCGATGCCGGAAAAGCCTTCGTGGGACATCCAGGCCGGTTACGTGCTGCGCTCGCCGCACGCGCTGCCCAAATCCGGCACCAAGCGGCCGTGGAACGTTCGGCAGAACTACTTCGCCGACGCCATCGATTTCCGGTTGGACCGGATCGAAGAGGCCATGGTCTTCGGCCGCGCCGACCAAAAGGCGGCGCTGGCCGGATAACTGCTCCGTTCGCGAAATGTCGGTGACACACCGATAACTGGACTGGCAGCGGCGCACTGGCCGGAGCATTATTGAGCCATGCTAATCACACGGAATTTCGTCACATCGGTGGTCGTGGCGGGAGCTGCCGCTGGGGCGATTACCGCGGCATCGGTAGCCGTCGTGAGCACGACGGCGCCGACCACCGCGACCAGTCACGTCATTCTCGCCGACCCAGCGAATGGCGGCGGCGGCCCTGACGGTCAGGGTGGCGGAGGCGGCTGCGGGAGCGGTCCCGGCTGGAACGGCTGCGGCGGCTGGAACCCATTCCAGGGTGGCACGGTCAACGCTTGCTCCAACGGAGTCTGCGGGGGCTGGGACGGCCAACGCGGCTGGGGCCACTTCTAACCAACCGCCGGTAAAGATTGGGCGACGGCAATACGCTGGTCGCCATGGCAGCTGCTATGCGCGAACCGAAGGTCGTCGTTTTGGGTGGCGGGTCCTGGGGCACCACCGTCGCGTCCATCTGCGCACGCCGCGGGCCGACGCTGCAATGGGTGCGATCGGAAGAGACCGCCAAGGACATCAACGAGAACCACCGCAACAGCCGCTACCTCGGCAAAGACGTCGTCCTCAGCGAAACCCTGCGTGCCACCACCGACTTCAGCGAGGCCGCCAGATGCGCCGACGTCGTCGTGATGGGCGTGCCGTCGCACGGGTTCCGCGGCGTGCTCAACGAGCTGGCGAGCGAGTTGCGGCCATGGGTGCCGGTGGTGTCTTTGGTCAAGGGGCTCGAACAAGGCACCAACATGCGGATGTCGCAGATCGTCGACGAAGTGCTGCCCGGCCACCCCGCCGGCATCCTGGCCGGGCCCAACATCGCCCGCGAGGTCGGCGAAGGTTACGCGGCCGCGGCGGTGCTGGCGATGCCCGACCAGCACCTCGCCGCGAGGCTGGCACAGCTGTTCCGCACCAAGCGTTTTCGCGTGTACACGATCGACGACGTCCTCGGCGTCGAGATGGCCGGCGCTCTGAAGAACGTCTATGCGATCGCCGTCGGGATGGGCTACTCGCTGGGTATCGGCGAGAACACCCGCGCCATGGTGATCGCCCGCTCGGTGCGCGAGATGTCAAAGCTGGGCGAGGCGATGGGTGGGCAGCGCGACACCTTCTTCGGCCTGGCCGGCATGGGCGATCTGATCGTCACCTGCACCAGCCAGCGCAGCCGCAACCGCCACGTCGGCGAGCAGCTTGGTGCGGGCAAACCCATCGACGAGATCATCTCGTCGATGAACCAAGTCGCCGAGGGCGTCAAGGCGGCGAGCGTGATCATGGAGTTCGCCGACAAGTACGGGTTGAACATGCCGATCGCGCGCGAGGTCGATGGGGTGATCAACCACGGCGCGACTGTCGAGGACGCCTACAGCGGCCTGGCAGCCGAGACACCGGGTCACGAGGTGCACGGCTCGGGCTTCTGAGCACTCCAGTCACAGCAGCACCGTGACCTGGGGGGCATTGTCTTTTTGAAAACGATGCGTATGCGATATCAGAGGTCGAAGAGGCCGATCGGTGGCCGATCGGCAAGCTTTTGCACCGCCCACTGATTCAACGACACGTTCTGTTCGGCGGCCTCGACCGCAAGGCGCGCATGCAGCGCCGGCGACGTCCGGACGACGAACTTACCGCTGAATTTTCGTTCAGTTATCGGGGCCGGCGGCTCGTGATCGTCGGCCTCGCACTCGGCGACGTACTCGTTGACAGCCTGCTCGACGTCAGCAATCGCTCGCTGCATCGTGGGCGCCCACTTCGACAACCACGGCAACTCAATGCATCGGCCGACGTATTCGCCATGCTCAGCAGACCACTCCGCGCGATAGGTGTAGCGATTCATGCAGGCGTGATATCGCATGCGCACTCGAATCGGAAAGTCACCGCATGGTCGGCCTGGGGAATCTAGTGCCCGGCCATTTCCTCAAGCCGCCGGATCCGGTCGGCGATCGGCGGGTGGGTCGCAAACAGCGAACCTATCCGCTCACCGTTGCGGAACGGGTTGGCGATCATCAAGTGTGCCTGGGCCGCAAGCCGCGGCTCGGGAGGCAGCGGCGCGGCCTGCACACCACCGGAGATCTTGCGCAGCGCCGAGGCCAGCGCCAACGGATCGCCGGTCAGCAGCGCACCCGATTCGTCGGCTTGGTATTCGCGCGATCGCGACACAGCCATCCGCACCACCCCGGCCGCGATCGGGCCCAACAGCGAAACCAGCAGCAGCGCAAAGGGATTACCCCCATCGCGATTGCCGCCAAATGCACCCGCGAACATCGCCATGTTGGCCAACGCGGTGATCACCGACGCCAGCGCACCGGCCACACACGAGATCAGGATGTCGCGGTTGTAGACGTGCGAAAGCTCGTGACCCAGCACCGCACGCAGCTCGCGCTCATCGAGAATGTTGAGAATCCCGCTGGTGCAGCACACCGCGGCGTTGCGCGGGTTGCGGCCGGTCGCGAACGCGTTGGGCGCGGCGGTGTCACTGATGTAGAGCCGCGGCATCGGCTGGTGGGCGGCGGTGGCCAGCTCACGCACGATCCGGTACATCGCCGGCGCCTGCAGCTCCGACACCGGCTGCGCGTGCATCGCCCGCAGCGCCAGCTTGTCGCTGTTGAAGTAGGTGTAGACGTTCATACCGACGGCGAACAGCACAGCGATCCAGAGCGCGGTCCGGCCGAACAGCCCGCCGACGAACACGATCAGCGCCGACATGCCTACCAGCAGCGCGAACGTCTTGAACGTGTTGTGATGCGGATGCCAGGTCATCAGCTTCCTCCTAGTCGCTCATTCAACGCTCAAGGCGGCCCCATGAGTTCCGGCAACTAGCCGTGGCGGTGGATCGTGTAGTCGACCAGAGTGGAAAGCGCCTGCCGACCAGGGCCCTCGGGCAGCGCGGCCAACTCCTCGCGCGCTTGCGCCGCATATCGCGCCAGGGTGTCCTTGGCCTTAGCCATCCCTGCCGAGGCTCGCAGCAGCGCCAACGCCTCGGTCACCCGCGCGTCGTCGTCGATCGGCCCGACCAGCAGTTCGCGCAGCCGATCAGCGTCCGGTCCACTGTCGTGCAACGCGTAGAGCACCGGCAACGTGTGGACACCTTCGCGCAAGTCGGTGCCGGGCAGCTTGCCTGACTCGTCGGGGTCGCTGTCGATGTCGATGATGTCGTCGGAGATCTGGAACGCCGTACCGACGATGCTGCCCAGTCGGCTGAGCCGCTGGATTTGATCCTCGTCGGCGCCGGAGAACATCGCGCCGAACTGGCCCGCCGCGCCGATCAGACAGGCCGTCTTCTCATGCACCACCTTCAGGTAGTACTCGATCGGATCGGCACCGCTAGCCGCTTCATCTATGCCCCGGGTCTCGCGCATCTGACCGGTGACCAGCTGGGCGAACGTCTCGGCGATGATCCGCACCGCGTCGGGACCCAGCCATGACACCATCCGCGACGCCGTCGCGAACAGGTAGTCGCCGGCCAGGATCGCCACGTTGTTGCCCCACCGCAGGTTGGCGCTGGGAGCCCCGCGGCGCACTTGAGCCTCGTCCATCACGTCGTCGTGGTACAGCGTGGCCAGGTGCACCAGTTCGATGACCGCACCGGCGATCGTCACCTCATCGGCAGCCGGCCGCGGCCCCAACTGGGCCGACAGCACCGTGAAAAGCGGGCGGAAACGTTTGCCGCCGGCCTTGAACAGGTGCAGCACAGCCTCTGTCATCAGGTCGTCTGACCCGCGCAACTCGGTTTCCATCAGTTGCTCGATCCGGGCCACTCCGTCGCGCACATTCGCGGCGAATGCGGCATCGCCGAAGTCGCTGAGATCTAGGCCCGCCACCACCGTCGCCGGAGTCCTCACCTGACCAACATACTGGTGAGCATGCACAGCAGCGCCGACGTGGTGGTCGTGGGCGCCGGACCGGCGGGGTCGGCGGCGGCCGCCTGGGCCGCCCGGGCGGGACGCGACGTGCTCGTCGTCGACGCGGCGAACTTTCCCCGCGATAAGGCCTGCGGTGACGGGCTGACGCCGCGAGCCGTCGCCGAGTTGGAACGGTTGGGGCTGGGCGACTGGCTGGATGCCCGGATCCGGCATCGCGGCCTGCGGATGAGCGGATTCGGCGGCGAGGTGGAAGTCGAATGGCCCGGCCCGTCGTTCCCGTCGACCGGCAGCGCGGTGGCCCGCGTCGAGTTGGACGACCGGATCCGCAAGGTCGCCGAGGACTCCGGTGCGCGCATGCGCCTCGGCGTCAAAGCTGTTGGCGTTCATCATGATTCGTCGGCCCGCGTGGTCTCGGTGGCGCTGTCCGACGGGACGGAGATCGGCTGCCGCGAGCTGATCGTCGCCGACGGCGCCCGTTCGACCCTGGGCCGCGTTCTGGGTCGGCGATGGCATCAGGAGACGGTGTACGGCATCGCCGCCCGCGGATACCTGACCACGCCGCGCGGCGACGAACCGTGGCTGACCTCCCACCTGGAACTGCGCTCCCCCGACGGCGCTGTGCTGCCCGGCTACGGCTGGATCTTCCCGCTGGGCAACGGCGAGGTGAACATCGGCGTGGGCGCGCTGTCGACCACGAAGCGACCGGCTGAGCTGGCGCTGCGGCCGCTGATGTCGTATTACACCGACCTGCGCCGTGACGAGTGGGGGTTCACCGGCCAGCCCCGCGCGGTGTCGTCGGCGCTGCTGCCGATGGGTGGGGCGGTGTCGGGGGTGGCCGGCCGCAACTGGATGCTGATCGGCGACGCGGCGGCCTGCGTCAACCCGTTGAACGGCGAGGGCATCGACTACGGGCTGGAGACCGGGCGGCTGGCCGCGGAAATGCTGGAGCTGCTCGGCTCGGGTGACCTGTCCGACCTGTCCAGGGCATGGCCGCAACTGCTGCAATCCCATTACGGCCGCGGGTTTTCGGTCGCGCGTCGGCTGGCGTTGTTGCTGACATTCCCGCGGTTCTTGCCCGCGACGGGTCCGATCGCGATGCGCTCGACGACGCTGATGAGCATCGCGGTGCGGGTGATGGGCAACCTGGTCACCGACGACGACGCCGACTGGGTGGCACGAGTGTGGCGCGGCGGCGGGCGCGCCTCGCGGCTGATTGACCGTCGAAAGCCGTTCAGCTGACCGCGTTCCCCGGCAGCGCTCAGGGCTTGTAGGCAGCGTGCAGTGCGACGATGCCGCCGGTCAAGTTGCGCCAGCGCACCGCCGACCATCCGGCCCGCGAAATCTGGTGTGCCAGCGCGGGCTGGTCGGGCCAGGCCCGAATCGACTCGGCCAGGTAGACATACGCGTCCGGATTGCTCGACACGGCGCGCGCCGCCCGCGGCAACGCCCGCATCAAGTACTCCTTGTAGGCCGTGGCGAACAGCCGATTGGTGGGTGTGGAGAATTCGCACACCACTAACCGCCCGCCGGGACGGACGACCCGAGCCATCTCACGCAGCGCCGCCTCGCGGTCGGCAATATTCCGCAGCCCGAAACTGATGCTGACCGCGTCGAAAACGTTGTCGCCGAACGGTAGTCGGGTGGCGTCAGCGGCGACCTTGGGCACCTCGCGGGCCCGCCCGGCCACGAGCATGCCGACCGAGAAATCCGCCGCGACGCACCATGCCCCAGAGGTAGCCAGCTCAACCGTCGAGACCGCCGTGCCCGCGGCTAGGTCCAGCACCTTCTCGTCGAACCCGATGCGCAGCGCCGACCGAGTGGCCCGACGCCAATACCGGTCCTGACCGAGCGAAAGCACCGTGTTGGTCAGGTCGTAGCGCCGGGCGACGCCGTCGAACATCGACGCCACCTGGCGAGGATCCTTGTCCAGGGTCGCGCGGCTCACGGCGTCGACGCTACCTTGCGGGAATGGGGCGCTGATAAATGCGTTGCACAACGGCGTGAGTGAAAAAGTGTGGTTTATCACGGGTACATCGCGTGGCTTCGGACGTGAATGGGCGATCGCCGCGTTGCATCGCGGCGACAAGGTCGCGGCAACGGCGCGGAACACCGCGACGCTGGACGACTTGGTTGCGAAATACGGTGACGCACTGTTGCCGATCCGGCTGGACGTCACCGATCGCGAAGCGGACTTCGCGGCGGTCAAGCAGGCGCACGATCACTTCGGACGCCTGGACATCGTGGTCAACAACGCGGGCTACGGCCAGTTCGGTTTCGTCGAAGAACTGTCCGAGCAAGAGGCACGCGATCAGATCGAGACCAATGTGTTCGGCGCGCTGTGGATCACCCAGGCCGCGCTCCCCTATCTGCGTGAGCAGCGCAGCGGACACATCATCCAGGTGTCCTCGATCGGAGGCATCAGCGCGTTTCCCCTGGTCGGCATCTACCATGCTTCAAAGTGGGCGCTGGAGGGCTTCTCGCAGGCACTGGCGCAAGAGGTCGCGCCGTTCGGCGTGCACGTCACGCTCGTCGAACCGGGCGGCTTCGACACTGACTGGTCGGGCCCGTCGGCCAAGCACGCCGATCCACTACCGGCTTACGACGAGGTGCGTGCCGCAGTCGAGGCGCAGCGCCGTCAGCGATGGGCCAGCCCCGGCGACCCAAGCGCCTCGGCGGCGGCGTTGCTGAAAGTGGTGGACGCCCAGCAGCCGCCACTGCGGGTGTTTTTCGGCGGATCGCCGCTCTCTGTCGCCAAGGCCGATTACGAAAGCCGGTTGCGCACGTGGGAGCAGTGGCAGCCGGTCGCGGAGTTGGCCCAGGGATAGCTGCGCTCAGGCCGCGACTGCTCGGCGGTTGCCCAGCACCGCCTCGTAGTGACCGAGCAGCTCGTCGCAGATGACTGGCCAGGTCCGGGCGAGTACGCTGCGTCGGGCAGCCAGCGCGTAGCGCTCTCGTTCCGCGACAAGGTGCGCGACGGCCTCGGGCAGCCGTGCCTCGAACTCGTTGACTCCCAATAGCAGTCCGGTGCGCCACGGGGTAATCAGGTCACGTGGTCCGCCGGCGTCGGGGGCAATCACCGGCAACCCCGACGCCAGCGCTTCCTGCACGACTTGGCAGAACGTCTCGTGTTCACCGGCGTGCACGAAGACGTCCATGCTGGCATACGCCGCGGCGAGTTCCTGACCGTACAACGCTCCGGTGAAAACGGCTGCCGGCATTGCCGATTGCAGCTTGGCCCGGTCGACCCCGTCGCCGACGATGACCAGCTGCACCGCGTCGCCGGCAGCCAACGTGGTGAGCCGCTCGACATGCTTTTCCGGCGCGAGCCGGCCCACGAACCCGACGATCGGCTTGCCCTGCGGCGACCAGTGCCGCCTGAGGGCCTCGTCGCGAGCCGACGGGGCATAGCCCATGATGTCAACTCCGCGTGCCCAGTGGTGTACCCGCGGAATACCATGCGAGACAAGCGATTCCATCGTCGCACTGGATGGCGCCAGAGTGCGGTCGGCGAGGCGGTGCAGGTGGCGGAACCACGCCCAGGCTGCCCGGGTGGTCATCCCGATGCCGTAGCTGGCCGCGAAACCCGGTACGTCGGTTTGGTATACCGCGACCGTCGGCACCCCGAGACGACGGGCCGCCCGCACACCGCCCCAGCCGAGCAAGGCCGGCGACGCCAAATGCACGACGTCTGGGTCGAATCCGCGCAGCACGCTTGTCATCCGGGGTGTAGGCACTCCGAGCGGTAGCGAGGTGATCTTCGGGAACATCCGCGACGGCGCCCGGTACACCCGGATACCGTCGTGGATTCGATCGGCGGGCGGCTCTCCCGGCGGCGTGTCGGGCGCAATGACAAGGGCTTCGTGACCGGTGTGGCGCAGGTGCTCGAGTACCCGGACTACCGAGTTGCTGACGCCGTTGACGTGCGGGAGAAAGGACTCCGCGACAATCGCTACGCGCACACCATCACGGTGGCAGCGGCGCCTGTCGATATGGTTACCGACGGGCGTACGACACACGAACTCTGATGCAAAGGGGGGTTGGACAATGCGATCCTGCCTGCGGTTATTGGCGCTCACGACGTTGTGGTCGGTGACGTTCGTCACTGCGACCGCCTACGCCGACGTGCCACGCACCCCGGACGGCAACGGGGTGATAGTCGCGTCTGGCTGGTCCGGTGCCGCCCCAGTGCAGTTGGAGATCTTCTGCGACCCACAATGCCCGTACTGCGCCCAGCTGGAGTCGACCTACGGCGACCGGTTTGCCGGCGATCTGGCCAGCGGCCGGCTCGCGGTCACGTATCGATGGCTGACTTTTCTCGATGCCAAACATCACAACGTCGTTTCCGCCCGGATCAGCAATGCGCTGTTTTTGGCGGCCGACCCGACGACCTCGGCGACCGCGTATCAGGCTCTCGTGCAAGACCTCTACCGCCACCAGAGTCCGGACGGCCCGAGCAACAGCGACATCGCGGCGATGGCCCGCGAAAGCGAAGTGACCGCGGCGGTGGCCGACCGGATCGCGGCCGGTGATCACGCGGTCGACGCCGCCGCGCTCAACGAGGCAAACTGGGCACGCCTCGGCGAGGTGAATCCGGCAGACCCCGGCACCCCAACGGTTTACGACCTCAAAACGAACAGAGTCGTCGACATTCAGGACCCGGGCTGGCTTGACGCCTTGTCCAGCTGACGCTCCAGCCGTTTGTCCACCAACACCAGCCCGGCCAGCGCGGCCGCGGCGACCAGCCAACCAACCACCGCGATGGATCCGGCCGGGATGATGGCCAGCTTCGCGTTGCGGTGCTGCACCCGCACCAGGTTGGGGTTGAGTTTGTCGTATTCGACGTAAATCCTCATCCCCGTTGCTAATTCGGACGGATAGAGCACACCCAGCTCTGGGCGGTAGGTGACCCGATCCGGTGTGACGAATTCTATGGTGGAGCGCCGCGGCCCGGCGCTGAGCACCTCGGCCTCCGCCACTCCCATATTGCGTTGGATGGCAATGTCATTGCGCCACGTTCCGGCCACCAGCAGCAATGACTGCAGAGTGACCAGGCCGGTCAAGATCAGCACGCCGATGCGTGCCCAACGCACCATGCGATGCCCCCGAGTGTCGGGGACATCGCCGCTGCGACCGTGAATGAGGATGCGCACCACAGCTTTAAGTGATGCGAGGGCCGTCACGGCCCTAGCGGGGACCTTCACAAGGCGGCCTTGATGGCGGCGTGCAGCTGCCGCAGCGAGGATCGGTCGGCCTTGACCTCGAGTACTCGCATACCGGCGCCCGGCTCGTCGAGCGCGGGGCCGAGCTCAGCGACCTCGATTTGCCGACTGTCAACGTGGTAGGCGCGGCACAGCGCGCCGACGTCCACATCGTGCGGGGTGCCGAAGACCCGGGAGGATATGTCGGAAAACCGTGGGTCGCCCTGCTCGAGCAGTTCGAAGATGCCGCCACCGTTGTCGTTGGACACCACGATGGTCAGCTGGGACGGTATCGGTTCGGTCGGCCCGATCAGCAATCCGGAGCTGTCGTGCACGAAGGTCAGATCGCCGATCAGCGCCACCGTGCGGCCACCTGTCTGCTCGTGCGCCAGCGCCGCCCCGATCGCGGTGGAAACCGTCCCGTCGATACCGGCGACCCCACGGTTGGAGCGCACCTTGATGCCATGCGGATTGAGGCCCACCAGGGCGGCGTCGCGCACCGGGTTGGACGCACCCAGCACCAGCTGGTCACCGGGGCGCAGCGCGTCGGCGACGGCGGCGGCCACATGCAGGCCGGTGGTCAGCGGGTGGGCCTTGAGCTGCCCGCGCACCGCCGCGATCGCGTGCCGGTTGAGTTCGGCGCAGCGGCCCAGCCAGGCCGGGTTCGGCTTACCGGTGGTGGCCGCCCGGGTGCCGGTGGCCTGCGAGTTACCCGACACATCAGGCCAGCGCGGGCCGGTCGTCAGCGCAAAAACCGGCACCGACGGGTCGGCCAGCAACGTCGACACGGGTCGGTGCAGGGTGGGGCGGCCCAGCATGATCACCTGCTGCGGGCGCAGCAGCGGCAGCGCCAGCGGGTGCAACGGAGTGGCCGCGGGCGGGGCGGTTGGCTCGGCGACCGTCGGCAACGCGGCCAGCTCGGGTTGTTCGCCTGCGCCGTGACCGGCGATGACCACCGTGTCCAGGTTCAGGTCGACGTCCAGCGGCTGGTCGAAGCTGACCGGCGGGGTGTACGTCCACGGTCTGCCGTTCGGACGGCCGTGCGGGGTGGGGCGGGGGTCGGAATCGGGCACCAGCGGCTCGCGCAGCGGGATGTCGAAGTGCACCGGCCCGGCGTTGGCGCTGCGGGCACCGGTAGCGGCGACCAGTACCCGGCAGGTGGCTGATCGCCAGGTCGCGTTGAGCGCGTCCATCCGCTCCGGTGCGTCCTCGGCCAGCCCGAGGCTGATCGTGGCGCGGACCTGGGTGCCGAAGTAGCCGAGCTGCTCCATGGTCTGGTTGGCGCCGGTGCCGAGCAGCTCGTACGGCCGGTTGGCCGACAACACGATCAGCGGCACCCGCGCGTAGTTGGCCTCCACCACGGCCGGACCCAGATTGGCCACCGCGGTACCCGACGTCATCGCAACGCACACCGGCGCGCCGGCCGCGATGGCCAGCCCGATCGCCAGATACCCGGCGGTCCGCTCGTCGATGCGCACGTGCAACCGGATCCGGTCGGCCCGGTCCGCTTCTTGCAGCGCAAACGCCAGCGGCGCGTTCCGCGAGCCTGGGCACAGCACCACATCGCGGACGCCGCCGCGGATCAGTTCGTCGACGACGACGCGGGCCTGTGCCGTCGAGGGATTCACCAGACCAGCCTAGTTGGGCGACGATGCAGGCCGGTTAGAACGGCACCTCGGTGAAGAAGTCCAGGATCGCGGTGTTGACCACCTCCGGCCGCTCGAGGAACCCGAGATGCCCGGTGTCGGCGATCTTCAGGTAAGTGCCGTTGGGCATCGCATCGGCGACTTCTTTGCCAAGGTGCGGCGGTGTCACCACGTCATCCGCGAAGCCCAGCACCAGCACCGGCGTCGGAATACTTCGATACGCGGGCAACCGGCTGCCCTGCGGCGAGGCCCTGCCTTGGCAGACCAGTCCCGGAGTGATCTTGATCGGCCAAATGTTGAACATGCCGATCCACTCGGCCACGACCTCGTCGTTGCTCAGCGTTTTGGGTGAAAAGCTCTCCAGCAAACGGATTTTCGCGTCATAGGAAACGGGCAGCTGGACGCCGGACGCGGCGAACTCTTCCTCCGCGATCCGGAAGAAATCCCGTGCACGGTCCAGACGGCCGCGGGTGGCCATCAACACCGCCTGGCTCACCAAATCGGGCCGGACCACCAGCAACTCTTGCGCGATGTAGGAACCCATCGACACCCCCACGATGCGCACCGGGCCCGCGTCCAGGGATTCGATCAGCGCCACGGTGTCGGCGACCATGGTCTCGGTCGTGAAACCGTCGGCGTTCGCTGTCGCGCCGACCCCGCGGTTGTCGAAGGTGATGACGCGGTAGCCGGCCGCCAGGAAGGCCGGGACCTGATGCAGATGCCAGGTGCGTCCGGCACCGCCACGGCCGGCGATGAAAAGGACGGGCTCGCCCTTCCCGCTGTCGTCGTAAGCCAGGTTGATCACGACGATGAACCTACCGACGCCCCCGGCTCAGCCCCAAAACGCGCAGTCCTGCCCCGCGACCCGATTCGATCCAAGATCCGGCCAAGCGTATGACCGCTAGAAACTGGCCAGCTGCGGCAATTCAGCGGCGGACGACCTTGGCCCGCGCCGCCGACAGCGCTCGGTCCCACAGCAGCAGCGTCCCGGCCTTGAGCTGAGCCGGTTTGGCGACATCCCTGGCCATCAGCGCGGTGGCCGCCGCCTTGGTCTTCGCCGACGCCTTGGACATATGGCCGGAGTCGAACGGCGGCTGCGGGTCGTATTCCATCGCCAGCTGGATGACCTTCGCACGATCATCACCACCGATCCGGCCGGCTAGCCACAGCGCCAAGTCGATCCCCGCCGACACCCCCGCGCTGGTGACGATGTCACCTTGGTGGACGACGCGTTCGTCGCCAACAGGGATGGCGCCCAACGTTTTCAGCACAGGGAGGGCCATCCAATGCGAGGTGGCGCGTTTGCCGTCGAGCAGGCCGGCCGCGGCGAGGATGACCGAACCCGAGCACACCGACGCCGTCCAGGTCGCGCTCCGATGCGCCGTGCGCACCCAGTCCAGCAGCGTCTCGTCGCGGGCATGTTCCACGGTGGTCATCCCGCCAGGCACCAAAATCACATCGGGCGAAGGGGTTTCGGCGAACGAATGGGTGGCCCCGATGACGAGTACGCCGGAGTCGGCCGTGATCGGGCCCGGTTCGTGCCATACGAATCGGATCTCGGCGTCGGGCAGCCAGCGCAGCACCTCGTAGGGGCCGATGAAGTCCAGCGCAGTGAAACCCGGATAGGTGACGATCGCGATCTGTGACATGCGGTGCTCCTTAGGTCAAGCGAATGTTTTCCGGTACTGGTCGGGCGACACGCCGATCCGGCGAATAAAGTTGCGGCGCATGGTTTCCGCGGTGCCGAAGCCGCAGCGCGCCGCGATCGCCACCACAGTGTCGTCGGTCTGCTCGAGTTGACGGCGGGCTGCCTCGGTGCGGACCCGTTCGACGTACGCGCCGGGCGCCTCGCCGACTTCGTCGGTGAATACTCGGGTGAAGTGCCGCGGGCTCATGGCGGCGCGGCTGGCCAGCTCACAAATGCTGTGCGCGGCGCCGGGTTCGGACTCAATGGCGTCTTGGACGGTGCGGATCGGTTCGCGTTTGGCGCGTGCCACCCACACCGGCGCCGCGAACTGCGTCTGGCCGCCGGGCCGGCGCAGATGCAGCACCAGGTACCGGGCCACCGTTTGTGCCACCTCGGTGCCGTGATCCTCTTCGACCAGCGCCAACGCCAGATCGATGCCCGCGCAGACGCCGGCGGCCGTCCACACGCTCGGCGAGCTGCGCACGAAGATCGGATCCGGGTCGACGTCGATCGTCGGGAATTCGCGCGCCAACTGATCGGTGAAGGCCCAATGGGTGGTCGCCCGGCAACCGTCGAGCAGACCGGCCTCGGCGGCCAGGAATGCTCCGGTACACACGCTGACCACCCGGCGGGCATGTGGCGCCGCTGCCACGATCCAGTCGATGATGCGTGAATCCTGCCGGGCCGCATGTACCCCGTGACCGCCAGGCAGCACCAGGGTGTCGACGGGTTCACTGGGGTCGGGCAGTTCGACCGTGGCGAAGGTCAGCCCGGTCCCGGTGGCCACCGGCTGCCCGTCGATCGAGGCCACCATCGGCTGATAGCCGTCTTTACCTTCGGCGGACAGAGCCAGTGCTGCCCCGGCGAACACGTCGAATGGCCCGACCATGTCGAGGGCCTGGACGCCCGGGAAACCGACGATCAGGACTTTTTCTGCCATAGGGCTAAGTGTTGGCGATAGACGCTATGTCGTCTACGCCATGTAGCCCACAAATTAGGACATCAGCGGGTAGCAGGCTTTGATCCGGTCGATCCACCACCGTCGCCGCTGCGGCGGCGCGGCCAGCGCCTGCAGCCTCGCCGGATCCGGCGCCACCGACACCACCGGCAGGTAGCCGTCCACGGGTACGACCGGCTCGGCGACGTCCTCGACGAAGAGCCGACCGGTGCCCAGCCCGCAGGCATGATGCAGTTCCGGCAGGGCGGCGGCAGCGGCCAGCCCAACGGCGATCCCGACCGCCGAATCCAGCGCGCTGGAGATCACCACCGGAATGTCGATCTGCGCAGCGATCTTCAGCAGAGCCGAAATACCGCCCAGCGGCGCCACTTTCAGCACGGCGATATCGGCGGCACCGGCGCGGACCACGGCCAGCGGATCGCCGGCCTTACGGATGCTCTCGTCGGCGGCGATCTGGACCTCGACGCGGCGCCGCAGTTCGGCGAGTTCGTCGACCGTGCCGCAGGGCTGCTCCAGATACTCCAGCGGACCGCTCGCGGTCAGCGCGGCTGCGGCCTCGACGGCCTGCGCGACCGTCCAGGCGCCGTTGGCGTCGACCCGCACGGTGGGAACCAGGTCGCGGACCGCGTCCACCCGGGCGACGTCGTCGGCGAGGGTCTGGCCGGGTTCGGCGACCTTCACCTTCGCGGTGCCCGCGCCGGGGAAACGGGCGAGGATTTCGGGCACCTGCGCGGCGGGGACCGCCGGGACGGTGGCGTTGATGGCGATGCGGTCTCGTCGCGGCGGCGGCGCCGGCCGGTAAGCCGAGTCGAGAGCCGCGGCCAGCCAGTGCGCGGCCTCGGCGTGGTCGTATTCCAGAAAGGCGCCGAATTCGCCCCATCCGGCCGGACCGTCGATCAGTGCCAGCTCACGGCTGGTGATGCCGCGGAAGCGCACCCGCATGGGCAGCGCCACGACATGCAGCCGGTCGATCAGGTCGTCGAGCACGGGAGTCACTGCGGGTAGACCTGGCGACCTGCCAGATAGGTCGCACGAACCTCCAGGTCGGCGATCTGCTCGGGCGGCACCGCCCGCGGATCGGCGGACAGCACCACCAGGTCCGCGTATTTACCGACTTCCAATGAGCCGACCACGTCGTCGGCAAACAAGTGCCACGCCGCGTCGATGGTCTGCGCCCGGATCGCCTGCTCGACGGTCAGCCGCTCCTCGGGCCCGAGCACCCGGCCGCTGGGTGCCATTCGGGTCACGGCCACGCTGATGTTGCGCAGCGGCTCCTCCGGCGTCACCGGCCGAATGTCAACGATCCGGTCGGATAGCACGACAGCCTCCATCAACGGATGGCCATGTGCCTCAATGAATCCCGGCATGACGCAGCCGTCGCCGAGGTCGACGGTTTCGGTGTTGGGACCAACGAAGCCCGTGACGTCGGAGCTGCTGCCGACGGCAATGATCCGGCCGTCGGCGACGGCGAGCGCCTCGGCGGTGGGCCGGGCGTCGTCAACGGTCAACACGGTCCCGGTGATGACGACATCCGCATCGGCCATGGGCACAAATCCTAATGATGGCCGAGGTGGCAGAGGGGGTGGCAGACAAGAATTGCAACACGTTCTAGTCTGACCACATGAGTGACGAGCTGCTGCACAATCCGACCCATAACGGACACCTGCTCGTGGGCGCGCTCAAGCGCCACAAGAACAGGCCGGTGCTGTTCCTCGGCGATACCACGCTGACCGGCGGTCAGCTTGCCGAACGCGTCAGCCAGTACATCCAGGCGTTCGAGGCGCTGGGCGCCGGCACCGGCGTCACGGTCGGCCTGTTAGCACTCAACCGGCCCGAGGTGCTGATGATTCTCGGCGCCAACCAGACCCAGGGATACCGACGCACCGCCCTGCACCCATTGGGCTCGCTGGAGGACCACGCCTACGTCCTCTCCGATGCCGGTGCCACGGCGCTGATCATCGACCCGAACCCGATGTTCGTCGAGCGGGCGCTGGGCTTGCTGGACAAGGTCGACTCGCTCAAGAAGATCCTGACCATAGGTCCGGTGCCCGAACAGCTGAAGGCTGTGGCAGTTGACTTGTCGGCCGAGGCGGCCAAGTACTCCCCGAAGCCACTCGTGGTGGCCGATCTGCCGCCGGACCACATCGGCGGCCTGACGTACACCGGCGGCACCACCGGCAAGCCCAAAGGCGTGATCGGCACCACCGGCAACATCGCCGCCATGACGTCGATCCAGCTTGCCGAATGGGAGTGGCCGGAGCACCCGCGGTTTCTGATGTGCACGCCGCTGTCGCACGCGGGTGCGGCGTTCTTCACGCCCACCGTGGTCAAGGGCGGCTCGATGTTCGTGCTCGGCAAGTTCGATCCGGCCGAGGTATTGAAAGTCATTGAAGAGCAACGTATTACAGCCACCATGCTGGTGCCGTCGATGCTGTATGCGTTGATGGACCACCCGGATTCGCAGACCCGGGACTTGTCGTCGCTGGAGACCGTGTACTACGGCGCCTCGGCGATCAACCCGGTTCGGCTGGCCGAGGCGATCCGGCGGTTCGGCCCGATCTTCGCCCAGTACTACGGCCAATCCGAGGCGCCGATGGCCGTGACCTATTTAGCCAAGGGCGACCACGACGAGAAGCGGTTGACCTCATGCGGGCGACCCACGCTGTTTGCGCGGGTGGCGCTGCTGGGCGAGGACGGCAAGCCGGTGCCGCAGGGTGAACCGGGCGAAATCTGCGTCAGCGGACCGCTTTTGGCGGGCGGGTACTGGAATCTTCCCGAGGCGACCGCCGACACGTTCAAGGACGGCTGGCTGCACACCGGCGATATGGCCCGCGAGGATGAGGACGGCTTCTACTTCATCGTCGACCGGGTCAAGGACATGATCGTCACCGGCGGCTTCAACGTGTTCCCCCGCGAAGTCGAGGACGTCATCGCCGAACACGCGGCGGTCGCGCAAGTGTGCGTGGTCGGCACGCCGGACGAGAAGTGGGGTGAGGCCGTCACCGCCGTGGTGGTGTTACGCGCCGATGCGGCGACCGACGACGCCGCGATCGAGGCAATGACCGCCGAAATCCAGGCGGCGGTCAAGGACCGCAAGGGCTCGGTGCAGTCACCCAAGCGGGTGGTGGTCGTCGACGCGTTGCCGCTGACCGGGCTGGGCAAGCCGGACAAGAAGGCCGTCCGCGCCCGGTTCTGGGAAGGCGCCGGCCGCGCCGTCGGCTAGTTCTGCGCGCCGAGTGTGCGGCTGGCCGCACATTCGTGGCCCAACGTGCGGCTGGCCGCACGCCCGGCGGGTCAGCACACCAGCCTCATGACTAGAGCCCGACTCCGCCGACTTTGTCGATGCGGATGTGGGTCACGAATCCGGGCGGCGCGTCCTTCGGCGGGAACACGCTGGGGTCCAACAGCTCCTGCGACAGCGCCTTGAGCAGCTCCGGGGCGCCGCCCTCCTCTATCCGCGCGGTCCCGTCGATCGAGATATACGACCGCAGCGTTTTGCCCACGTCGCCCGGATTCACGATCGTCACCGCGACCCGAGGATCGTGGCGGACGTTGCGGACCTTCTTGTGCTCAGCGAGGTGGGCCGTCACCAGCTCGTCGCCGTCGGGTGTGGATCGCAGGGCCACCCAGACCACGCTCACCTGAGGACTGCCATCGGGATTCAGGGTGACCAAGGTGGCGTCGGCGCCGTTGCCGATCAGTTCACGCGCAGCGTCATTGAGTTTCATGCCTGCTTCTACCACGCCGGGCGTCGATTGATTCCCTCAACGAGGCGAAGCGGTCACGCCGGCGACCAACAGGTCGAGCAGCCGACCGGTCTGCTCGAGCGAACCACTGGCCAGGAAGATGCCGATCAGGCTGGACACCACATCGTCGGCTTCCACGTCGGAACGCAGGCTGCCGTCGTCGGCGCCGGCCCGCAACAGCAGGTCGACGGCACCGGCGATGCTGTCGCGGGTCTGGCTGGGCTGCATCGCGCCGGAGTCGAACATCGCATGCAGCGACTCCGCCATCCCGCGCTTGGCGGCGACGAAGCTCGCATAGCGGTCCATCCACCGGCGCAGCGCCGTCTTCGGCGGATGCCGCTTGAGCAGCCGTTCGGCGGCGGCGGCCACTTCGGCGAGTTCAGTCCGGTAAATCGCCTCGACCAGTGCCTCCCGATTGGGGAAATGGCGATACAGCGTGCCGATGCCGACGCCGGCGTCGCGGGCGATCGACTCCAGCGACACCGGACGCCCGTCGGCGGCGGCGAATGCCGCGGTCGCCACCTCGAGCAGCTTCTCCCGATTGCGGCGGGCGTCGGACCGAACACTCTCAGCCAAAGTGGAGGATCCTCCGTTTCTGCTACAGTCAAACAAACGGAGGGTCCTCCGCATTTGTACCAGTGTCTCACGAACAGAGGAGCACCATGACTGACAAGCCAACCCTCGGCGGCGCCGGCAGCATCGGCACCTACCCGGTCGCCCGCGTCGGCTACGGCGCCATGCAACTATTCGAACCCTCGCTTGACGACGCGGTCGGCGTGCTGCGCCGCGCGGTCGACCTCGGCGTCGACCACATCGACACCGCGTCGTTCTACGGCCCCGGCGAGGTGAACCGCCGGATCCGCAAAGCGCTGGCGCCCTACCCCGACGACCTCGTCATCGTCAGCAAGGTCGGTGCGCGCTACACCGGCGACGACCCGATACCCCTGGCCGCGGCACAACGCCCCGCCGAGCTTCGTGCCGCTGTCGAAGACGACCTGAGCCAACTCGGCATCGAGTGCGTTCCGGTGGTCAACCTGCGCCGCCTCGACCTCGGACCCGGCCTGGCGGCCGAGGGTGACCAAATCGTCGACCTCGACGACCAGCTGGCCGAGATGATCGCGCTGCGCGACGAAGGCAAGATCGGTGGGATCGGCGTCAGCAGTGTGCCGCTTGCGATCCTGAAACGCGCGCTGCCGGCCGGCATCGCGTGCGTCCAGAACTCCTACAGCCTGATGGACCGTTCGCAGGAGGACATGCTCGAGGTCTGCGCGGCCGAGAACATCGCCTGGGTGCCGTATTTCCCGCTCGGGTCGGCATTTCCCGGTTTCCCCAAGGCGTCCGACAATGCCGTGGTGATCGACATCGCCGGCGAGGTCGGCGCCACGCCGGCTCAGGTCGGACTGGCCTGGCTGCTGGCACACACGCCGACGACGTTGCTGATTCCGGGCACGCGGTCGATCGCACACCTCGAGGAGAACCTCGGCGCCGGCGACGTGACGTTGAGCGCCGACGCTCTGGCCCGCCTGGACGCCATCACCGCGCCCGGATCCAGCGCGCTGCCGGATGGCATCGAAGGCTTCGTCGACCACGAATAGTGGTCAGCCGATCGCGGCGCCGACCAGGTGGCCGATGAAATAGGTGACTGCCAGAGCGACTCCGCCGCCGACGAAATTGCGCAGCGCCGCACGATGTTTCGACGCCCCACCGAGATGAGCCGAGACGGTACCGGTGATCAGCAGAGCGATCAGCACCGCGACCACGGTCAGCGGTATCCGGGCGCCGGGCGGTGCGACCAGGATGGCGAACAAAGGCAACAGGGCTCCGACGCTGAAGGCCAGAGCCGACGACGCCGCCGCCTGCCACGGGTTGGTCAGCTCGAA
>NZ_DATMLH010000021.1:0-5193 GCF_035570115.1 Mycobacterium sp.
CTTCGACTGGGTGCTCGCACCCTACGACGTCACCGCATCCAGGGCACACACCGTAGTGCTGTTCGCGGCCGGGTTGCTCACCGAAGAGCAGCGTGACGGGCTGCTGGCCGGGCTGGACAGCCTCGCCGAGGACGTCGCTGACGGTAGCTTCGGCCCCTTGGTCACTGATGAGGACGTGCATGCCGCGCTGGAACGCGGACTGATCGACCGGGTGGGGCCCGACCTGGGTGGCCGGCTGCGGGCCGGCCGCTCGCGAAACGACCAGGTGGCCACGCTGTTTCGGATGTGGCTGCGGGACGCAATACGGCGAGTGGCCGCGGGTGTGCTCGATGTTGTCGGCGCACTGGCCGCCCAGGCCGCCGCCCACCCGAGGGCCATCATGCCCGGCAAGACGCACCTGCAATCCGCGCAGCCGATCCTGCTGGCACACCATCTGCTCGCGCACGCCCATCCGCTGCTGCGTGACGTCGACCGGATCGTCGACCTCGACGGGCGCACCGCTGTGTCCCCGTACGGTTCCGGCGCACTCGCCGGCTCGTCGCTAGGGCTCGACCCGGACGCGATCGCCGAACAGCTCGGCTTCGCAACGGCAGCCGAGAACTCTGTCGACGCCACCGCGGCAAGAGATTTCGCGGCGGAGGCGGCATTCGTTCTCGCGATGATCGGCGTCGATTTATCGCGCTTGGCCGAGGACATCATCATCTGGAGCACAACCGAATTCGGCTACGTGACCTTGCACGACTCGTGGTCGACCGGCAGCTCGATCATGCCGCAGAAAAAGAACCCCGACATCGCCGAGCTGGCTCGCGGTAAGTCGGGCCGATTGATCGGAAACCTGGCCGGGCTGCTGGCGACGTTGAAGGCTCAGCCGCTGGCGTACAACCGGGACCTGCAGGAAGACAAAGAGCCGGTTTTCGACTCGGCTGCGCAGTTGGAGCTGCTGCTGCCTGCGATGGCTGGACTGGTGAGCAGCCTGACGTTCCACACCGATCGGATGGCGGCGCTCGCTCCGGCCGGATATACCCTGGCGACTGATATCGCCGAATGGCTGGTGCGCCAAGGCGTGCCGTTCCGGCACGCCCATGAGTCGGCCGGGGCGGCCGTGCGGGCCGCCGAAGAGCGCGGGGTCGGGCTGGAGGAGTTAACCGACGATGAGCTGGTCGCCATCAGCAGCGACTTGACTCCGGAGGTGCGCGAAGTGCTCACCATCGAGGGTTCGGTGTCGTCACGCGACGCGCGCGGCGGCACCGCGCCGAGCCGGGTCGAAGCGCAGCTTGAGGCGGTTCATGCTGCCGCCGAACGACTTCGGCAACGGCTGAGCCGCTAGGTTGGCCCGCATGCGGGATCGAACGCGCTGGCCGATACGGTACCCGCCGGGCGATATATTGCTGGCGCTGTATCGTTGCCGCGGCCCAGTGATCAACGCCGGGATCGCCGGGCTGGGCTACACGTTTCTGCTTGGACCGGAGGCGAACAAGTTCGTGTTCGCCAATGCCGACGCGTTCAGTTGGCAGGAAGCATTTCAGGTTCTGGTCCCGGTCGATGGTCCGACAGCATTGGTGGTCAGTGACGGAGCCGACCATCGTCGCAGGCGCAATGCGGTCGCGCCCGCCCTCCATCACCGACAGGTCGGCGAGTACGTGCCGATCATCGCCGCCAACGCTGACGCGGTCATTGATCGTTGGCAGCCGGGGCAGCGAATCGACATCTACGACTCATTACGTCCTGCGGTGCGGCGCAGCATCGCTGAATGCCTTTTCGGTAGTCGTATCGCCGAGCATGCCGACTTTCTCGGTGAACAACTTCAACCCCTGCTTGCGCTGACGTATCGGCCACCGCAGGTGACGCGCATCCAGGAGTGGATCGGTTCACCGGGGTGGCGCCGGGCGATGGCGGCACGGGCTGGTATCGACGACTTTGTGGACCGCCAGGTCGCCGACGCGCGCAGTCATCCCAGGCCCGACGACCACCTGTTGGCCACGCTGATCGACGGCCGCCCCGATGACGGGCAGCCATTGACCCGCAATGAAATTCGCGATCAGGTCGTTTCGTTGATCGCGGCGGGCTACGAAACCACCAGCGGCGCGATCGCGTGGGCCATCTACGCACTGCTGAGCGTTCCGGGCGCCTGGAACCGCGCCGCGGCCGAGGTTGGCCGGGTCTTGGGCACCGGGCCACCGACCGGCCAGAACCTGGCGGCGCTGACTTACCTCAACGGAGTAGTCCAGGAGACGCTACGGCTGTATTCCCCGGGGGTGATCTCGGCCCGCAAGGCCAAACGTGACCTCCAGTTTGAGGGGCACCGGATTCGGGCTGGGCGAATGCTGATTTTCAGCGCGTATGTCACCCACCGAATCAGCGACGTTTGGGCTGAACCCGAAGAGTTTCGCCCCGACCGGTGGGACCCTGCGTCGCCGCGTTATCGACGCCCAGCGCCTCACGAGTTCATCCCGTTCAGCGGGGGCCTGCATCGGTGTATCGGATCGGCAATGGCCACCACCGAGATGACGGTGATGTTGGCTCGGCTGGTCGCCAGGACCACGCTGCGCCTGCCCCCGCAGCGGATCGGGGCACGCAACTTCGCCGCGCTGCGGCCCTGGCCCGGCTTGAACGTTGACGTCGAGCAGGTCGGGACCGGTCAACCACATCGTGGCGAGGGTTCGGCCGATTAGCTCAGTCGAGCACTTCGGACAGTTCCAGCCAGCGGGTCTCCAGCCCGGCAACGTCGTCTTCGAGGCCGCGCAACGCCTGAGTGAGCCGGGTAATGCCGACATGGTCGGACTGGTCATGCTCGGCGAGTTCCTGGTGCTTGGCCGCGATCTGGTCGGCTAGCCGCGCCAGCCTGCGGTCGATCGCGGCGATCTCCTTTTCGGTGGCGCGCAACTCGGCTCCCGAAATCGCCTGTGGCCGAGAGGCGCTGGTGGCCGGTGCCGCGGCACGCTGTGGGCCCGCCTGCGCGGCGAGCCGCAGATACTCGTCGACACCACCGGGCAGGTGTCGCAGCCGGCCATCCAGAATCGCGTACTGCTGATCGGTGACGCGCTCCAGCAGGTAGCGGTCGTGTGAGACGACGATCAATGTGCCCGGCCAGGAGTCGAGCAGATCTTCGGTGGCGGCCAGCATGTCGGTGTCCACATCGTTGGTGGGCTCGTCGAGCAGCAGCACATTGGGCTCGGCCAGCACAGTGAGCATCAGCTGCAGCCGCCGGCGTTGCCCGCCGGAAAGCTCACCGACACGCGCCGATAGCTGGTCGCCGGCGAACCCCAGCCGCTCCAACAACTGCGCCGGAGTGACGTCACGGCCATCGACGTGATAGCCGCTGCGCAGCCGGCCTAGCACGTCGGCGACTCGTTCACCCGCCAGCGGCGCCAGCTCATCGCCCCGTTGGTCGAGGATTCCCAAGCGAACAGTCTTGCCGCGCTTAACGTTTCCGCTGTCGGGTTGCACCTCGCCGGTGATCAGCCCCAGCAGGGTGGATTTACCTGCGCCGTTCGCCCCCACGATGCCGCTGCGTTCACCGGGGCCGATTCGCCATTCGACATCGCGCAGCACGGGGTGGCCGTCGAACGAGACGGACACGTCAAGCAGGTCAACGACGTCCTTGCCAAGCCGCGCGGTGGCAAGCTTCGCCAACTCGACGGTGTTGCGCAGCGGCGGCACATCGGCGATCAGCTGATTGGCCGCATCGATCCGAAACTTCGGTTTGGAGGTGCGTGCAGGGGGACCGCGGCGAAGCCAGGCCAGTTCCTTGCGCATCAGGTTCTGCCGCTTGGCTTCCGCGCTGGCGGCGATCCGGTCCCGCTCGACCCGCTGCAACACGTAAGCGGCATAGCCGCCCTCGAAGGGCTCGACGATTCCGTCGTGCACCTCCCATGTCGTGGTCACCACCTCGTCGAGGAACCACCGGTCGTGGGTCACCAGCAGCAATCCGCCGGCGGTGCGGGCCCAGCGCTGACGTAGGTGATCCGCGAGCCAGGTGATGCCCTCGATGTCGAGGTGGTTGGTTGGCTCGTCCAGCGCGATCACATCCCAGTCGCCGACCAGCAGCGCGGCCAGCTGAACCCGTCGCCGCTGGCCACCGCTGAGCGTGTCAATCCTGGTGTCCCAACCGAGGTCGGCGACCAGTCCGCTGACCACGTCGCGGATGCGCGGATTACCGGCCCACTCGTGGTCGGGCTGATCGCCGACCAGTGTCCAGCCCACCGTGCTCGCCGAATCCAAGGTGTCCGCCTGGCTCAGCGCGCCGACCCGTAAACCGCTGCGCTGCGTCACCCGTCCGGAATCCGGAGCCACCCGACCGGTCAGCAAACCCAGCAAACTGGACTTGCCGTCCCCGTTTCGTCCGACGATGCCAATGCGGTCGCCGTCACTGACCCCAACAGTCATGGACGTGAAGACGACCTGAGTCGGGTACTCCAGGTGCACTGCCTCGGCGCCCAGCAGGTGTGCCACCGTCCCGACCTTACGTGGGCGGTCTGGCCGCCGGACTAGGCCCGATCGTCCGGATCGCCCCCTCGCCGCTGCGCGGCTGGGGGTGCCCCCACACCGGGCCGTCCGGGCCCAGCATCGTCACCGGACTAGGCTGGTGAATGCGCTGGCAGCGTGACCAAAGCCGCGGGCTCACCCCCTGCGATGTGCCATGATGTGCAGGCTGTCAGGCCCGCATGCAGCACAGGATCGTCTCAGTTGGTAGGGAGCGGCGGCATGGATCTGAACTTCTCGGCGGTCACGCGACCGGTTGAGCGTTTGATGGCGACAGCACAGAACGGCCTCGAGGTCTTGCGGCTCGGGGGGCTGGAAACCGGCAATGCTCCGTCCCCGTCTCAGGTCGTGGAGAGCGTGGCGATGTACAAGCTTCGCCGGTACTTCCCACCGGACAGTCGGCCGGGGCACCCGCAGGCCGGCCCGCCGGTGCTGTTGGTGCACCCGATGATGATGTCGGCGACCATGTGGGATGTCACCCGCGAGGACGGGGCTGTCGGCATCTTGCACGCCGCCGGGCTGGATCCCTGGGTCATTGACTTCGGCTCACCCGACCAGGTCGAGGGTGGCATGCGCCGGAATCTGGCCGACCACATCGTTGCGCTGAGCGAGGCGATTGACCTGACCGCAGACGTCACTGGCCAGGATGTGCACCTGGCCGGCTATTCGCAGGGCGGAATGTTCACCTATCAGGCGGCGGCCTACCGGCGC
>NZ_DATMLH010000022.1:0-9240 GCF_035570115.1 Mycobacterium sp.
TCCGCTCAAGCCGGGACCAGCGTCGTCAACTACCTCTTGGAGATCATCGCCGAGCGGCGCGCACACCCCAAGGACGATCTGATCAGCGCGCTGATCACCGTCGGCATCGACGGGCACCCGCTGAGCACCGAAGAGGTGCTCGACACCGCATTCCTGCTGTTCATCGCCGGCCTGGACACCGTCACGAACCAGCTCAGCGTCATCTTCCATCACCTGGCACGCCACCCCGATCTGCAGCATCACCTACGCAGTTCTCCAGAGGCCATACCGGCCGCGCTCGAGGAGCTGCTGCGCGTCTATCCCATCGTTCCGCCCGCCCGAACCCTGACATCGGACTACACCCTGGACGGAATCGAGATGAAGACGGCGACACGGTGCTGCTCGCGGCCAGCGCGGCCAGCCGGGACCCCGCAGCCTTCGACGATCCCGGTGAAGTCCGCCTCGACCGCGGTGCCAGCTGGACCACCGCGTTCGGTTTGGGCCCTCATCGTTGCCTGGGTTCGCATCTGGCGCGCCAAGAACTTCAGATCGTGTTGCAGCTGATGACCGAGATGATGCCGCCGTTCGCCCTGCCGTCGGGCTTCGAACCCAAGTGGCATACCGCCGGCAACGTGTGGGGCATCGGGGCACTGCCCCTGAGGTTCCTGGCGTGAGGCCCAGCCCGCACGTGCGGCTGTGCTCCGGTGGCGCCGAACCAGACCGCCATGCGTGCGCGCCCCGGGACCAGCCGGCGGCGCCGTCGGCGACGGCTACCCGCGCACTGCTTGCGCGCCCAGCAACCCACGACGCGCTCACACGATGACCTCGACCCCGGCTGAACGCGTCGCGGCGCCGGTCCGCGAAATCGGTGGGTTCTTCGCCATGTCCCTGGACACCCTGGTCTAGCACGAGCCGGCGGTCAGCTGCCGCGCTCGTGGGATGGCGAACGACCAGGAGGCAACCGCGTGGCCGGAGACCGTAGCTACATGATGAGTCCGGCTGGTGCGGCCGGCGAAAGCGCCCGGCTCCACGAACTACAGAAGGCCAATGATCCGTTCACGATCAAGCGCTTGGAAGCGATCGGTGTCGGCGAAGGCTGGCGGTGCCTCGAGGTCGGAGCCGGCGGCGGATCGATTGCCCAGTGGCTCGGTCGCCGCGTCGGTTCGGGCGGCTCGGTGGTGGCCACTGACATCGACGTGCAACGCCTGCACGGCCTCCCTGCGACCGTGAACGTGCGCCGCCATGACGTCTCGCGCGAGGATCTGGAACCCGCCGCCTACGACCTGGTGCACTGCCGCTTCGTGCTGCAACATCTTGCCGACCCCGTGGCGGCGTTTCGCCGCATCGTCGCAGCGGTGGCACCCGGTGGGTGGGTGCTCCTGGAAGAAGGCGACCTCGGGTTGCTGGAGTTCGCCGGTGCCGCAGAGTCCGCCCGGGCATCGGTCGTCGTGCACGACGTGTTCGCGCGGTGGCGAGCCGCGGGTGTCGTCGACTCATACTGCGGTCGCCGACTACCCGGGCTCGTCGCCGCGCTCAGCCTCGAGGGGTTTGGCGTCGAGGCTTACACGCCCACGGGTCGCCCCGGCGAGCCGTCCTATGAGACGTTTCGCCAGGCGTGGCCCACCACCCGGGCCGCCGCGGCGGCGGTAGGCCTCGGCGAGGATGACTTGACGTGCGTGGACGAGGCTTTCGCACGGTCCACGATGATGGTCGGCATCACCACGTTCGCTGCGTGGGGCAAGGTCCCGCGATGATCGCCGGGGCCGTTCGCTACCCCGGCTGCCGCCGAGCTCAGCGCACCTATAGCCATTCGACGGGCCGCGTAGCCGTTCGACGCGCCGCGTGGTGTTCGCTGCGTAGGGTCGGGCCTATGCGATCTCGTGGGCCAGATCGGCCGGCGTCGGCTGTGTGAGCGCCGTGATGAAGCCCAGTGCACCCGAGTTGGCCACGGCCGCCACGAGTTCTGCGCGTCCAACCCACTGCATACCGCCTTGGGCGATCGGATGTTCGACGCCGAAGACCTTGGTGAATTTCGTCGACAGAGTCATCGCCGGCCGCCTACCGGGGGGCCATGCGGATGGCGCCGTCGAGTCGGATGACCTCGCCGTTGAGCATCGGGTTCTCGACGATGTGCACCGCGAGTGCCCCGTACTCGTCGGGGTCACCGAGGCGGGCCGGGTGCGGCACCTGGGCACCCAGTGAGTGTTTGGCCTCCTCGGGCATACCCGCCAGCAGCGGGGTGTCGAACAGGCCGGGAGCTATGGTCATCACGCGAATGGCCTTGTCGGCCAGGTCGCGGGCGATCGGCAAGGTCATGCCGACCACGCCGCCCTTGGACGCCGAGTACGCGGCCTGTCCGATCTGTCCGTCGAACGCCGCTACGGAGGCGGTATTGATGATCACGCCGCGTTCCTCACCGACCAGATCCGTCTTGGCAATGCGTTCGGCTCCCAGGCGCAGCACGTTGAAGGTGCCAACCAGGTTGATGTTGATCACGCGGGCGAACAGATCCAACGGGTACACCCCCTTTCTCGAGAGCACCCGGATGGCGTCGCCGGTGCCGGCGCAGTTCACTACGACCCGCAGCGGACCCATCCCGTCGGCGATGTCCAGCGCCGCGGTCACCGCGTCGGGGTTGGTGACGTCGGCGGCCGCGAAGCGCACTCTGTCCCCCAGTCCGGTCGCTACGTCCTCGCCCGTGATGTCGAGAACGACGACGTGCGCGCCGCGGTCGAGGAGACGCTTCGTGGTCGCCAAGCCGAGACCGGAGGCACCCCCCGTGACGATGGCGACGGCATCTTTGATGTCCACTCGGATAGTCCTTTCATTCACTTGGTAGGCCGACCGTCGACCACCCCTCATATCTATCTTAGACAGATATCTGTATCCTGAATCAGAGCCAGACCCGTATGTCCTGAATCAGCGTCTCAAGGAGAACTACATGGCCCAAGCAGTCATCGTCGAGGCGACGCGCTCTCCGATCGGTAAGCGCAACGGTGGCCTATCTGGTGTGCACCCGGCCGACCTCTCGGCCCAAGTGCTCAACGCACTCGTGCAGCGCGCCGGTATCGATCCCGAGATCGTCGATGACGTGATCTGGGGTTGCGTCGGGCAGACCGGTGAACAAACCTTCGACATCGCCCGCACCGCCCTTCTGGCGGCCGGGTGGCCCGATAGCGTGCCGGGGGTCGCCATCGATCGCCAGTGCGGGTCGAGCCAGCAATCGGTGCATTTCGCCGCGGCCGGTCTGGTCGCGGGACACTACGACGTCGTCGTCGCGGGCGGCGTGGAGTCGATGTCGCGGGTGCCGATCGGGGCCACGCTCGCGGCGGGCGGCGACCCATTTCCCGACTCGTTCATCACCCGCTTCGGCGGGCGTCCCAACCAGGGCATCGGTGCCGAGATGATCGCACAATCATGGGGCTTCGACCGTACTGCGCTCGACGGATTCTCACTGGGATCACACGAAAAGGCGGCCGCTGCACAGGATTCCGGGTCATTCGATGATGAGATCGTCGGCATCAAAGACCAAGACGGCAACCTCGTGCTCAAGGATGAAGGCATCCGCCGTGGCGGCACCATCGAGAAGATGGCCACGCTGAAGCCGGCCTTCAAAGACGACGGGGTGATCCACGCCGGTAACGCTTCGCAGATTTCCGATGGCGCGGCCGCGCTGCTGCTGATGACCGCTGAAAAGGCGAAGTCGCTGAGCCTCAAGCCTTTGGCACGGGTACACACGGCAACGGTGGCCGCCGCGGATCCGGTGATCATGCTCACCGCGCCGATTCCGGCGACGCAGAAGGCGCTGAAACGCTCCGGCCTTCGAATCGAAGACATCGGGGTCTACGAGGTGAACGAGGCCTTCGCCCCCGTTCCCTTGGCGTGGCTCAAGGACATTGGAGCCGAGGAGGAGAAACTGAACCCGAATGGCGGCGCGATCGCGCTTGGCCATCCACTCGGCGGCTCCGGTGCCCGCATCATGACCACGATGCTGCACTACATGCGTGACAGGGGAATTCAGTACGGGCTGCAAACGATGTGCGAGGGTGGCGGTCAGGCCAACGCGACCATTCTGGAGCTGGTGTGAGCGCCGAACCCGAGGTTCTCATCGAGCGCAATGACCGGATCCTCATCGTTACGATCAACCGGCCCGGGTCGAAGAACGCCGTCAACGCGGCGGTCAGCCAAGGCCTTGCCGACGCGATGGACCGCCTCGATGGCGACCCCGGACTGTCAGTGGCCATTCTGACGGGCGCTGGTGGGTCCTTCTGTGCCGGTATGGATCTCAAGGCTTTTACCCGGGGCGAGGACGTGGCCATCGAGGGCCGCGGTATGGGTTTCACCGAGCGGCCCCCCGTCAAGCCGCTCATCGCGGCGGTCGAGGGTTACGCGCTGGCCGGTGGTACCGAGTTGGCGCTGGCAACCGACTTGATCGTCGCGTCGAAGGATTCCGTGTTCGGAATCCCCGAGGTGAAGCGTGGGTTGGTGGCGGGTGGTGGCGGTCTGCTCCGCCTGCCGCAGCGGATCCCGTATCAGATCGCGATGGAGTTGGCGCTGACCGGTGAAAACCTGCCGGCTGTGCGCGCCTACGAATTGGGTCTGGTCAACGTGCTCGCCGACCCCGGCACCGCTCTCGGGGCGGCGATGACGCTGGCCGAGAAGATCACCGCCAACGGGCCTCTCGCGGTGGCCGCGACCAAGCGTGTGATCGTCGAGTCGCGCGGCTGGGCGCCAGGCACGGTGTTCGTAGAGCAGGCGAAGATCATTGGACCGGTGTTCACGTCGCACGACGCCAAGGAGGGCGCGATCGCCTTCGCCGAAAAGCGTCCGCCGCAATGGATTGGCGCGTGACCACCGTGGCGCGCAGCTCGCTCGCTACCAGTTGCGCATTGACCTGGTCGTCCGCCGATTTGGCGTCGGGCGCCTCGTGTTCGAATTTCACGTCCAGCACCCGCTCGACTGTGTTCAGTGTGGTGTCGACGGCGGCGAGGTGCAGCACGTCGTCAGTGCGGGCGCGTGCTGGCCAACTTCTGAGCGTCGATGCGTTGCAGCGGCCTCACTGCGGAGGGTTCGTGAGGAAGCCGTCGATGATGGGCGCCATCTTCTCGGGGCTATCAAGCAGAACCAAGTGCCCTGCCTCTTCAACGATTTGAAGTGCTGAGCCCTTGATGAGGCGGTGCAGGATCAACTGATTCTTGGTTTTGACGATCGGATCGTCGCCACCGCCGAGGATCAGCGCATCACTCTTGATGAGCGGGGCGATGGCGAAGGTAGAGAAGGTACTGGCGGCCACGAGTTGGAAGGCGTATCCCGGCCAACTCGGTGGATGGCTCATGCGCGCGGCCACCTCACCGTCGACCAATTTCGGATCCCGCCGTAACCTGCCGCCGTAGGTATCCGCCGCGATCTTCCGCAGGTAGTCGGGGGAGTAATACCGCCGCGGCGTGAGCAGTCGGGCAGCAACGCGGAGATCTGCTGGCACGCACAGGACTCCTGGGCCCGTACAGGCCAGCACGAGCCTGTTCACGACGCGGGGGTGCTGAGCGGCCAGCTGCTGGGCCAACAGCCCGCCCCATGAATACCCGAGCACGTCTGCGCGGGAGAGTCCGAGCTTGCGCATGAGCAGTCGGACGAATAGCGCACTGTGCGCCATCGTCGGCGGGAACCACGGCAGCGAGGACGCACCCGTGCCGGGGAAGTCGAACGACACGAGCTGACGGCCGGGGAGCAGGAGGCGCTCGGTAAGGGGCTGCCACATGTCGAGGTGACCCCCGATACCCATCAGCAGGACCAACGGCTCCCCGGTCCCCTGGGTCCGGATACGCACCCGCGCTGGCCCTACGTGAACGGTCCGGCTGCTATCGGCTTCGCTGGACGTCACGACGACGCATCCCTTGCGCGAAGCACCTTCTTGTCGAACTTGCCGACGGCGGTCTTGGGCACCTCGTCGATCAACTCGACACGATCGGGCAACTGCCAGCGGGCGAACCCGCTCCTCTCGAGGTGGCGATGCACCTCGTCGGAGCCGACATGAGTTCCAGGGTGCGCCACGACGTAGGCGACCGGCCGTTCCACCCATTTCGGATGGGGGACCGCGATGACCGCGGCCTCTAGCACGTCCGGCATGGCCATGATCGCAGCCTCCATGTCGACCGACGAAATCCACTCGCCACCCGATTTGATGAGATCCTTTGTGCGGTCGGCGATCACGAAGTAACCATCTGACGATCCGATCGCAACGTCACCAGTGACGAACCATCCGTCGCGGGTGAAGTCATCGGCTCCATGACCGTGCAGGTATCCGTCGGTAACCCACGGCCCCCGTACCTCGAGCGCGCCCATCGACGTCCCATCGAAGGGCACCTGAGAACCGTTCCCGTCGCGCAGCCGCACGAGCACACCAGGCAGCGGAAGCCCGGCATGCCGGCGCGCTGCGTCGGTGATGGTCTCCTTGGGCCAGTCCTTCATGCGGTGCTGGGGCCAGGCCACGCTCGCCAGCGGCGAGGTCTCCGTCATGCCCCAGGCCTGGACGATGGGAATGCCGAGTTCGTCGAGATAGCGCTCGATGAGAGCCCGCGGGGGCTGGCTACCTCCGGAAATGATGTGGCGAATGTCTCTGGCTGGCTCCGGACGGTTCATGAGCTCCTCGGCGACACCGGCCCAGACGGTGGGCACCGCTGCGCTCACCGACACTCGCTCAGTCAGTAGTAGGTCCACGAAGGGACCGGGTTCCAGCGCACCGCCGTAGAACACCAGCTTGGCTCCCACGCCAACAGCCGCATAGGGCAGACCCCAGGCACTCGCGTGAAACATGGGAACCTGGGGCAGCACGCAGTCGCTCGGTCCCACCGACATGCCGGCACCGGACGTCACCGCCAGCGCATGGAGAAACACCGACCGGTGAGTCGACAGGACGCCCTTTGGCCGTCCGGTGGTGCCGGAGGTGTAGCACAGCGACGCAGCCGACCACTCATCGAGGGTCCGCGCAGCGTATTCCGGGCTCGCGGCGGCAAGAAGCTGCTCATAGGCGAGCACGTTCGGGTCGCTGGCCGCGGTGGCGTCGTCGGCCAGCACCACGATGTGTCGCAGTGACGGCACCCGCGGCGCGGCCTGTTCGATCAGCGGCAACAAGTCCGGATCCACCAACACGACCGTGTCCTGCGCATCGCTCATGATGAAGGCCAGTTCGTCCGCAGAGAGCCGGAGGTTGAGTGTGTGCAGCACTCGGCCAGAGCACGGCACCCCGAAGTAGGCCTCCAGATGCCGGTAGCTGTTCCACGCGAGTGTCGCCACGACCGCGCCTTGGGGCACGTCCAAAGCGTCCAGCGCGTTCATCAACTGCCTGGCGCGCGCGGAGAACTCGCCGTACGTGTAGCGGTGCAGGGCACCGTCAGGAAGGCGGCTGACCACCTCGGCGCAACGGTGGTGTGTCGCGGCGCCTTCAAAGAGCAGCCACGTCGTGAGGGGCACATCCATCATGTCTGCGGCATCCCCTACTCGCGTACGTACTCGCCGGGAGCCTCCGCCAGCGGCGGGAAGGCCTCGCTGCCCAGTGCGTTCGGGCGGGCTCGTAGCACACCGGAGCGCTTCTTGCTCCAGACCGCCCAGTCCTCCCACCAAGAACCCTGATGCCGGTCGGCTCCCTTCAGCCAAATCTCCGGATCCAACACATGCTCGTCGTTCGTAAAGTACGTGGCCTTGGGGTTGCCCGGCGGATTGATCAGTGCCTGAACGTGGCCGCTGTTGGACAACGCGTAACGCACGTTTCCGCCGAAGTGCTGGGTCGCGGCATAAGCCGACTGCCACGGCACGAGGTGATCGGTGCGAGCACCCACCACGTACATGTCGTTCTCGACTTTCCGCAAGTCGACAGGCGTGCCGAGGACACTCGAACGACCAGGGTTGACCAAGGCGTTATTCAGCCAGATGTCCAGGAACGTCGCGTGCAGTGCGGCTGGCATGTTGGTGGCGTCGTCATTCCACGCAAGCACGTCGAATGCCGGTGGGTTCTTGCCGAGCAGATAGTTGGAGACTACGTAGTTCCAGATGAGGTCATTGGGTCTCACGAAGGCGAACAACTTCGCCAAGCTCTCCCCGCTGAGCACCCCCTTGTTGCGAGAACGGGCCAGAGCGGCTTCGACCGTGCGTTCACTGGCGAACATGTTCAGCGTGCTGTTCTCGTCGCTGTCGATGAGGGTGACGCCGAGAGTGGCGGCATTGACCAGCGATGGTTCGGTGACGGCGAGGTGGGACAGTACCGCCGAGGTGGTCATTCCGCCGGCGCAGAATCCCGCGATGTTCGCGTTCGGTGCGCCCGTCACCTCCTCGGCGATGCGAATGGCTTTCACGCAGGAGGCGGCATAATCGTCAAGATCCCAATCACGTTGCCGCGGTGTGGGATTCCGCCACGAAATGCAGAAGACCTGGAGTCCTTGACTAACCGCGTACTCGACGAAGCTCCGCTCCGGAGCGAGATCGAGGAAGTAATACCGGTTGATTTGAGGCGGAATGATCACCGTCGGCACGGCGTGGACCTTCGGGGTGCTCGGTGCGTATTGGATCAGTTCGAACATCGGCGATCGGTAGACCACGGCACCGGCAGTAGCGGCGGTGTTGACACCGATCTGGAAGGGACGGGTGTCGACCTGCGATGGCATGCCTCCGTTGTGCATCAGATCGTGCAGGAAGTGGCGTCCACCGTCGGCAACCGACTTGCCGCGTGTCTCCACCAGGGTGCGCAGTGCCGTCGGATTGGTCAGCAAATTGTTGGTCGGCGCCGTCGCCTCAGTCACCTGCATCAGCGCGAACCGGGCACGATCGGCCGACTTGGCGTCGAGGTTGAGGTTGTCGACTGAGCCCATCACACTGTCGCGCGTGACCAGGTACGACTGAACGACCCTGCGCCAGAGCGGAGAATCATGCCACGCCGGGTCCGCAAATCTGCGGTCCTTGGGATCGGGCTTGACCTCCGATTTGCCAATGATCACACGCGCCTCGTCGGCCGCCCAACCGCCGACCGAGTCGATGAGCACCCTGGGACGGCGCACGAGCGCCTGGGCCCACCGCGCCGCGGCATTGGCGACTTGGCCTGGGGTCAGACCGACGAATGGATTGGCACCACGGACCGCTTCCACGGTCTCCTCGGTATCCGGAGGCGAAGCGGTCGGCTTGACGATGCGAAAAGTCTGGCCCGTAGGCGGTGTGGTCACTTCATGTTCCTTACGTAGGCATCGGCCATGTACTTCTCCCTGAGACGCTGAT
>NZ_DATMLH010000023.1:0-23951 GCF_035570115.1 Mycobacterium sp.
TTTATCGCCGGGGTTGCCCACGTTCACCTGCTCGGCGGTCTCACGCGCGATGGTGATCGCCTCGGCCATACGCGAATTCGGGACCAGCATGCGCGACGGCGCGTTACAACTCTGCCCGGAATTCGGCATCATGTTGACCACACCGGCGCGGACGCTGTCGGCGAAGCCCGCGTCGTCGAGGACAATGTTGGGGCTCTTGCCGCCGAGTTCCTGAGTCACCCGCTTCACGGTCGGAGCGGCATTCTTGGCCACCTCGACGCCAGCGCTTGTGGATCCGGTGAACGACACCATGTCGATGTCGGGATGGCTCGCCAGGGCCACGCCGACGCCCGGACCGTCGCCGTTTACAAGGTTGTACACACCGGCCGGCACTCCCGCGGCATCGAGGATCTCGGTGAAGATGTAGGCCGAGTAGGGCGCCACCTCAGACGGTTTCAGGACCATCGTGCACCCGGTCGCCAGCGCCGGGTACACCTTGACCGCGATCTGGTTGAGGGGCCAGTTCCACGGCGTGATCAGCCCGCAGACGCCGATCGGCTCCTTGACGATCAGCGTTGCCCCGTGCTGTTCCTCGAAGGGGAAGTTCTTCAGCACGTCGATCGCCGTCACCAGGTGACCAAGCCCGAGTTGGACCTGCGGGCCGGCGGCCAGCGACGGCGGCGCGCCCATTTCCTCGGTGACTGCGTCGGCGAGATCGCCTGCGCGCTTGGTGTATTCGGCGAGGATGGCCTCCAGCAGATCGAGGCGCTGTTCGCGAGTGCTCTGCGACCAGCTGGTGAAAGCGCGCCGGGCGGCGTTGACCGCCACGTCGACGTCGGCGGCCGAGCCGAGCGAGATCTGCCCAGACACCTGCTCGGTCGTCGGGTTTTCGACGTCAAAACTATTGGGCCGCAACGAGTCAACCCAGCTGCCGTCGATGTAGAACTTCAGGTATTCGCGCATGACAACCTTCCTTTTTTACTGGGTGCCTTCGGCGTACCAAGTGCGGAATTCACCATAGTTCGGCATCTCCTCGGAGTTCGCCTTCGGGTCGATGCAGACGTGCACAACAGCGCTCTTGCCGCTGGCATACGCTCGCTCGATCGCCGGGCCGATCTCCTCTTCCTTTTCCACGTATTCGCCGTAACAGCCGAAGCCCTCGGCGATCTTGTCGAAGCGTACGTCCTTGCTCCAGTGCACACCGGGCTGCGGTGACGGCTGAGCGAACGTGCGCTTGTAGACGCCGACTTCGAGACCCCATTGGTGGTCGACACCCACAACGCACACCAGCGGTAGCTTTAGACGCGCGGCGGTCTCCAGCTCGGCGATATGGAACATGAACGAGGAGTCGCTGGTCAGCAGCATGACCGGCCGCTTGCCGCCGTCGGCGACCGAAGCGCCGACGGCATAGGGCAAGCCCGTGCCCAAGTGGCCGAAGTTCTGGTTCCAGATGACGTCGTGCGGCTTTGCCAGCGAATAGGTCCACTGAAAGATGACCGTCGCGCCGCCGTCGCGGACCATGATGCCCTGGGGCGGGAAGGCTTTGGTCGCCTCAACCACGAAGCGCGCCGGATGGACCGGGCTGCGGCCGCTAGGCGCCGTCTCGGCCAGTTCGGCAAGCTGGTCGGCATCCTGTTTGATCCAGCGGGCAAGATCGGCCGACGGCGATCGCGGGGTGTCCTTCAGCGCCTCGACCAGCTGAGGCACTACGCCGCGCAGGTCTCCCACCAGCGGCACGTCCACCGGTCGGTTCACCCCGATCGCCGTTGGGTCCTGCTCGATATAGATCCACTTGCGAGCGGCGTTGTTCTGTTCCCAGTGGCGTGTCTTGCCGTAATGAACCGGTTCGCCCAGCTCGGTTCCGAGCGCTATGCACAGGTCCGACGCGACCACGGCCTCGACTGCCGCAGACGAGAAACCGTAGGGAAAAGTGCGGTCCTCCAGACCGGGGATGAACGAGGTGCCACCCGATGTCTGGATCACCGGGCAGGCCATCAGCTCGGCCAGTTCCCTGACCGCCTCTCCGGTGCGCGACGTGTGAACGCCGTGTCCGACCAGCAGGACCGGGTTTTCGGCCTCGCACACTAGCCTGGCTGCTTCGGCGATCTCCCGCGCGCCAGCCCCGTGGTTGACAAGCCGATACGCGCTGGGAGGCAGCGGGTCTGAGACTTCCAACTCTTCCAGAGTCACGTGAGACGGGAACTCGACGTAAGCCGGGCCGGGCGTCGTCGACATCGCGCGCCGAATCGCCTCTCGAATGATTTCATCGGTTTGGTCGGCATATTCGATCGACGCGCTGTACTTCACCGTCGGCGCGAAAAGTTCTTCCTGGCGGGCGAACTGGATGCGTCCACGCCGGACCCGCCGCTCGGTGATGCGCGCCCGCTGGCCGCCGAGGAAGATGACGGGCGAGTTCTCCACCTTGGCGCACATCATCGCCCCCGCGATATTCGCCACGCCGGGACCCAGCGTGCCGATGCACAAGCCCGGCTTGCCCGTCATCCGCGAGACGGCTTCGGCCATGAACCCGGCGCTCTCTTCGTGATGCGGCGAGACCACCGTCCATCCGCGCGATTCCGCCTCGAGGAACATGTGCACGAAGTTCGGGTCCGGGATACCGAACAACGTCTTCACGCCCTCGACCTCGAACAGGTCGAGGATCCGCTTGTAAACGGGCACAGCCATGTTGAAAACTCCTTAGGGATAGCTATTTTTGAGCGAGTTGTTTTCGACGGCCCGCAGCCGCGCAGCCTCTTGGCTTTCCAGTTCGTCGAGGATCTCGGCGGTGTCGGCGCCCAGCTCTGGCGCCGGCCCCGCAACGCGACCCGGTGTCCGGGAAAACCAGGTGGGTACGCCCGGGAAGCGCACTGGTCCGTGCGGGGTGTCCACGGTCTCGAACATGCCGACGGCGTTGAGATGCGGATCGTCGAACAGGGCGCCTGGCGTGTTGAGCGGCGCCGCCGGTATCTCGAGTTCGCCGAGCAGCGCCAGCCACTCCTGCGTCGAGCGCTGTTTCATTGTCTCGGCCACTAATCCGTACACCGTGTCAATCTGGCGTGCGCGCTGTTCCAGCGTCGAATACAGCTCGCTGGCCCACGGCGGCCGCACTGCGTTGATGAACGCGTTCCAGTGTTTGTCGTTGTAAATCAATGCGGCGATGTGGCTGTCGCTGGTGCGATATGGGCGACGGTTGGGCGCCACGGTGCGCGGATACACCGCCGGCCCCAGGGGAGGGTCGAACAGGGCGCCGTTGGCGTGTTCGACGAGCATGAACGACGCCATGGTTTCGAACATGGCGACCTCGACTTCCTGTCCCTCCCCGGTTCGCTCGCGGTGAAACAACGCCATGGTCGTCGCGTACAGCGCGGTCAGCCCGGCGACCTTGTCGGCCATAATGGTTCCGACGTAGTCAGCCTCTCCGGTCAGTTGCTGTTGTACCGCCGGCAGGCCGCATTCAGCCTGGATCGTGTCGTCATAGGCGGGCCGGTCGCGGTGGGGTCCGCGGCGCCCGTACCCGTAGCAATTGGTGTAGACGATCTCTGGGTTGATCGCGGCGACGTCTTCATAGGCGAAGCCGAGCTTGGCGATCGCTTTGGCGCGCATCGAGTGGATGAACACATCGGCGGTCTCAACAAGTGCGCGCACCGCCCGCGTTCCGGCATCGGTTTGCAGGTCCAGCATGATGCTGCGCTTGCCGCGGTTGACGTTGACGAACACCCCACTCATGCCGGGCGCGGGACCGACCGAGATGTAACGGGTGTTATCGCCCTGTGGCGGTTCGACTTTGATCACGTCAGCGCCCATATCGGCCATGATCTGCGTGCAGTACGGTCCCATCACCATTGCGGTGAGGTCGATTACCCGCACGCCGGTCAGCGGTCCCGTGCCCGTCCGGCTAGCCATGAAGTACGCCTCGGCCGCTGGAACGTTGCGCGAGTTCGAAGCTGCAGCGGATATGCTGGTCATGACCGTCAGGGACGACCGGAAAAACCAGCGGCGCCTCAATGTTTCGAATCGCATCGAGATGTTCGCCAACATCCTCGACCGTCCAGGTTGGCCGATGCACGCCGGGGCTTTCGGCGATGACCGCTCGCGCCACCCGACCCGCCAGCGCGATGAACATCTCCCCAGTCACCGAACAGGTTTCGTGTGCGAGCCAACCCACCACGGGCGCAACGAGCTCCGGGCCCATCGGTGGGTAGGTCGAGGTGTCGATACCGGCGGCCATTCTTGTCACCGCAGCCGGCACGATCACGTTGCATATCACGCCGTCGGCCGCACCTTCGAGGGCCGCGACATTGGACAGACCGATCACGCCGGCCTTCGCGGCCGCGTAGTTGGCGACGCCCTGGTTTCCGTACAGGCCGCCGATGGAGGAAGTCAGCACGATGCGCCCGTAACCGGCCTCGCACATGACCGGGAACGCCGGCCGCACAACGTTAAATGCGCCGCGCAAGTGCACGTCGAGCACGGCGTCGAAGTCTTCGTGGCTCATCTCCTTCAGCGAGCCGCGACGAACGTTGCCCGCGTTGTGAATCAGGATGTCGAGGCGGCCGTAATGTTCGAGCGCGGTCCGGATGATCGCATCGCCGCCTTCGCGGGTGGTGACGGACTCGGTGCACGCGACGGCTTGTCCTCCGGCGGCGGTTATCTCGCCGACGACGTGGTCAGCCGGCACAGCGTCCATTCCCTCGCCGGCGAGGCTGCTGCCGGGGTCGTTGACGACGACCTTCGCTCCGCGCGATGCCAGCAGCATGGTGTAGGAGCGGCCGAGCCCTCGGCCAGCCCCGGTGACGACCGCTACCCTGCCGTCGAATCTCAAATCAGCCATCTATGTTCTCAAGTACCAGACCGTCTAGATCGCCATTTGCACGCCATTCCTTGAGCAAGTCGTCGAACACGTAGAAGCCCGGCATGTAGGGATCGCCGATGGCCGAGCGGATGCCCTCGCCGCCACCGCCACCCTCATTGTTGTAATAGCCAGGTGTGCACGAGACGGCGAATTCCGAAGTGTCTATCGAGGTATTGCGGATCGTCTTGACCCAGTTATCTTGAGCTTCCTGGCTCGGCTCGACGGTGGTCGCGCGACGCGCTATTGCTTCGGAAATGATGTAGGCGATGTGCTCGGCCTGTTGCTCGAGCATCGCCGTGGTGTTCCCTGCCACGCCGCCCTGAACGAAGCCGGTGAAGAACTGGTTGGGAAAGCCTCGGCTGGTCATCCCATGGAGTGATTTGTAGCTGTCACGCCAGTGATCGAAGAGCGACAGGCCGTCGCGGCCCTCGATCACATCGACTGCGTACCGGCGGCCGATGTCGGTGGTGATCTCGAAACCGCTGGCGAAGATGACACAGTCGACTTCATACTCAATGCCGTTGGCGACAATCCCGTTCTTGGTTAGTCGTTCCACGCCTTTGGATTTCGACACATCAACCAGCGTGACGTTCGGGCGGTTGAACGTCGGCAGGTATTCGTCGTTGCTGCAGGGCCGCTTGCACATGAACCGGTAGTACGGTTTGAGCGCTTCAGCGGTCTCCGGGTCGTCGACGAGCTCCTCGACGCGTTGCCGCAACCGCTCCATGACCTTGTAATCCTCTTCTTCGCGGAAGGTCATTATCTGCTCGATGGTCAGTGCCGTGGGATCGTCGGCAGCCGCGATTCGCGCGGTCAGGTTGCGCCCTAGTTCAGTCCAGAAATCGCACACGAGATCTGGCTCGTCGAACACCGCACCTTCCCCCAACGGTGACCAGCGGTGGAAGTTGCGCTTGCGTTGTTCTTGCCAGCCGGGCTGCAGGGAAGCCGCCCAGTGCGGGTCCGTCGGCTCGTTGCCTCGCACGTCCACCGATGACGGCGTGCGCTGAAAGACGTAGAGATGCTGGGCGTCTCGGCCCAAGTGCGGAACCAGCTGCACGCCGGTCGCACCAGTACCGACGAGCGCAACACGCTTGTCATGGAGCTTGTGCAGTCCGCCGTTGGCACCCCCACCCGTGTAGTCGTAATCCCAGCGAGCGGAATGGAACATATGTCCCTTGAAGTCCTTGATGCCGGGGATTCCGGGCAGCTTTGGCCGGTTGAAAGAGCCCTGCGCCATCACCACGAACCGGGCACGAATGTCGTCACCGCGATTAGTGCTCAACCGCCAGCGCTTGATCGTCTCATCCCAGCGCACCGCGCGAACCTGGGTGGAGAAGATCGCGCCGTCGTAGAGCCCGAAATGCTTTGCGATGCGACGGCAATGCTCGTAGATCTCGGCGCCGTCGGCGAACTTCTTCGAAGGAATGTAGTTGAGTTCTTCCAGCATCGGGATGTAGCAGTAGGCGTCGTTGTCGCACTGGATTCCCGGGAAACGATTCCAGTACCAGACCCCGCCGAAGTCCCCGCCCATCTCGATGATGTGCAGGTCATCGACGCCGGCCTTCTTGAGGTACGCGCCCGCCAGCAGCCCGGTGATGCCGCCGCCGAGCACCGCCACGTCGATGTCCTCGTCGATAGGCGTGCGTGGTGTCACGGGCGTGTGGGGATCGACCTCGGCGAATTTCGAGAACTCGTCCTTGATTTCCAAGTACTGCTTCGAGCCCTCCGGACGCAGCCGCTTATCGCGCTCGAATAAGTACTTCTCTCGCAGCGCGTCGATATCGATGTCGTCCGGCGTCTGCGTCGGGGGGCAGGTATCCGACCGCCTATCAAACTGGGTCATCTATCTGAAAGCTCCTGCGGTTCGCCGGTACCCATGTACTTCGACAGTTGGTGATGGAGGTTGACAGTGCTTCGCTCTCGGTAGGGATTGGGTTTGGTACCGGGGAACGCAAGCGATTTCATGCCCTGCTGCACTGCGGCCATGTTCGAGAAATCCTGCGGCAATACCGACCGCCACCGAGGGTCACCGACCGGTGTGCGTTCCCACTCGGTCTGCGGCTCTTGACCTTTCGGGCACAGCTCGAACACCGACACCTCGAAAATGCACTTGTCGGGGTTGTAGCTGGGGTGCGGCCGCGCGCCGTAGCAGAGCGCACTGGTCAGGCCCTGCCCGATCTGAAAGTTCGGGAAGATCTGCCATGCGGTCCCCGCCTGGCCGAGGATGTCGGACGGAATCGTCGGCCAGATCACACCACGCGCTTCGTCGTCTCGGCGCGCCGACGCCAGCCAGTGCTCGAGAACCTTGTCGGCCGGTGTCCCCTCCGGCAATTCGTCGACCAGCCGCTTGGCGGCGTTCACCAGCGTCTGGGTGGTGGTGGCGTTGGTCTCCTCCATCGTGTACACCTGCATCTCTGCGGTTGACACACGCGAATCGGCACCAATGCCGAGCCGGATCTTGGACTTGGTGGCCTCCATGTCCTTCGGAGCGTCATAGCCGATATTGCTGTGTTTGCCCTGCGCCTTGGCCCATCCCTTGAATTCGCCGAACTTGTTGAACTCCGGATGGGTTGTGTAGACGTGGTAGGTCTCGTTGAACGCCTCCAGTGCGACCTTCCAGTTGCAATCGAAGTGCAGCCACTTGCGCCACTTGTAGCGCATGTTCTCGAGGCCGAACGGGTCGAGAATCTTTGCGGCGGGAAACAGGTAGTCGGCCAGCGGCTCGCAGTCGGGGTCCATGTTGATCCACAACCAACCACCCCAGGTGTCGACCTTGACCGGTCGAAGGTGGGTGTTCTCAGGTGTCAGCGCTCCCTGCCAGTCCTGCTGTTCGCGGATGTGCGTGCACGCCCCGTCCAGGCCATAGGTCCAGCCGTGGAAGCCGCAGACGAACGACTTGCGGGCGCGGCCACGGGCATTCTTCGCCCCCTCGGGTGTGTCGATCAGGCGGCGGCCGCGGTGCATGCAGACGTTGTGGTGGGCGTTAAATTCGTTGTCTCCGGTGCGCACCACGATGATCGAGTCGTCGAGAATGTCGTAGGTCAGGTAACTGCCCACCTCGGGCAGCTCTTCGACACGGCCAACCTGCTGCCAGACCTTTCGCCATAGCCTGTCGCGCTCGGCGCGGGCGTAGCTCTCGCTGATATACGCTTCGACACCGATCGTCGTCGGTCTCGAAAGTTCTTCGGCCGCTGTGGAATTCAAATCTTTGGCTAGACCCGTCATCAAATCCTCCTGATCGCCGCTCGGAAGGAGTCGTCTTTGAGGAAAAGCGAGGTGTTGTCGGCGTCCAAATGTGTCCACTTGAGGTCCAGGCCGCCGTCAACCAGAAGCGCTTGGCCGGTGATGTAGCTGGACAGGTCCGACAACAGGAACAGGATGGCGCCGGCGATTTCCTCGGGACGGGCGCGCCGGCCCATCGCGATGGCACGGCGATCACGCTCGGCGTCTTCATCGACGTAGGTGCGCGAGGCAGGCGTCGCGGTAATCCCCGGCGCTACCGCGTTGACCCGAATCTCATCGAGGGCCAGTTCTACGGCCATTGTGCGGGTCATCGCCACGACCGCCGCCTTGGCCGTGCCATAGGCGATGTGGAACGGCGCGGTGTTCATGCCGCTGATCGAGGAGATCGAGACGATCGACCCGCGACGTTTGCGTGCTTTCAGTTCCGCGGCAATCGCCTGGCTCATGAAGAACGTGGTTTCCAGGTTTTGGGTGAACAAGTCGCGCCAGTCGCTGCGGGTCACCCGGGTCGATGGCATCCATGTCGACGGCGCGGCCCCGCCGGCCACGTTGACCAGCCCGTGCAGGTCGCCGTCGGCCCGCACCGCCTGCTCCATCGCGGCGGCCACCCCGTCGTCGGTCGCGACATCGGCGGCCACCGGGACGATCGACAGGCCCCGCTCGATCAGCGGGCCAATATGGTCGTCGAGATTTTCCTTGCCCCGGCTGACCGCGATCACCGTTGCGCCGGCCTCGGCGACCATGCGGGTGACGGTCGTGCCGATACCGCCGCCCGCGGCGCCGGCGACCACCACCACGCGATGATCAAGACTGAGCAGGTTATCGGCCACTATAGATTTTGTCCGGACAAAATAGGCAGATACGCATAATTGAGAATATGATTCTCTGCAAATAGCTAGGCGTCAAGGGGTGCTGCTAAGGCCACCGCGAACTATTGTCTGGACCACACTCGGTTGCTAACGTCACCGGCCGGAGGTCATCACCGATGTTGCTACAAGAAGGGCGCTCCGGTGCAGGAATCTCGCCGAGTCTCGCTGAGGGCTGGCGTCTGGACCGGCTTATCCCGCCGAGTCGGCTGTTCGGCGCTAATGGCCTGCGGACGGGCCCCGACGGCCGGATCTACGTCGCCCAGGTGACCGGTAGCCAGATCAGCGCCCTCGACATCGCGACCGGTCGGCTGGAGACCATCAGCCCCAAGGGCGGCGACATCATCGCGCCCGACGACGTAGCTTTTGACCCGCGCGGCAACCTCTACGCCACCGAGGTCATGGACGGTCGGGTCAGCGCGCGCGGCGCGGACGGCCACACCCGGGTGCTGCGCGACGACGTCCCATCCGCCAATGGGATCACGGTGCACCAGGGCAGGTTGTTCATCGGCGAATGTCGGGAAGGCGGGCGGCTTCTCGAGCTTGACTTGGGCGGTGGCGAACCGCGGGTGTTGCTCGAGAATGTCCCGTCCCCCAACGCGATGGAGGTCGGCCCGGACGGCTTGTTGTACTTCCCGGTGATGGGCGCCAACGAAATCTGGCGGATCGATCCTGACGGCGGCGCGCCGGAGTGCGTCGCCACCGGCCTCGGTGTGCCGGATTCGGTGAAGTTCGATTCGGCAGGCCGCATTGTGTCGACTCAGGTGCACAGCGGCCAGGTGTTGCGGATCGACCCGCGTACCGGCGACCAGACAGTGCTGGCCGACCTCAACCCGGGCCTGGACAACGCGACCTTCGTCGGGAACCGGCTGTTCGTCTCGAATTTCACCGGCGAGATCACCGAAATCCTCGACGGCGGCAAGACTGCGACGGTGTTACCGGGCGGCCTGAACTGGCCGCTGGATCTGGTCGTCGACCCCGACGGCAACCTCTACGTCGCCGATGGCACCTATTTCTACGTCGTGGCGCCCGATCACACCTTGCAGACCGTGGGAATGCTGTTCACCCCGGGCTACCCGGGTTTCCTGCGTGGGCTGGCAACGGCAGGACCCGGCGAGTTCGTCGTCACCACTTCGGGCGGCCAGGTCTCGCGCTACCGGCCCGCCGTGCACGAATCCGAGGTACTGGCAGACGGATTCGATCAGCTTTACGGGGTGGCGATCACCGCCGACGGGGCCGTAGTGGCCGTCGAGCTCGGGACGGGACGAGTGGTGTCGATCAAGTCTGGGCGGACGGACGTGATCGCTTCGGGCCTGCACGATCCGATCGGAGTGACAATTGCCCCCGACGGCACCTGTCTGGTCTCCGAAGCGGGCGCCGGTCGCGTGGTCAGACTTGACGGTTCCGGCGTGCATACCGTGGTGGACGACTTGCAACGGCCGCAAGGCATTCTGGTGCTCGGGCGGCGGTTATACGTCGTCGACGCCGACGCCAAAGCGTTGATCGCGATTGATCTGGAAGACGCGAGGCGGCACACCATCGCCTCCGGGTTGCCGCTCGGCGCTCCGCCGGGCGTGGTCCCCAAGCCGCTGAAGGGGATGCCACCGTTCTCCGGGCCGCAGGGACCGTTCGCCGGCATTGCCGCCGGGCCCGACGGAACGCTCTATGTCTCGGCCGACGCGGAGGGCAGCGTGCTGGCAGTTCGGCAAGAACCCAGACAACAACGTAGAGAAGTTGGCCATGGCTGACGACCGATCAACTGACCACCGCTATCTGCAGGTCGCACGGGCACTGCGGAAAGAGATCGTCGACGGAGTGTACCCGGTGGGATCACAACTTCCTACCGAACATCAACTGTGCGAGCGTTTTTCGGTCAGCCGCTACACAGTCAGGGAGGCGTTGCGGCGGCTACGCGATGACAATCTCGTGGCGTCGCGGCCGCGGGCCGGCACGCTCGTGGTGCCGCGGCCCTCCTCGGACTCCTACGTCCAGGACGTCGTCTCGATCAACGACCTGCTGGCCTTCGCGACAGGTGCGCAATTCGCCATCAATTCGACCGGAATGGTGGTGATCGATGACGATCTGGCCACCCGCACCGGGCTTACCGGCGGGGAAGAATGGTTGGCCGTGCGCGGTTTTCGGCAAGTCGAGGGCGCGAAGTTTCCAGTGTGCCGGACCGAGTACTACATCAACCGGGCGTTCGCGGCTGTCGGCAGATTGCTACCGCGGCATACCGGTCCGATATTCCCGCTGATCGAAGACCTCTTCGGGTTGAGCATCGTCGAGGTTCGTCAGGAGATCGCCGCGGTGCTGATTTCACCAGTGCTCGCCCAGGAGCTCAGCGTTGAGGGCGGCAGCCCGGCCCTCGAAGTGCACCGCACCTACACCACGTCCGACGGCGAGGTTGCGCAGGTGACGATCAATACGCATCCCGCCGCGCGGTTCCGTCACTCGATGACGATGCGACGGGTCCGCGGCTAACCTCAACGGGTAGATCGGCGTAAATCGGCTTATATCAGGGATGTCAAGCGACGTGACCGGAAAACTGATCGGTGGACGACGGGTCCGCTGGGACGACCAGCGGGCCGCTGACGCCTATGCACGCGGGTGGTGGGTGCGTGGCACCCTGGCCGACTCGCTGGTCGAGGCCGCGCGGAGCACACCCGAGCGGATTGTGGTGATCGACGGCGAATGCCAGCTGGACTGCCGAAGCCTCTACGAACAGGCGTCGGCACTGGCGCAAGCGCTGCTGGCCCGCATGCCGACGGCCAGCGTGGTGTCGCTGATGCTGCCCAATTGGCATGAGGCCACGATCATTTACCTGGCGGCGACGATGGCCGGAATGGTGGTGAACCCGATCCTGCCGTCACTGCGGGATCGCGAGCTGCTCTTCATTCTCAATGACGCGGACGCTCGGATGGTTTTCGTGCCATCGACTTTCGGACGGCACGACTACGCATCGATGTTGGCGCGGGTCACAGAACAGCTGAGTTCCCCACCCGAGGTCGTCGTGGTGCGCGGCGAGCCTGGGCCCTCGTCCGGGCACACACCCTTTCTGTCCTTACTGCAGCGTCACCAACCGGCAGTCAGGCTACCCACCCTGGATCCGGATGCGGTGCGCATGATCCTCTACACATCCGGGACCACGGGCCGACCGAAAGGCGTTCTGCATAGCCATAACTCGATGCACGCGCTGATCTGCCAGATCCGCGAATACTGGCAGGTCCAGCCTGGCGACAGATTTCTGGTGATGTCGCCGATCGCACACATCGGCGGCTCCATCTACGCGTTCGAATGTCCCCTGCTATTGGGCACGTCCGCGGTCTTGATGGAGCGCTGGAACGCCGATGAAGCGGTGCAGCTTATCCTTTCGAAGCACTGCACCAACGTTTCAGGAGCGACACCATTTCTGGAGCAGATACTGGCCGCCGCCGAGCGCGCCGGCACCCGGTTGCCGGAACTGAAGCTGTTCATCTGCGGCGGCGCGTCGGTGCCACCGTCGTTGATCCGCAGAGCAAGTGAGTATCTCGACTGTGCCGTCGTCACGCGCGTGTACGGTTCGACCGAAGTTCCGGTGACGACAGTCGGCGCCCCGCTCGACCCCGACCGTGCCGCGGACACCGACGGACGCGCCGGATTCGCGCACGTCACACTTCGCGGCGAGGCCGCCGGTGGCGGCGAGATCCATGCACGCGGCCCGCAGATGCTGGTCGGTTACCTGCACCCGGACGACGAAGCCGAATCGTTCGACTCCGAAGGATATTTCCGCACCGGCGATCTCGCGCGCTGGGTCGACGACGACTACCTCGTGGTCACCGGACGAGCCAAAGACGTCATCATCCGGAATGGCGAGAATATCGCGCCCAAAGAGGTCGAGGACATTCTCATCGACCATCCCGGTATCGCGGAGATCGCTGTCGTCGGTCTGCCGGATCCCCGCACCGGGGAGCGTGCGTGTGCTGTCATCGTGCCGACAGATCAGCCGCGGCCCGACGTCGCAAGCCTACGCAGTTTCCTGCAGGCACACGGCGTCGCCACATTCAAATCACCTGAACAAGTGGTTATCTGGGAGCAACTCCCGAGAAATGACGCCGGCAAGGTGCTCAAACACCAGATCCAGGCGGCCCTGATGAAGACGGACGGATGACATGCAGGTAGCGATCGTAACCGGCGCAACGGGCGGTATCGGCTTCGGCTGCGCGACCAAGCTCGCCGAGATGGGAATGGCGGTGTTGGCGACCGGCCGCAATGAAGAGCGACTGGCCGAGTTGGCCGCGGCCATCGGTGCTGCCGACCGTATCGCAACCGTTGCGGTCGACCTGACCGACGACGAGGCACCCCGACGCATCGTCGAAACCGCGGTCGAACGTTGGGGTCGTATCGACTTTCTGATCAACAACGCCGGAGTGGGAAACCCCACGCCGCTGCACGGAACCGACGACGAGACACTGGATTACTTCCTCAATGTGATGTTGCGCGCGCCGTTCCGGCTGGCACGGGACGTCTTGCCGCACATGCAGCCCGGCTCGGCGATCATCAACATCACCTCGACGTTCGCCGTCGTAGGCGGTCTTCGCGGCGGCCCCTACTCCGCGGCCAAAGGTGGGCTCACCGCGCTGACCACCCACATCGCCTGCCAGTACGGGGCGCACGGAATACGTTGCAACGCGGTGGCTCCCGGTGTGATCCAGACGGCGATGACCGAGGAACGCTTGCAGGATCCGCGATTCCGCCGGATCAACACCGAGATGACACCGCACCAGCGGTTGGGCACCGTCGACGACGTGGCGAGCACAGTCGCGTTCTTGTGTTCCCCCGGCGGCAGCTTCATCAATGGGCAGACGATCGTGGTCGACGGCGGGTGGAGCTCCACGAAGTACCTGTCGAAGTTCGCGCTGACATCGGAGTGGACGGCCCGGTGAACCTGTTCGCGCTGCTGGCGCAGACCGCGCAGCGCTTTCCTGATGGTGGGGCGGTGTATCACGGCGAGCGGCGCTGCTGTACTTGGCAGGAGTTGCGGGACCGCGCACTACACCTGGCAGGCTCGATCCGCGGGCAGTGTCCGGCGGCTGCGCGGATCGCGATCATCAGTGAGAACCGCCCGGAGATCGTTGAACTGCTGTTCGGGATTTGGGCGGCGGAATGCGTCGCCGTTCCGATCAACTACAAGCTACATCCGCGCGAGATGATCCAAATCCTGGAAGATGCCGGCGTATCGCAAGTCTTTGCTTCGGCGACAATCGCTGCCGAACTAACCTCGGATTGCGGCTTCGCGGTGGAAAGCGTTGAGGAAGAAGCTTATTCACGCCGGATGACCGCTGAGCCCGGCACGGCGCCACGCACGGATCCGTCGGCGCTGGCCTGGCTGTTCTACACCAGCGGGACGACGGGCCGGGCGAAAGGCGCCATGCTCACCCACCGCAACCTGATGGCGGTGACGATCGCCCACCTGGCCGACATCGACGCACCCGACGAGGGCTGCAGCCTGGTGCACGCCGCACCGATGTCGCACGGTTCCGGCCTTTACATTCCGGCCTACGTGCTGCGTGGCGCCCGCCAGGTGGTGCCGCAGCGTGGCGGATTCGAGCCGGGCGAATTCCTGGATCTGTGTGAGCAGCATCCGGGCTGCAGCGCCTTCCTCGCACCGACCATGGTGCAGCGCGTCGTCGACACAGCCCGAGCTACCGGCCGCGCATGCCCGAGCCAGCTGCGGACAATCGTCTACGGCGGCGGACCGATGTATGTGGACGGCATCAAGAGGGCACTGGCGGCGTTCGGACCGGTCTTCGCCCAGATTTACGGGCAGGGCGAGTCGCCGATGACCATCACCGGCTTGCGCCGCGCCGACTACCAGGGCGCCGACGATGCGCTCCTGGGCTCGGTCGGCTACCCGCGGTCGGGCATGGAAGTCGCGGTGCTGCGCGCTGACGACACACCGGCGGGCGTGGATGAGATCGGTGAGATCGTCTGCCGCGGCGACGTTGTCATGTGCGGCTACTGGCACAACCCGACGGCCACCGCCGCGACGTTACGCGACGGCTGGCTGCGCACCGGCGACATGGGTTCCTTCGATGCGCGCGGCTACCTGACGCTGCATGACCGTTCGAAAGATGTCGTGATCAGCGGCGGCACCAACATCTATCCCCGGGAGGTGGAAGAGGCGCTGCTGGAACATCCCGGTGTGTCGGAAGCGTGCGTGGTCGGAGCACCCGACGCGGAGTGGGGTGAGATCGTGGTCGCGTTCATCGTCGGCGCCGCCGAACCCGACGAGCTCGACACGCATCTGCTGCAGCGGATCGCCCGCTTCAAACGCCCCAAGCGCTACCTGACCGTCGAGCAGCTACCGAAGAACAGCTACGGCAAGGTGCTCAAGCGAGAACTACGTCAACAACTGGCGACTCACCGCAGTGACTGAAAGTGACTGCGGATGCCCGACAGCATCGCGATGTGCGCGTTCACCGCTTCACGTCGGGTCATCGCAGCCAGCGGACGGGGAGCCGCAATCCGCAGCCGCTCGGTGAGACGAGTGCCCGCGTCGATCGGCTCGAATGTCACGATGCCGTTCAGCCGCACCCGGGGGAACTGACGCGCCTCGGTGATCACGTCGCCGTGCACCGCAACCTCGACCCTAGCCCAATAGCTTATTCGGATTGCGAACGCTCCCAACGGGATACGGTCGCGCACCCGATAGGTGTGCTGGTAACCGTGCGCGGTCTCGATGCGCGATATGGTTTGCACCGAAACGACCAGCGGGTGCACGACTTTGATGTTGTCCAGATCCACGTAAAAGTCGCGCACGGTGTCGGGTGCCGCGGGTATCTCTTCGGTCAGCGTCTCCGCGGCGTGGGTGATCCACAAGCTCACAATGGGCTAACTTAGCCGCTGTTGTCGAGATGTAGAAAAGATTGACAAGACACGCCTACCTACTTTGGCAAAAGCTGGGCGCGCCGCGAAAGTCTGTCAATCTTCAGTCGCGCCAGCTTCTGTCAGGACATGGTTCGTCGCACTCTAGCTGCCGAAGGGCGGCGCCGATGCGGCCCGCGGTGTATGACACGAGGGCGGGTAGGCCAGCGGGTAAGTCGTTTGCGTGAACTGTGACGGTGGTGGCGCCAGCGCAGCTCCCATTCGACCCCCACACGGGCGCCGATACGCAACACATGCCGACGATCGCGTCCTGATGGTCGATCACCGTCGCGCGCGGATCGCGGAGAGACTCGCGCATGTTGCGCCATTCGCGTCGAGTCCAGCAGTGAGGAAGCGTCCAGTCACCGGCGGGTTGGGTCGCAAAGAGGACGCGTCCGGTCGCGGTGCGGGCGATCGACTCGGAGTCGGCCGGGCCGGGCGTGTAGGCGTGGCCGTGGGGCACGGTAGCGCAGACACATTGCAGCCGGTTCTCATGCAGGATCCGCAGCGACGCTACGGCGTGCGATTGCACGGCAAGGGTATGGATTGGCGCTTGCGCGATGCGCCGTAGCAGCGGGTCAGGCTGCCAGCGTTGCCCGATGCGCAACATCCGCAGCCCGACATAATAGCGGTGCTCGACGCACTGCACCGCGCCAAGCATGACGAGTTGTTCGGCGAGCCGATGCGTGGACGTTTTGGCTAACCCGGTTGCGCGAGCCAGCGCGGTCAGTCCAACGCCCTCCTCGGCGTGAGCAAGTGCGTCCAAGACAGCGAACGCGCCGTCAAGGACTCCCCGCTGCGCCGCGCCTGGTGGTATCGGTGCTCCCAGCTGCCCTGATCTGGCAACCGGGGTGCACAGTGCTGCGCCGGCCGCAGGTGCTAACGATGCAGCTGCCGAGATATTCATGGGCCTTGCCTTCGCAAACTACGCCGAGCTTGATCACGGCATCGATGTATTTTGCTTGCTGACATCTCAAGCGGCCGTGAAGGATTGGGCTTACGATCGCGGTCTGAGCGGTGCGCCGTCACCAGGCGAAGATCGTGACGGGACGGTTGTCGTCATCGACGTTGTTCTGGATTCTCTCGGCTGGTAGATTCTGTGGACGCTCATTCCTGCACCCGGCTGGAACGTCGATGTTGGTGGAAGTCGAACCAGCGTGGCGGGTGAGGTCCGTTGGATGCCTGTCGATTATGGCGGCATTCATTGGTGGAGTCCGTTCGTCCGTTTGTTGGGACGGGCGTACTCCCCGAGCTGGGTCTTGCGGTGTCGGCAGCGGCTTCGCGGCTGTCGAGATGCGCTGCCGCCCTTCAGATCGCCGGACCCGGTTGGCCTGTGCGATGCGCAGCACGATCGACGGGCGCAGCAGTCGAGTTGGTGGGTCAATCATCCCGATTACCCGGATGAATTGACCAGCGACAGTGGGGTCGGTCTCCGTGGCGGTCATCACCCAATCCAGGTACGCATTGCTGATACGTGTCGATAGCGGTCGCGGGCCCACCACTTCTGGCAAGGCCAAGTCGGAGCCGACGGCGGTCTGCCAGGCGACCCGGATTTTTTTGGCGCTGGCGCGGAAGAAGCGCCGCGGCAGGTTGCGCTGTCCGCGGCGCAGACACTCGCGCAGCACGGTGGCTTCGATGGCGGCGATCGTCATGCCCTGTCCGTAGATTGGGTTGAAGCTGCACACTGCGTCGCCGAATACCACTAGACCGTCGGGTGTTCGGCGCATTTTGTCGTAGCGCCGCCAGCGGTTAGACGGAACGCGATGGTGCGCGACGTCGCCGAGCGGTTCGCCCGTTTGAATGGCTTGCAGCGCGTGAGCGGGAGCGAAATCGGCTACAAATCGCAACATGTCGGCAGGCTGGCTTGGTGGCTGCAGTCCCGCCAAAGCACCGACACTGAACATCCACGTGTCGTTTTCGTACTTGAACAAGCCAAATATCTTCGGCCGTCCCGGGACGGGGAACAGCGCGATCATATGTTCCTCGACAGCGCCGGGTGGGAGGCGCAGTAGTTGACAGGCGTAGGCCAGGTGCACTGTCAACTCGTCCTGCGAGGGCCGGCCGTAGCCCAGTTCTTCTAGGAAGTTCGGCGTCCGAGAACCGCGTCCGGTCGCGTCGACGACCAGATCGGCAGTGAGCGTTGCCTCGTGGGTGGTGTCGCGGTTGACGACCCGCGCCCCGGTGATACGGTCACGAGCCGGTGTCGCGCTGAGGCCCACCACATCATGGCCCTCGAGGAATATCACGTTCGGAATGGCCCGCACACGCCGCCGAACATGCCATTCGAGGAAGGGCCGGCTCGCAAATGAGACTGAAATCGTTTGGGAATTAGGCACTTTGCCGGACCGGACCAGTTGATGCCCTGCAACCGAAACACACAACTTCGACAAGTCACCGTCATCCCAGCTCATAACACCGCCAGCCCGCAGTTCATCAACGAAGTTGGGGAACAACTCGTCGAGGATCTGCGTACCACGCGCTTGGATAGCGTGAATTTGCCTGCCCTGCGGGACGCCTCGCCGGTTCACTGGCGCTACGGGCAGCATATCTCGTTCGACAATCGTGACTTTTTGGTAGAAGTCGCCGAGCACCCTGGCGGCCAGAAGTCCGCCCATGCTGGCGCCCAGTACCACCGCATGTGCCGGCCCCGCCGACGGCGTCCCCGCCATCACAGTCGCTCCATCGCCCGCGACATCCGTGCCGTCTCGAAATAGACCGGCTCGCGGCGTGCGCAGTGCGGCCGGGGCTGGGTGAGCGCGGTCAGCATGCGGTCAAGTCGGGCAATCAGCGTTATGCCTAGCCAAGGGCGGCCGGCCGAGCGCGCCGACACAGCCGCCGCCGTGCTGAGCAAAACCTCCCTCTCGGTAATCAAGGCTGGCGCCTGCTTGCCCGGCGCGGACGGCGCTGATCGGGTGGCCGACGCGGTATGCGGAGTCGCAACCGGCGCTCGCGTTATGTGGGACATGGTGGTCTCTCCTAATGAGCGATGCGGTCAACGTGTCGAGCCCAGCGTCGGAAACCGACCGTCAATCCAGCGTCAATCACTCAGCAACCACCATTCCGGAGAACCCGCTGTTATGATTGACCAGCGCAAACGGTCACCAGGAGACACAATGGCCACCGACAATTCGGGCGCGTCGGCTTCGGTTCGTGTGCTGGGGGACATACGCATCGATGTCGACGGCGGTGTAATCGCGCTGCCGGAAAGCATTCGAGCAGTGGCGCTGCTGGGGTGGCTGGCCATTCATGCCGGTTCGCGCAGCCGTTCCGAAATCGCCTCGGCGATGTGGCCCGATGTCCCCGATGCGGCCGCACGCAGCAGCGTGCGTACGGCGCTGTGGGCACTACGCCGAGCGTTCGGCCAGCACGCCGACACGGTTCTGGACACCTCACGCAACCGCATCGGATTGCGCAACGCCGAGGTGGATGTCGCCCTATTCGACGAACTGGTCGCCGACGGCCGTCTCGACGAGGCGCTGGCTATCTCTTCGGGCGACCTGCTCGCCGGCCTAGATGATGAGTGGGCGATTCTGGCACGAGAATCCCACCGCGACAAGGTGATTGCGCTGCTGAGGGATCAGTCGGACAAGGCCGCCGCTAACGGGGATTCAGCGTTGGCGATTGAGCGGGCGCGGCAAGCCCTGGAATTAAACCCGCTTTCGGAAACCTGCGCCCGTCTGCTGATGCGGCGCTACGACGAAGCCGACGATCGCTCGCGCGCTCTGGCGGTCTACACGCGCATCGTCGAGCGGCTCCGCCACGAATTGAAGATCGCTCCCGCGGACGAAACCTGGCAGCTAGCCGAAAAGATCCGCAGCCGCAAGCAGAGTCGGCATCCGAATATCCGCGCCGGCCATGAGTTGCGCCGACTGGCCACGACTCCACTGGTTGGCCGCGATGCCGAGCTTCAAGCGCTCGCGCGGGCCTGGCGCTCCGCGCGTTCGGGTGCCGGCGGAGTAGCAGTCGTCAGCGGTGCGCCTGGCCTGGGAAAGACCCGATTGATCGCCGAGCTCACCGAACTGGCCGGCAACACCGGTGGTCTGACCGCATTTGGTACCACGTCAGCAATCGGTTGTCCGCCCTATTGGCCATGGGCCGAGTTGGGCAGCGCGCTGCTGCACGCCCTGGGTGGCGTTCCCGACGGCGAGCCGTTTACCACGGCGCTGGCTCCGCTGCTGCCTACATTGATGCAGCCGGCGGCACCCGGCCCGCCCGACTTCGAGCAGGCCCGGATCACCGAAGGACTGTTGGATCTGCTCGCCTACGCCGCGGCACAGGCGCCGGTGCTGGCGGTCCTCGAGGACATGCACGGCTGCGACGAGGCCAGCGCGGTGGTGCTCGCACGCGCCTGCCGACGGGTGCAGGGCATGCCGGTGCTGCTGGTGTGGACGCGACGCAACCGTTCGCTGCCCGCCGCGCTGGCCGACGCTGAGCACCAGGCGCGTCATTGCGCGGCGCTGCTCGCCGATGTCGACCTGGAACCCCTTGCAGATACCGATATCGCCGAGATCGCACGCCACGCCGGGCTAGTCGATGAAAATGCGATCGGCACCGTCATCGCGTCTGCCGATGGCAATGCGCTATTGGCCATTGAGGCGTCTCGCACCATCGCGCGCGGTGACGTGGCCCTCGCTGAAGGTCTGCGCTCGACTGTGCGCGCCGCCCGCAGACACATGCCCCCGTCATCACGGTCGTTGTGCGAGGTCATGGCGGTTGCCGGGCGCGCGCTGAGGATCGAAGACGCTTGCCGCAGGGCCGGGGCCTGCGACGGTCCCGAGTTCGACACTGCGTTCGAAGCGGCCGCCGATGCCGGATTGTTGCAGATCGTCGATGGCGCAATCGATTTCCGACACGCCCTGGTGCGTGAAGCCTACTACGCCGACCTGCCGCAGCTGCAACGGATCCGGCTGCACGCTGTTGCGGCGCGTGATCTCGACGACCACGGCGGCCCGGAGCTGGCCGGTGAGGCCGCCCGGCATCTGCTCACCGCGGGTGATCGTGACGGGTCGGCGGGGCTATTGGTGCGGGCGGCAAACCATGCGATGTCGCTCGGGGCGCTCAGCCGCGCCGAGGAGTTACTAACCGAGGCGTCGGCCCTGCAGCCCGCCAACACCGACATAGTCCTGGAGCTTGCCGGTGTCGCGGCGCACCGCGGGATGGCCGACCAGGCACAGGCGCGTTTCGAAAGCGCGGCGCACGTACTCGAAGCCACCGATGATCGACTCGGGCTTGCGAGCGCCTATATCCGCTGGGCCGAGTGGAACACCGGCCCATTGTGCCGCCCCATCGTTGCCCGGAGCTCGGTCACGAGCGCCTTAGAAGTGCTTGATACCGCGGGCGTTTCGGCGTTGCGGTTGCGGCTTCAAGCCCAAGCGTTTCTGGCGCTATGCGAGGCGATGGCCGGCGACCCAGGTGCCTGCGAGGAGCTTCTGGACAGCGTCGACACACAATGTCGGCGACTGCCCGTCGACCCGATCCGCGACATCCGCCGCCATATCGCCCGCACTCTGGCCCGTATCCGGCAAGGCCGCTTCCAGGAGGTCGCCGATGAGGGGCGTGCAGCCGCGCAGATCGCCCGCTCGATCGGACGCCTTGACCTCGTGTACGGGTCGCTGCTCAACGCCGCGGCCGGTCTGGCCTCGACCGGCAGCTACGGTGAGGCCCTTCAACTACTTGACGAAATCGGAACCGTGCCCGGCAGTGGGAGCCTGCCGCTGGCCATCGACGCCGATGTGCAACTCTCGCGCGCATGGCTGATGTCTCGACTCGGTCGCCACGAAGAGGCAATCCGCGTCGCCAAATCTACGCAGCGATTAGCGCAACGGATCGGCGGCCCGGAACTCGCCGCGACCGCCGACGCCGAAACGGGCCGGGTCCTGTTGCGCGCGCGATATTACGACGAAGCCGCCGAGTTCCTGGCACGGGCACTGAACGTCGAAAACGCCTCGATTGGACGGCCATTGGCACGTTTGCAGTGCGCCGAGGCGCTGACTCGTCTGGGCCGGCTCACCGAAGCCGAACAGGAGCTTGCGGCCACGGTGCTGGAGCCAGTCGGGGCTGCCGACTGGCCCGATACGCTCGTCGCGCGAATGGCGTCGGCACGCGGGTTGATCGCCGCCGCGAAGGGCGAACGCGTGGCGGCGCAGCGCTATCTGAAGCGCGCCGCCGCGGGCTGGCGCCGCCGCGTCACCGCTGAGGACGCCACAGGATCGACTGCGGCGCTGGCCGACCTCGGGCGGCCGGTGATCGGACAGATCTGTCCGGCCGAAGAACTCGACACCGTGCTGGCCGATTTATCCCAACTCAACAACGGGAGCGCACATGCCAAGCTTTGACGATTCGACGCAAAGCTCCGCCCCACCAGAAGACGTCTGGATGCTGCTCTACGACCCTGGACGATTTCCCGAGTGGTGGACCGGTATCGCGTCGACCACGCCCGCCGACGACGAGAAGAACTACACAATGTTCGTCGAAGGCTATCCCGACTTCCCCATGCCGCAGACTCTGAACGCCCGGCCCCAAGACAGGCGCGTCACCATCTCCTGCATGGTCTCCGATCTGGTATTCCAGTGGCATCTCGAACCTGCAGACAGCGGCGGCACAAAGATTTCCGTGCACGTTGACGTCCCCGAAGCCGAAGCAGCGCGCTTGGACATGCAGCGCGAAATAATCGGATCGTCCCTACGGAAGTTAGGGCAACTAGCGGCGGTGAGCGAATAACCTACCGTCGGGGCTGACCACGGGGTCAGGACGGTAGCGATCCGGCACTGTCGCATTTTTCCGGATTTTGTCCGGCGTTCTGACGTCTTTGCGGACAACGACGCTGAACTCCGTTCGCCAACAGTTGAGAGCTTGGAGCTGTCTCAGCGGCCGCGGGCAAGCGCCTCGACGAATGCGGCGATGCGGCCGCGGGTCTCCTCCGTCATCCAACTCGCCCGAACCTTGGTATCCACTTCCGCGCCCGCATCGATCACGGCGCGAGCCGGCTGGTGTAGCTGTCGCTTGGTGGCCGCGTACGCAGCCGGGGAGTACTGACCGAGTTCACGCGCGATCGCCGTCGCCTGGGGAATCAGGTCGTCACTCGGCACAACCGCGTCGATCCATCCTTGGGCCAACGCGGTGTCCGCGTCGATCGTGTTGGCCCGCAGCGCTGCCCGGACCACCGATGGCCCCATCGCAAAGCGGCATATCTCGAGCGCTGCCACCGGGAATGGGACACCGACCGCAAGCTCGGTGAGGCCGACCGTCCCGGCGGACATGAGTCGCACGTCGGCGCACATGGCGAAGACGCACCCGCCGGCGATGGCGTGCCCGTTGATCGCGGCAACCACCGGTGCCGGGTGGTCGAAGACCGCAAGAAAGGCCTCCGACAGCGCAGTGACGAAGCGCTCGGCATACTCGGCGCCGCCGTCGACAAGCGCGCGCAGATCGACGCCGGCCGAGAAACACCGACCCCCGCCGGTGATGACGACGGGCCCTTCGACGTTGCGCATCGTGGCGATGATGGCGTCGAGCAAATCCAGGTCGAGCGCATTGACCGGCGGATGGTCGATTCGAACTATCGTCACACCGTCGGCGACCTCTGGACTTATCACACGTCCTCCGCTCTGCGGTATAGCTCCAACATGGCTGCTAGCTTTACAACTCGCGGCGAAGAAGTCACGGACTTTCGGTGAAACCGGCCGGTTGTGAGACAGTCCGCGGCGGCGAAAACCAGTTGTGAGCTGCGGCACAAGCTTTCGGCAAGGGCCATGTCAGATTCTTGTTGTAGCCCCACGACGCGCCCTGGATGGCGTGGGTGAAAAGGAGCAAGAAGGGAATTGCCATGATCCTCAAGAAAATCGTCGGCACTGGTGTAATCGCTGGCGCGATTGGCTTTTCGGCGATCGGACTGGCGGGTGCCGCCAACGCCGCTCCGCCGCCACCGGCAGCTCCGAGTGTGATACAGCACGCGCAGTTGGCCAACTGGGGCGGTCCCGGTGGGGGCGGTCACGGCTGGGGCGGATCCGGTGGACGCGGCTGGGGCGGACCCGGTGGACGTGGCTGGGGCGGTCACGGCTGGGGCGGCCCCGGTTGGGGCGGTCGTGGTTGGGGCGGCCCCGGCTTTG